>DAOUZN010000095.1 GCA_030665585.1 Deltaproteobacteria bacterium | reverse complement strand
TAGAAATTTTGTTGGTTTCACGGCAACCTGCCATCCCGTAGAGTCCTCAACTCCTTCTGAGCCGGGTTTCACTACAGTGAAGAATTCTTTGAACTCCATATGCAGAGTCCCACCTTCCTGGCGACGGCTGGCGATGTTTTGCGGATGGGTGAGAGGTTACTTCTTGGCCTTCTTCTCGTACTTTTTCAATAGGTCTTGGATGCCTTCCTCAAGAAGGTCGTTTTGGCGCTTTTCCTGTTGAGCAGCAAGAATGCGGAGTCTTTTCATGAGATCGGCTCTGAGAGTGGTGTTATAACTCTTTCTTATTTCAGCCATATTGGCCCATTAACAGATTATCAGCCACATTACAACGAAAATAGGTTGACAGGATTTAACCATTTTGCTAGTTATATAGTTAACAATGTAACAATCAGCCCCCAAACCATACGCAATGCAGACCAAACCAACACATAGAGCGCTTGAAGATACCCCACGTTGTGAGGCGTGGGGCGGCTTGCGTATGGCCGGGAGAACATCTTCAGGCGCTTTTGTTTCAGGCTATAGAAGGGAGGGATGCCTAAACGGTAGTTAACGTTAGACAAAAACTTAAAGGAGGTGTTTTGAATGGCAATCTTAGCTGAATGTCCAATGTGCCACAAAAAGCAATCCGCGAAGAATCGGCTTTGCTCTTGTGGCGAAGACCTAGTCAGGCTGAAGCGGTCCAAAAAAGTCAAGTATTGGATCGCGTATCGGCTACCTGGTGGCAAACAACGGCGGGAATGTGTGGGCTATTCCATTGAGGAGGCCAGGGACGCAGACGGAAAACGCAGGGTCCAGAAACGAGAGAACCGAATCTTTGACATCATACCGGATGCCAAAATGAGCTTTCAAGAGCTTACGGATTGGTATTTGAGTCTTCCGAGACCAAAACCGTTAAAGGACACGGACCGAATGAGAATTGGCCTTGCAAATTTCAATAAGGTCTTTGGAGACATGCCCGTAAGACACATTAAGGTTACGGATTTAGAAATCTATCAGGTGCAACGGATTCAACAGGGCCATGCTGCAAGCTACATTGACCAAGATGTGACATACGCGGCAACTATGATAAACAAGGCATTCCTGGTTGACAAGGTGGGGCCACAAACACTTAAGGCTTTTAAGGCCCTTAAGGCTCTACAAAAGACCGGGGCCAATACTCGCATTAGGACGTTATCAGTCGCAGAGTATGTGAGCTTGTGCAAACATGCCAAGGTGCACCTTAAGCCTATCATTCAAACTTTAATGGCAACGGGCATGAGGCCCGGAGAGGTATTAAACCTTAGATGGGACAGGGTAGACATTAAGGGCCATTTTATCAGGCTTAGGGCTGAGGATACCAAGACCGGACAGGCTAGAAGTATTCCTATCTCAGAGGCCCTTAGAGACATTTTAAGGGCCTTACCGCGCAGTCTGCATGATGATTCATGTATTCTTGTATTTGGGCGGGCCTATTAAGCGTCTTCAGAAAAGCGTTAAACGGGCTTGCAAAGATGCAGGGATAATCTATGGACGGCAAAGGGCTGACGGTTTTATCCTGCATGACATTCGCAGGACGGTTAAAACGAACATGCTAGAGGCGGCGGTTGATAAGACGTACCGTGATTTGATTCTAGGTCATATCTTGCAGGGTATGGACAGACATTATGTCAAACCGAAAGAAGACCGGTTGACAACGGCTATGGCGCGATATTGGACATGGTTAGAGGCCAAAATCCGAAATGTTGACCAAACCGTTGACCAAGTGGCAAACTTAAAATCATAACCCATTAGCTTTATTGGCAATAGCGGAATTGTGAACATGTTTGTCACACTCATGAGGCTCAACAGGCAACGCCTTGCCGGGGCTCACACCTGGGAACCAGGCGTTGAACTTCTCAACCATGTGGTGAGGATGATAGCTCTCCTTTGCCTGGCGCAGACCGACAATGCCCATGTCCTGTTCTCGATTGACCAGTTCAAATGCACCCAAAGAGTACTTGGAAAACCACTGGTTGATAAGCTGGCCGAGACCGCGAAATTCGGGCATCGCCTTCTCAAAGTGACATACGGCCACACCCGGCTGCAGTTGTTCACCAATGGCATAGGCCTGGATGATCCCATCCACCCGAACAACCCCGCCGATGAACTGAAGATGCTCAAAAAGGGAAAAGCTTTCCCGAATGGCTACATACTCACTGCATAAACTGGGATCGTGCCCACACTCCCGGACCTTGCACCACCGATCTTGCATGTCGGCACACTCGGCGATGAGGCCCGGTGCGATAGGCTCATACCGGCATGCGTACGCCCGAAGGCACTGCTTGATGAGATTTCGCTTCTTGTGGAAGCGCCGTCCTGCGAGATCACCCAGGTCCGACACACGGTATACGTAATCCCAGTTGTCTCTGTCCGCTTCCACGTGGAGGCCTGCTTCGCGTAACTGGCTGGCCGTGGTCTCGGGAATACGGGAAAATCCTGCCACCTGAAGGTCCAGCGAGCGGGCTGCAGCCAATGGCGACGCCCCGCCAACAGGGTTTCCGATAATCAGTTTGTCGTTACCATCGCCCATGCGCGAGTTGGTTATAAAGACGATGGCATCGTCTGCCTCGGCAAGGAAAACGGGCCTGGCACTGCGCCAGACAAAAAGGTTGGTAAAGGTCAATTCAGAGATCTCTGGCGGATGGCGCCGCAGGTAAGCTTTGACCATCGGCAGATCACTCAGCTCAAGGGGGCGAACTTCGGTCATGGATACGGCTCCCGGGTCACTTCAGTGGCCCGTTCATCATAGCTTCCGCTCAACCGCCTGTCAATCGCACACAACCGTGCCTCGAAGGGGCTCCCATCCCACGCGCGTTCATTACGCAAACTGCGAGCATGTCCAAGCGGGGATCTATATTGACAACGCATCCTGTTGGTTATATTAATTAAAAATTAGAACGATTATCGCAAGCGGGTATCCATGAAGCTCAGGAGAGCTTCTTTTTTTGTTTGCGACTTTCAGGAAGCAGGTCGGTCAAAGATGTTGATGAAAAACAGTAAGCTGAAAGTGGGTCGAAATGATCCTTGCCCTTGCGGCAGCGGCCTTAAATATAAAAGGTGCTGCCTGGGCAAGCAAACCCAAGGGTCAGAGAACCTCAAGGACCTGTATTTGCAGAAATACAAGATCCGGCTGAAGGGGAAAAAGGACATTGAAGGTATCAGGAGGGCCGGCCGTCTGGTCTTGGAGACCCTTGATCTGGTGGAGGAAAAAATCACGCCGGGAACAAGCACGGATGACATTAACACCCTAGTTCATGAATTCACCGTCACAAATCATGCCACCCCCGCGCCCTTGAACTACCGAGGTTTCCCAAAGAGTGTCTGTGTCTCCGTCAATGAAGTGATTTGTCATGGTATCCCTGGAAAAAGGATTTTGAATGAGGGCGACATCGTCAATCTGGATGTGACGTCAGTTTTGAAGGGATACTATGCTGACGCCAGCAAGACCTTTTTTGTTGGAACATCAGGACCGGATGCGCAAAAGATTGTCAAGGTAGCCCGACAGTGTCTTGAAGTCGGCATGACGCAAGTGCGCCCCGGAAGGACCATAGGGGATATCGGTTGGGCGATTCAAAGACTTGCGGAAGGACAAGGGTGCTCGGTGGTGAGGGAATTTGTGGGCCATGGTGTCGGGTTTGAGTTCCACGAAGCTCCTCAGATCCCCCATTACGGTCGAAAAGGGGCGGGGATTGGCCTAGTCCCGGGCATGGTCTTCACTATCGAGCCTATGATCAATTTGGGTGAGAGAGACCTGCGGATTCTGGAAGACAAGTGGACCGCGGTCACAGCTGACGGGTCTCTTTCCGCTCAGTTCGAGCAAACCGTCCTTGTCACCGAGGATGGTTTTGAAAGCTTGACCCCATTCGATTAGACGGCGTGGTTTCTCTTATCTTCCTCCCTCCGGCCGTGCTGACCAAGACCGTTCGAATGGGGTCGCTTATTTTCTATCCTTTGACCTTCTCACTATACATAAGACCTTGATTGCTCCTATTTCAGAAAAGGCAAAAGGCCTAGGATTTGTAGGCGTGGGCTTTTCCAGACCTGAAAGGCCTCTGTTTTTTGATCAATTTTGCTCATGGATCGCTGCCGGCAAATATGGAGAAATGGCCTGGTTAGGACGGAATCAAGAATTGAGGGGAAATCCTACAAGGCTGCTTGATGGTTGTCAGACGGTGATTTCCCTCGCATATCCCTATGCTTGCCGGAAGCCCTGCACACCGGATGGCTTTACCACGGCAAGATATGCAGAGCCCGACAAGACCGACTATCATGATCGATTAAGGCCGTTGGCCCAAGAGTTGGCCCTTAGCATCGTTTCGTGGTGTCCGGGGAGCAAGACAAGGGTTTGCGTGGATTCGGCCCCCATTCTTGAAAGAAGTTTCGCGTGTGCGTCGGGGATGGGATTCATAGGAAAAAATAATATGCTTATTATGCCTGAATACGGTTCATACGTCTTCCTTGTGGAGATTCTTACCACCGCTTTCTTGTCTCCTTCGGACAATGAGCCCATGAAGAACCATTGCGGTTCCTGTAGCCGATGCGTTGATGCCTGCCCCACCGGCGCCCTTGACGGTCCCTTTTCCATCGATGCCTCAAGATGCCTTTCATATTTGACCATTGAACACCGTGGAGAGGTCGGCAATGAAACCGGCAGAAAAATGGGCGACTGTTTTTTTGGGTGTGACGCTTGTCAGGAGGCGTGTCCCTTTAATGAGGAGGAGTTATCAAGGGACCTTTGCCTCCCGTCAACAGCCGATATCCTGAGGATGGAAAGAAAGGATTTTGAGGAGAAATTTGGGAAAACGGCTTTTGCTCGGGCAGGCTTGGAAAAGCTCAAGGGTAATATCAGGGCTGTGAGGTCATAGACTCCACATCTTCACGATACCTTCGGTCGTGACTGCCACACTGATGCCGGAGAAGGCGTTCGAGAGCTTCTCGGCCAGCCATGGCAAGACGACTTCCTCGCATGGGGCATGGCCCAAGGCAATACAACCCGTGTTAAACTGTTGCAGGACCTCGCACCCGTGATAGTCGATCTCGCCCAGGATCACGGCGTCGAGGCCGAGCCCCTTGACACAGTCTGTCTGGAATCCGGCGCCACTCCACACGGCAACGGTCCGGACAGGTCTTTCCCGATTTCCCAGCACCAGGACCCCAGGCGAGCTCGTCGCCTTCTTCATCTTCCGCGCGAGCAAGCCGAGTTTCGTCGGTCTCTTGAGCAGGCCCTGGCGTCCTTGGCCGTAGGTCTTCTTGTCGAGCAACGGATAGATGTCGCAGGCTGGTTCTTCGTATGGATGGGACTCGGTCAAGGCCCGCAGCACGGCCGCCTGGCAGCTCTCGGGCAAGAGCACTTCGAGCCGCCACTCCTTTACCTCCTCAAGCCGTCCGGCCTTGCCGAGGAAAGGCCTGGTGGTGTCCGAGCCACGGAACGTGCCCCTGCCGCTTGTTCTAAAGGAGCAATCCGTGTAGTTTCCGATGACCCCGGCTCCCGTTTTGCAGAGCACGGCGCGTATGGTCTCAACATGCTCTTCAGGAGCAAACGTGACCAACTTCAACATTCGGTCATCTGCCACGGAAAGCAGAGGCTTTCTTTCTTCCCTCATGCCCGCGAGATCGGCCAGGATGTCATTGATGCCTCCGGGTGCGACGTCCAGGTTCGTGTGGGCGCAATAGACCGCCAGCCTCGCTCGTGCGATTTCTGCTGCCACTGCGCCCATCGGCTCTGATTCATCAAGGTTTGCAAGGGGCCGATAGAACCGTGGGTGGTGCGTGACGAGCATCTGGCATCCACGCTTTTTGGCCTCCCGCACGACAGGAAGGGTTGCGTCGAGGGCGAGGAGGATCTTTCTCACCTTCCAATCCGGGTGACCGGCGTGCAGCCCGGTGGGATCGTCACCGTGACGCATCCACGGTGGGGCGATGGTTTCCAAGATTCCGATCACGTCACGGACGGTGGTGGCCATGGTCAGACTCCTTGTCTAAAAAGCCGCCCGATGAAACTGAACAACTTCTTGATACCCCGCCAAAGCTTGGGCAGTAGCCAAATCATCAGCAAGACAAAACCAATCAACAGGACGATAAACACCCAGGGGTGGTGAAGAGCGGTCCACAGACCGGCAATGACGGCAAGGTCTTCCGCAAGGGAGGCGACCCAGTTGCTGACCGGCTCGGGAGAAGCGTTGATCATGACCCGGGTGCCGGATTTGGTGGCGTGGGCGCCGGCCGCCAGGCCACCGCCCACGATGGCAGCTGCCAGGGCGACAACAGGATTCACTTCACCCACCGCACCGGCTGCCAGCAATGCCCCGGCGGGGATGCGAATAAAGGTGTGCAGGGTGTCCCAGCTCGTATCGACTCCCGGTATCTTGTCTGCGATGAATTCCACGACATACATGAAGCCCGCCGCGCCAATGATCAGAGGATTGGCAAGGATTTGCAGCCCGGAAGGCAGGTCCATGTTACCCGTGGCCCCAAGTAGGCCCAACATCACCATGGCGGCGTACAGATTAATCCCGCTGGCCCACGCCACGCCCATGGTGAGTGCTATAGTATTGGCTACTTGGTTCAGCGGTTCCACGTGCTGCTAAAACCTCAGTAGAAATGAAAAAATTGGTTATCTTCCTTTCCGGGGAGCCCTGCCCTTCGGGGCCAAGAGCTTCACTCGGCCATTGTACTCGCTCATGCCCATAGGGCTTTGTCTACTGATTCTTCGACAATTTATCAATCCTTCTTGTCCGAGCTTTTGAGACCGCGTCGAAGATACGATTTCTATCCAACAAAAAAGTCTATTTCTTCCGTGCAATCATAGTTCTCATCACATCTCCAGCATTTTCCGCATGATCAGCAACAGAGCCGATGATTTCCGCAAGCTTGACTAGATGAAATATCGCCACCGGGTCTTTTTCCATACTGAAGATCTTATATTTTAGTTCATCTTCAATTCTGTCTGCATCGTGCTCCCTTTTTCGCAAATTGTGAATGATTGCTTTTACAATTCCGCGCTGCTTCTCAGAGTAACTGTCAAAATATTTCTTTGCCTCAGCCACCAATCGGCTGAGGTCCTCGATCGGCTCGAGAACGGCATCAACAAGACGGAACAAGGTTTCTCCGAGTTCCTTTCTCGCAATGCTTGGACTAGTTCGATAGGAGAGCCAATCAAGGGCGTCTTCAACAGAATCAAGGACCTTGTCTTGTTCTCTTAGGTACATGAATACCTGGAATTGGGTTACAGGCAGCCTTGTTCGTCTTGGTAGGTGTCCACGGACCCTGCGCTTTATGGCGTCAGCTTCATTTTCAAGTTTGATGACTTCCTGTCGGTATTCGTCAAACATCTTGCATTTTTCTGCGGCATGACACTCTATGGCTTGCTGAAATGCCCATCCACATTCCTTTACCTTTTCTGCATGTTCCTGAAGGCCGTCAAATGGTGAAGTCATAAATGCCGAAAGAAATGGAATACGCATTATTGCCTCCTCATGCTTAGAATAACGCCCTTGTTTCCACTAATGATTCTGCCCTAAAAAAACCCTCTGAAGATATTAAGCAAATTTTGTGTGTGTTGGGCAATTTTCACGGAGTTTTCCATCAATCCGTAAAAGAGAATGTTTAAGCGAGTCTTGGATTCACCGTCTTGTATCCGCTGTATCTGGTTCTTGTCAAATTCAGTAATAAGGTTGTTCAATCTCCGGCTCTGGTTAGCAATATAATCGTAATC
>DAOUZN010000112.1 GCA_030665585.1 Deltaproteobacteria bacterium | reverse complement strand
AGAGTCCAAGGATACCCAAATCAGCGCTGACGTCAGGCAAAAGAAAGCCCCTCCCAGTTCAATCTGAGAGGGGCAATGTAGTTGAATGCTGCACCTAAATCAGGGTGCGTATAGGGTGCATTTTGCCATTATCTGTGCGTCAGCCGAAGCCACCCCCCCTATCACCGAATTGTAACCATCTTGTAACCATCACGTTCAAATCAACCCAAATATAAGCTAACAAAATCAAAAGTTGAAAAATCGTATAACTTATTGTATGGTAAAGAAAAACTAGCCATTTCAAAGGCTTTTGAAAGTCGTGGAGAAACCCCTGTTTTGTATGGCCATTTCATCTACTTCATTCTAGTTCTCCTCATCTACACCACTTACTACCCGCCGGAAAGTCCTTACCTCGGTCCCTTTGAGACCCTCATCATTTTTTCAATGCTCCTGGCCCTGTTTGTGGCCACCACGCGCCTTGCCTTCCGGGCGCTGGCCAAGAAAATGGATGTCAATGGGCCCCGTGGCTTACACGGCCAGTTTGACCGGTTGTTCCGTCGCCAGGCCATTATGGCCATAGTCATATTCTCCATAGATGTCTACATATTAAATTTGAAGCAATTTATCATCGCCAGCCCCTTCTTCCCCCCCTCGCCGACCCTGATGGCCCTTGTCTTCATCGGGCTCTTTGTGGCCTACCTGGCGATCATCTGGTGGACGGCTTATGAGACCTATGGGCGTCTGTTTCAGACCAGCATGTCCAGACGTTCCTACGTACTGTCCAACATCTCGTTTAACCTCCCCATCATTTTGCCCTGGCTTGCCATCTCGGCAGGCATGGATATCATCCACCTCCTTCCCTTTCAGCTCCCCAAGGACCTCCTGGCCACACCGGAAGGACAGGTTATTTTCTTCTCTTGTTTCCTGGCGGCCCTCATTGTGGTGGCACCGTCTTTGATCAAGGTTTTCTGGCGATGTCATCCTCTTCCGCCCGGCCCCAAGCGGAAACGGATAGAGGCCATGTGCAAGAAGGCAAGCTTGGGATACAAGAATATTTTGAAGTGGCCTCTCTTCGAGGGCAGGGTTCTCACGGCAGGGGTCATGGGATTGGTGAAAAGATTCCGCTACATCCTTGTAACCGAAAGTCTCCTCCAAATCTTAAATGATGATGAAATCGATGCCGTCATCGCCCATGAGATCGGGCACATCAAGAAAAAGCACTTGGTTTTTTACCTCATATTCTTCCTCGGCTTTATCGTGCTCTCCTATGCGGTTTTTGACCTGATTCTTTACGCCATACTGTACAGCAATCTGGCACTTCCTGTCGTGCCGGACCCCAGGGCCGAACCCCTCCCCTTCACCCCCATCCTCTTCACTCTGGCCATGGCCGCCACCCTTCTCGTCTACTTCCGCTATGTCTTTGGATATTTTATGCGCAACTGCGAACGACAGGCGGATCTTTATGCGTTTACCCTATTGGGTCACGGCAGCGCACTTGTTTCATCCCTCGAGAAGATCGCCGTCTATAGCGGCCAAGCCGACAACAGGCCCAACTGGACCCATTTTAGTATTCGCCAGCGCATCGATTTTCTCAAAAAATGCGAGATTAACAGGCGCTGGATTTTACGACATGACCGCAAGTTGCGAAGGAGCATCATGGTCTTCATGGCAGGGCTCTTATCCATGGGATACCTGGCCTATGCTGTCAATTTTGGCGAAATAGGAAGGACTCTAAACACGCACTTTGTTGAAAAGGTCCTGGCCAGGGAGATCAAGCGACGCCCTGCCAATCCCGTCCTCTACAGGATGCTCGGCTCCATTTATTACCAGAACCAGACCTTTGGACAGGCGATCGAGGCTTACGAAAAATCGCTTGAACTGGAGCCCCGTGATGCAGAAACCCTTAATAACCTGGCCTGGATCTACGCGACGTGCGAACAGACCCGGTTCCGAAATCCCACGACGGCTCTGGTTTATGCAAAGCAGGCCGCCGCCCTCAAGCCTGAGTCCCATATCCTGGATACCTTGGCCGAAAGCTATTATGTCAACGGATTACATGAAAAAGCGCTCGTGGTGATCAGACAGGCCCTAGCCATGGGCCCCAAGGATAGGACGTATTATGAGAGCCAGCGCAGAAAGTTCGAAGAAGCGGCCATGGAGGAATCGGGGACTAAAGGACCGGGGGATTGAAGGATGAACGCCTGGATGCCTAGCTTTGTTATTTTACTTGATGCAAACTTTTCGCACCTGTAATAAATCAGTGTGGCCACCGAAGGTCTTCTCAATGCCGTCTTGTTTCAAAGTCGTCATCCCATCTATAACGGCCTGATTCAAGACATCCTCCATATTCGCCTTTTTCTGGATCAGCTTCTTCATCTCCTTGGTCCCCATCAAGAGTTCATGAATACCCATTCGGCCTTGATATCCCGTATTGGTGCACGTCGGGCAACCCGTAGGCCTGTAAAGCGTGAGGTCCTTCGAATAGGGGATGTTCAGTTTCTCAAAGGCTTCCGGATCATACTCCCGAACCAACTCGTCATATTGCGCCCGAGAAGGATTATAGGGTTTCTTGCATTTCTTGCAAAGGGTGCGAACCAGTCGCTGGGCCATGATGCCCAAGATGGCGTCAGCAAAGTTGAAAGGATCCATGCCCAAATCGAGCAGCCTTGTTATGCTCTCTGGTGCACTGTTGGTGTGGAGGGTAGAGAACACGAGGTGCCCGGTCAGCGAGGCCTCAATCCCAATATGTGTCGTTTCCTTGTCCCTCATTTCCCCGACCATGATCACATCCGGGTCCGCCCTCAGGAAGGCACGCATGGCTCTCGCAAAATCAAAACCAATCTTGTGGTGGACCTGCACCTGGCGCAGACCGACCTGGGTAATCTCCACAGGGTCTTCCGCCGTCCATATCTTAATGTCTGGTTTATTGATGTATCCGAGCGCAGAATGCAGGGTTGTCGTCTTGCCTGAGCCCGTCGGGCCGCAGACAAAGACAATACCGTAAGGTTTCGTAATAATGGTTAAGAACCTCTCATAATTCGGCTTGGAAAATCCTATCTTGTTGAGAGGTAACGGTTCGCCACTGTGCAAGATGCGCATCACCACGTCTTCCAGGCCGCCGGCCGTTGGAACGGTGGCCACGCGAAGCTCGATGTTCTTTCCACCATACTTCTTGAACTTTATCTTGCCGTCCTGGGGCTTGCGGCGTTCGGCAATGTCCAGATCCGACATGATCTTGAGGCGGGAAATAATGGCAGCGCGGTAACTATACGGAACCGTCTGGTAAAGCTGGCAAACTCCATCCGTCCTGAACCGAATCTCGGTGTTTTTCTTGCCGGGATACGGTTCGATATGAATATCTGAGGCCTTGCGGGCGTAAGCATCCAAAATGATCTTGTTCACCAGCTGGACGATGGCGCTGTCCTCATCACTGACACCCTTTTCTGCCTCGTCAATCTCTTCCTCCTCAACGGCCAACTCGCCAAGGATCTCGTCAATGTCTCTCTGCTCCTCTGCCTGTTGGAAAAAGAGATTGATGAAGCTCAGGATATCTTCCTTCAAGGCCACATGGAACATCAGTCGCTGACCGGTAAACAGGGGCTTGATCACGTCTATTTTTTGAAGGTGAAAAGGGTTGTCAATGGCAATGATAACATTCTGCTCGTCATCTTTACCCATGGGAACCCAGTGATTTCTCTTCATGAACGGGATCTTTAACCCGGCCAAGAGTTCACCGGGGATGGGAATCCGCTCATTATACTCCACAAAGGGCACCTTATAGTAATGGCTCAAAGCTTTCCCAAGATCCTTCTTGGAGATCTTATAGTTTTCCATCAAGATGGATTCGATCTCTTTCTTGGTCTGCCGAGCATCTGAAACCGCCTTATCAAGCTCCTTTTGGGTCACGAGTCCGTTTTCCACCAAATAATCGAATTTGCCTGGACGGGCCTTTGCCATCCTCTTCTGATTGTAAATGGCAATCCCAAGTGTCTTGGCCAGTTCTTGAACGGCTGCTTCGTCCCGCGCCGCAAAGGGGGCACCGTCTCTGCGATTGATGATCTGGATGGCGCCGAGGAGGTACTTTTGGAAGCTGATGGGCGCAGCCACGACTTGTCGGGTGCGAAATCCGGTCTTTTTGTCCCAACTTCCGTCAAACTCAAGATTCGGATCAATGGATGAGAGTTCCTCCTGGTCATAGGCGTCCTTGATGTTGATCAGCTCACCCCTAAAAGCAACGTAGCCGGCAACACTATTAGGGGAAATCGGCACGCGGATTTCGTTGATCTCATCTCCTGATTTTACTCTGGAAACCAGCTCCTTCTTGACCCCGTCCACCACATATACCGTGAGTCGCTCGGCCTCAAATAGTTGGGTCACGTCATCCTTCAGATCGATGAGGATCTCATCGGTGTTGTTTGCGGCGTGGATTCGATTGGTGATCTCCCAGAGCCTGTCGCGGTATTCTGCGTCTTGCTGCAGGATCGAGGCGTTTGCGCCCTCGTTGCCGGCCGCCTGCTTTTTTGACATGTCCAACACGACCATAGGAATTTAGGCCTCCGTAGAAAACGACATATGGCTCAACCTATTCCTCACGGGAGGACTCTTTTGGCTTCGAGAAATAGACTGCATATAATTTCCTCACCCCGCCTAAAACAAGGAACACAGCAATAAAATACCGCGCAAAATTTAGAAACCCCGATTCATGTCCTTGGCGAAGGGGTGGAGGCGTCTTGACGAAAAGGAGCACACCCATTGCCGTCAAAAGAATAGCCCACACCGTCTGGGCGGACTTTTGCTGGTCAAAAGCCATAACGGGGACACCTGTGGGGCAAGGAAACAAAACCGGATTTATTGAACTCTTATTCACCCTACGATAGGCCGGCAGCAATGTCAATCTTGACGATACCCTTCGCCCGGAATCGCCTTCCAACCGCCGCGTGTCACCGAGCCCATACCTACGATTATCTTTCGGTTCTTTGCTGCCAAACCTTTAGGAGCAGTGACCAAATCGGACGTACCCCCCAAGACTCTGACAAGGTGTGAGAAAGAAAGCCCCTGGGAACCAGAGTATTGGTGCATGACCCAGTTCCCAGGGGGATGGAAGGAAAGGAGGAGGATTCTTCGTCCTCAGCCATCTTATCGGCACGGTGACCAACAAACTGAAATGGGAGCGCTAGGGTGCTTTAGGATCACATGGGGTCACAAGATGTTGGAGTGACATTAAATGCATTGTCGGGTCATTCGGAAAATCCATACTGAAAGATCCCAAATTCCGTTTTTCCACCAAGCACGGTGTCTATCTTGCCCTGAACTTCGTTTCTTTCCTGACTCTTTGCCCATCTGTTCCAGTCCCCTGCCGACTCCCAAGTACTGATGACAAGAAATTCGTCGGGCTTGTCGAGTCGTCGTAATGTTTCTCCGGAAATATAACCGGGCTGGAGCGTAGCGCGGGTTCGAAGCTCCCTGAGAAGTGGTTTTAGATCTTCAGCCCTGTGTTCTGGAATGATTCGTCTGATGATTACTTTGATAGCCATGTTGTCCCCTTTTTTCGTGAAATTTGTGGACGTTATGACAACCTACCATTCTCCTGATAACATACAGTATTCAGTACGGAAAGTAAAGAAAGGATGCGACTTATCAAGAGAGAAAGGATGCCCGGATGCGAGCAAGAGACAAGGGACGTGGTCACGGATGGGGAGGTGTTTTAGTGTACCAGGAAAGGCAAGAAACTGTGAAGTGGTTTGCCGGGTCCTACCAGTTGCGCCAACTCTTCAAAGCAGGCATCTTCTGCCCAGATTGGGATGTCTACGTAAGTTGTGCCTGTCGCCGGGTCTGTAGCCATGATTCCGCCATATTTTCCCACGGCAAAACGAACGACGGACCGGAACAGGGCATAGAAACCGATCAGGTCACTGGTCAATATCTCTGGCAGGTTCCAGCTGCGTGGGTATCGTGTCATCGAGTAAACCTTCTTGTGCGCGCTTGTCTTTAAGACTTATTATCGGCAAGCGTGAAGAAAACTTGAAAGCAGGGCCCCAAGAGCGCAGGGCAAAGAAAAAGGCCGCGGAGCCTCCAAAGACGCTTTCCTCAGGGCCATTGTCTCTCGCAAGATGCGTGGTCTTGGAAATCTTAGAGTAAGTAGAAGGTCCCTGCGGCCTCTGAAAGTCTGCCTATCATTGCCGTCACGGCCGGTCAATGAGGGGTGGCCCCCATTTTGGGGTAGGAAATCCCTGCTTTTTGGTGATACATTTTTGAGGTTAGCCCGAGTCTTTCTGATTTGGGCAGAGGGGCTTAAAAGGAAAGGGGTTAACCAGATTGGCCAACCCCTTGACATGACTGGAGGCGGCAACCGGATTTGAACCGGTGTATAACGGTTTTGCAGACCCGACACTTCCGTTTCTAACCACTTGATAAAGCGTCAGATGTCAACCTCACAATCTTGGATGGTGTGGATTTTGGTGGGACTTCATCCAGACTTCTCACAGCCTCCAGCTTGTGCTGGGGTGTAGGATGTTGATACCTCATAGCCACCTTGACCGATTTGTGGCCCAGGATCTCCATGATGGTTTTTAGATCGTGCCCCTTCATGCC
>DAOUZN010000050.1 GCA_030665585.1 Deltaproteobacteria bacterium | reverse complement strand
CAATCGGAAGGTCGTTTTTCGCCGCGCTTCAAGGCATGGATGAATTCCTCACAGGTCTTTGCCCCGCATGCCCCACAGTCGGTTTGAGGAAGGTATGTTAAAAAATCGATCCTGTCCAGATAAGCATCAGCGAGAAGCATGACGAGTCTCGAGATAGGCCTTGGCTTCCCCCACGGTATAAAGGGAGCCGGTGATGCACACCAAGTCCCCGTGACGGGCCTCGTCCAGGGCAAGGGATACGGCGTCTGGCAGAGGGGATATGACACGAAGGTCCTGTTTGATGGGTCGTACAAAAGCCGCCAGCTCTTCCGGATCGGCAGCGCGTTCATACCGTGGTTTGGTGAGGATCATGCGGTCGGCAATGCCGGCGAGATCTCGCAGCATGGGTTTCCATGCCTTGTCCTTGAGGATGCCGAGCACCAGGATGATCCGACGGGCTGCCATGCCATTTTCCAAGAATGTCTTGAGGCTCCTCACCGCAGACGGGTTATGGGCGCCATCCAGAAGAATCAAGGGGTCCTTTGACACCACCTCAAGACGCCCGGGCCAGCGCGCTGCGGCAAGGCCTGTATAGATGGCTTCATCCGACAGGTTCAGGGCCTTGTCCATCAGGAGTTCCAAGGCCCCAAGGGCAAGGCCGGCATTGGTCATCTGGTGATCTCCCAGGAGCCCGACTTTCAGCCGGGGCCATCGTCGCTTTTCCCCCAGATAGGAAAAAGAGCCATCTCTTTCCTTTCGGATCTTGATCTCCTTGCCCATCCTGAGCAATGGCGCGCCTTTTTCCGAGGCGGCCTGCTCAATGACCCGAAGCGCATTCTTTTTCCGAGTGCCCGTGACCACGCCGGTACCGCGCTTGATGATACCTGCCTTTTCAGCAGCGATCTTGGCGAGAGTGTTTCCCAGATATTCCGTGTGTTCTATGCTGATGTTGGAAATGATGCACACCTCGGGCCGAACCACGTTCGTGGCGTCATAGCGGCCGCCCATCCCGGTTTCAAGGACTGCCCAATCCACTCTTGCCAGGGCAAAATGATGAAGAGCCATGGCCGTGGCGCATTCAAAGAAGGTGGGCGGTTCGCCCTGGGTATAGATCCGCTGGGCGGCTTCGGCAGCCTCCGCCACAGCTTCGTCGGAGATGGGGCATCCGTTGATCTGGATGCGTTCATTGAATCGGACAAGGTGGGGCGAGGTATAAAGGCCCACCTTATATCCGCCATGGGCAAGGACTGACGACAGGATGGCGGCAATCGATCCCTTGCCGTTGGTGCCTGCCACATGAATACAGCGATATTGATCCTGAGGATTCCCGAGGCCCCTCATGAGGCGAGAGATGGTGGCGAGCCCGAGCTGAATGCCGAAACGCCTCAGCCGATAAAGGGCAGACAGGTGTGCGTCAACAGAAGAGATCATGGAGACGAGTAAACGGAAGCGTTAATGTTTGAAGCTTCTCTGGCCGGTATACACCATGGTGGCACGAGCCTCGTTGCAAGCCTCAATAGACTGGTAGTCATTTAGCGAGCCACCCGGGTGGATCACGGCGGAAACCCCTTCCCGGAGCCCCACATCCACCCCGTCCCGGAAGGGGAAAAAGGCATCACTGACCATGGCAGCGCCGATGAGGCCGCCCTTTTCCCGGGCCACCCGGTCATCGATCTCTCTTTTCTTCTCCTCGTCGCTAAGTTCATTATAGGGAATTCCTAGCGCCTCAAAACAATACCGGTCTGCCAGCTTACGGTAGGCCTTGTCTCTGGCAATCTCAGCCACGCCGACCCGATCCTGCTCACCGGTTCCGATCCCCACGGTAACCTCATTCTTCACATATATGACCGAGTTGGACGTGACCCCGGATTCCACAAGCCAACCGAAGAGCAGATCCTGATACTCCTGCTCCGTTGGTTTTCTTTCGATACGGTAGGTTTTTCCATTGTATTCGCATTCTGCGAGCTTTAGATCATTTCTGGATCTCGCTTGTGGGACAAAAGACCATTGGGCAATCATTCCGCCATCCATGAGGCTCTTGAATTCGACGACTCGCTCACCCACAAATGTTTGCAAACGGCCGATATTAGCAATCCTGATGACCCGGAGATTCTTCTTTTTGGCAAAGATATCCACGACCCCGGCCTCAAGATCAGGGGCCACCACCACCTCGGCGTATTGTTGGCTGATGGCCTCTGCCGTGGCCTTGTCCACCGGCTGGTTCAGGCAAATGCAGCCGCCAAAGGCGGCCACGCGGTCTGCCATGTTCGCCTTGATGTAGGCCTCCTCCAGGGAATCAGCCCGCGCGACCCCGCAAGGATTGTTGTGTTTGACGATCACCACCGTCGGCCTGCCCGTAAAGTATCTCAGGATGTTCAGGGAATTGTCCGCGTCCGTGAGGTTGGTCTTCCCCGGATGTTTGCCCGATTGAAGCAGTTCAATATCCGAGACGAGATATCGGCCGGGCTGAATCATCTCGGTCTCTCCCAGGACCAGGTTCCCATTCACGAGCCTATACAAGGCAGCCTCCTGGCCGGGGTTTTCCCCGTACCTGAGGCCCTTTTGCACATCATCTACCACCCAGGCCACCTTTTCGTAGAAAAGCGTCTGACGCTTGTCTCCATCCACAAAGGCGATTTCCATATTTGGGGAAAAGTGGTCATCCATGACGGTCCGGTACATTTTCTTGAGATCTTCAGCCACGATACTAACCCTCCATCATTTGATAACAGGAGCGGACATCCCTAAAAGGTTTGCCTGCCAGAAAGTCCGCAATGTGGCGGTCATAGGCGGCAGTGTGATCAAAGGCCTTTTGGGCCAAGCCGTATCGGAGTTCCAGGGACACCTTGCCGTTGTTTGCTCTCATCTCAGACAGGACCCTTGCGTAGTCGGCGGGGTCCACAACGGGGGCAACGCGGATGAAATTCTTGGCCGAGGCCCTGATCATGCAAGGCCCCCCGATATCGATGTTTCCCCTGGCCTCTTCCACGGTGACACCCTCTCTGGATATGGTTTCCTTAAAGGGATAAAGGTTGACCACTACCATGTCTATGGGAACGGCGCCGGTCCTCTTGAGGTCTTGCTGGTGGGCGTCGTTGTAAGTCTCTGTGAGCAGACCAAGATAGATCTTGAAATCAAGGGTCTTGACGAGTCCTCCTTGGGTTTCCGGCTGGCCCGTGTATTCACTGACGGGCGTCAGACACGACGCGGCCCGGTCGCCTAGGATCTGTTCAACCCTGCCGTAGGTGCCGCCCGTGGAGTAAATCCGGATGTCCGGGTTGATGTCCACCAGTGATGGTATCAAACTTTCCAGGCCACTCTTGTCGGACACGCTGATCAGGACATGCTTGACCTTGACGAATCCATCGATCTTCTCAACAATGTTCATTGCCATGATGCCCTCCTTGCGGTTTTCAGCATGTGCTCTGTCAAATTCGGGCCACCACTTCAAATATGTCGGCGAATCCTCCCACACCATTGATCGCACCGTCAAGACGTTTTGGGATTTAGTTTGACATAGTTGATGATTTCGTTAAAACTTCAACCCAAAGCGTGAAAACGGTCCCACGGACATAAGAGATGAAGGACGTTCAAAGCCAGCCGGATCACAGAAACATTGACATCAAGAAGGTCGGGATCAAGGGGATCAAGTATCCCGTCAACGTGTTGGATAGGGCTAATCAGGTTCAGGCCACCGTGGCCTCGGTGAATATGTACGTGCATCTGCCTCATGAGTTTAAAGGCACGCATATGAGCAGGTTTGTGGAGGTCCTGAATGAATATTGTGGCAACTTGAACTTAAAGGCCTTCTTTGAAATGCTCGAGGCCGTCAAGACGACCCTTCATGCCCGCAGTGCCAACCTTGAGATAAGCTTTCCCTATTTTATCAGCAAGAAAGCGCCTGTGTCGGGCGTGGCCAGCCTGATGGAATACACCTGCGAGTACAGAGGAGAGATCAACGGCGATGAACATAAGCTCCTTGTGTGCGTCAAGGTGCCTGTGTGTACCCTGTGTCCGTGCTCCAAAGAGATAAGCAGCCAGGGGGCCCACAATCAGCGGGGCCGTGTCTCCGTGACGTTGTTCTTCAAGGAATTCTTCTGGATTGAGGAAATTATCGAGATCGTTGAGAGCTCGGCCAGCAGTGATGTTTACGCATTGTTGAAAAGGGAAGATGAGAAATATATTACGGAACACGCTTACAATCGTCCGATGTTTGTAGAGGACGTCGTGAGAGAGGTCACTGAAAAGCTGAGTAAAGATGCGAGATTTACGTGGTTCAGCGTGGAGGCCGAGAACTTTGAAAGCATCCACAACCACAGTGCGTATGCTTACACGGAGGTAGCCTCTCGGCCATAGCTACCAGCCCCCCCTAATGCTATCCTGACAAATCCTTAGGGATTCCAAGCTCCGGTTCTACTTTGACTGCGCAAACCTTGTACTCTGGTATCTTCGATACCGTATCCAGATCATCAGCGGTCAGGAGGTTGGCGGCGGCCGTTGGGAAGTGGAAAGGGATGAAGACGACCCGTCGGGGACATTTCCTGGTAGGGTGTGCCCGGGCTACCAGTTCGCCGCGCCGCGACGAAACCTTCACCATCGAGCCGTCCTCAATGGCCAATTCTTCGGCATCTTCGGGATGAATCTCCAATAACGGCTCCGAATAGAGTGACATTAGGTCCCGAACCTTGCGGGTCATCGTACCGCTGTTGTAGTGGTACAGCACCCGGCCTGTGGAAAAAATGAAGGGGTAGGTCTCATCCGGTAGTTCGCGGGGCGGCATGAATTCCACGGGATGAAATAGCCCTTTGCCTCGGGTAAATCGGCCTTTGTGAAGATAGGGTGTCCCGGGATGATCTCGGGCCGGGCAAGGCCATTGAAGGCCCTGTTCCTCCAAGCGGCCGTAGTCAATGCCGCCATAAATGGGGGTGAGGTGGGCGATTTCTTCCATGATCTCTTCTGGAGACCCATAGCCCATGGGATAGCCCATCCTTTCGGCGAGTTCGCAGATAATCTGCCAATCAGGCCTGGCCTGGCCTACGGGCGAAAAGGCCTGTCTGACCCTCTGAATGCGCCTTTCCGTGTTCGTGAAGGTGCCCTCCTTTTCTACAGGGCTAGCTGCCGGAAGAACGACATGGGCCAATTTGGCCGTCTCGGTCATGAATATGTCTTGCACCACCAGAAAATCCAATCCCTTCAACGCAGCCGTCACCTTGCTGGCATTAGGATCGCTTACCACCGGATTCTCGCCTATAATGTATACGACTTTCACCTTCCCCTTGAGTGCGGCAGGCCAGATCTCCGTGACGGTCAAGCCGGGCTCGGGATCCATCTTTACTTTCCAGGCCCGCTCGAACTTCTCTATGATGTGCGGGTCGGAAAGGCTTTGATAGCCCGGCAGCATGTTGGGAAGGGCCCCCATATCGCAGGCACCCTGAACATTATTCTGACCCCGCAGCGGATTGACGCCGCCACCCTCGATGCCGACATTTCCGCACAGCATGGCGAGGTTCGCAATGGACTTGACATTATCGGTGCCGGCCACATGTTGGGTAATTCCCATGGCATAAACAATGGTGGCCGCTTTGGCTTCTGCGTACAGGCGGGCAGCTTTCTTCAGCTCCTCAGCCGGGATGCCGGTGATCCTTTTCACGGTCTCAGGATCGTATTTTGCCACGGTTTCTTGCAAGGCGGCAAACCCTTCTGTTCTCTCTTTCACATAAGACTTATCCCACAACCCGTCCCTGATGATCACGTGCATGAGTCCGTTGAGCCACGCCACATCCGTCCCCGGCCGGGGACGAACCCTCACATGGGCGTACGCCATCAATTCCAGGTTTCGGGGGTCTGCCACAATGAGTTTCGCTCCCCTCTGGGTCACGGCCCGCCTAATATGGAGGTCCACGATCGGATGGTTGTCCGTGGGGTTGCTTCCGGTCAGCAGGATCACATGGGCCCTTTCTATATCGTCCATAGAATTGGTCATGGCCCCACTGCCAACGGCTGCGGCCAGACCAGCCACGGTCGAGGCGTGACAAAGCCGTGCGCAGTGGTCCACATTATGGGTCCCGATCACTGCGCGCATAAATTTCTGCATCACGTAGTTTTCCTCATTGGTACATTTGGCGGAACTCAAGCCGGCCAGGGCCCGGGGACCATATGTCTCCTTGACTTCCAAAAACTTCTTTGAGATCAGGCAAAGGGCCTCGTCCCAGCTTGTTTCAACAAAATACTCCCCTTTTCGGACAAGCGGTACCTTCAGGCGCCTCGGATGATGGACAAAGTCGTAACCGAACCGGCCTTTTACGCAGGTGTCGCCAAAATTGGGGGCATGGCTCGGATCAGAGGTCACCTCCACGAGGCACTCCCCCTTTACGTTGAACGTGAGGTTGCAGCCACAGCCACAATAGGCGCATACGGTGCGGACTTGTCTTAATTGATCCCTGGGAACAGGAAGGGTCACATACTTTTTCACCAGGGCGCCGGTGGGGCAACTGTCTACGCATTTTCCGCAGGAGGTGCATCTTTCGTTTATCCTGATCTCCAAATTTAGAGGGAGGTCATTCTCGTCGAATTCCGTGGCACTGACCTCCATGGCCTGGTATTCGCATTGCGTCTTGCAGCGCTGACAAAAGATGCATTTGTTGGGATCGATGGTGATCAAGGGATGACGGCTGTCTGTCTCATATTGGGGGGCTTTGGGCGTCTCTACGACAGAAAGATCCACATCATAGGCCGTGGCAAGCCTGCGCAGTTCGCATTTGGACAAAGCCGTGCAGCCGCAGCCGAGGCATCGGCGTGCCTCTCGACGGGACATCTCTTCAGAAAAGCCCAAGGTATACTCGCAAAAGTCCCTCACACGCCTATCAGGCGGACGTTCCGGAATCTCCTCCGCCGGCTGAATCTGAATGCCGTCGAAGTTCTTCAGGGCCACGTCATGGAGATTCTCGCCCTTGATGACATGGACTTCCTTTTTTCCGGGGATGATCCGTTTTCCGGCCAGGTAAGCATGGATGGAATCAGCCGCCTTCCGGCCGGCCGCAATGGCCTCAATGACCGTCTTTGGACCGCTCACAGCATCGCCGGCCGCAAAAACCCCTCTTGTATTCGTTTCAAAGGTGTCCGGGTCAACGACCAGGGTATCCCCGGATACGGCGAGTTTACTGAGTTTGCTTCCTGAATAAAGAAATGAAAGGTTGGGGCTCTGGCCGATGGCCGCGATGACGTTGTGCACTTCAATCACGAATTCAGTGCCTGGAAGGGATATAGGACGCCGTCGTCCACTGTCGTCCGGCTCGCCTAGCCAGGTTCGAAGCACCTCAAGCTTCAAGTGCCCGCCCTCTTTCGTGATCCTGGAAGGAACGGCGACAAGAAACAGTTTCACCCCCTCTGCTTCTGTTTCCCGAACCTCCTGTTCCCTGGCCGGCATCTCCAGCCGGCTGCGCCGGTAAACAATCGTCACCTCTTCGGCCCCCAGCCTGAGACAGGTCCGGGCCACATCGAGGGCCGAGTTCCCGCCGCCGATTACGGCCACCCTTTCGCCCAAATGAACATCTTCGCCCATTCGCACGTTTTTCAGGAATTCCAGTGCATGAAGGACCCCTCCCAGACTTTCCCCTTCAACCCCCATTTTCTTGGTCTGCCAAGCCCCGGTAGCGATGAAGAAGGCCTCAAAGCCTTCCTTGGCCAAATCTTCCAGGGTAAAATCCTTGCCCAGGCGCTGGCTGGTTCTGACCCGTACACCGTTGCCGGTTTCAACGATGTTTTTGAGTTCCTGATCCAGGATCTTCTTCGGCAGTCGATACTCCGGGATGGCATAGCGAAGCATCCCGCCTAGTTCGGGCATTCCCTCAAAGATGGTCACCCCATCACCCCTTTGGGCTAGATAGTAGGCCGCGGATAGCCCTGCGGGGCCCCCGCCAATGACCGCCACCCGGTGCCCGGTCGTCGGGCGAGGCTCGGAGATATCGATCTCTTGAACGTGGAGGGCATGGCGCGCAACAAACCGCTTGAGGTGGTTGATCGGCACCCGGTCTTCAACCAGAATGCGACGGCACATGGCCTCACAAGGATGCGGGCAGACCCTTCCCACGGACAACGGAAGCGGGTTCTTCTCCTTGATGAGCCTGAGTGCCTCAAGATATCTGCCCTGGGCGATGAGGCTGACGTATCCCTGGACATTGATGTGGGCCGGACAGGTCAATGAACAAGGAGAGAGGCAGTCTCCGTAGTGACGGGAGAGCTGGAGTTCCAAGATATGTTTGCGGTGTGCCCGCACACGATCACTCTGGGTAGATACCACCATGCCGTCTTCTGCGGGCGTGGCACAGGCCCGCAGAAGACCCTTCCTGCCGGCAATCTCAACCACGCACATTTGACAGGGATGTTCCCCGTGGTGACACAGAGTCGGGATGGGGATACCCGAACGGGAGGCGGCATCGAGTAGACTCGTGCCCGGGTTAACCTCCGTGATTTGATGATCGATTTTTAGTTGTATCTTATTTGACACTTCAATTTCCACCCGCTGGCTTCCTGCAAACCCGGCCGGAAGGCCTCGGCCAATAGAAGGTTTGTGGAAGGGAATCTTTTGAAAGTCAGGCAAAAAATGTGCCAGGAGGCACTAACGGCATGGCGTGACAAAGGAGTCACTCGGCAGTCCTTGTGGGTGGGAGCAACCAGAGGGACCAGCCAAGAGACCCCATGGATCCGTTACCACAAAGAGATCTTCACGCGTTCCCGGTACCCCTGCTGGATGTCCTCGATCATTTCTGAAATGGGGTAATGGGTATCACCCACGGTGCACACGGGTAGGGCCTCGATGACCGAATTGGTGACAAAGGCGCCATCGAACCCGTTCAAATCCTCTGGTCGCACTGTGGATTCACTCACAGAGAAACCACGCGCCCGGGCAACCCGTATGATTTGCTTGCGGGTGATGCCGGCAAGGAGCCCCGCGTCTATGGGCGGCGTCACGATATGGCCTTTGTCCAAAAAGAATACATTGGTGATGCTCCCTTCGGTGATCTCCCCACGTTCGTTGGTAAAGAGGGCGTCAAAAAAACCCTCGCCTCTCGCCCAGGTGAAAACAAAGATATTTTCCAGGTACGAGGTCGTTTTGAACCGGACCAAGGGAGACTTAGAAAATCTCTGAAAGGGGGCCACACTCAACTCAACGCCTTGGCCTTGCTGAGTGCTCATCTGCTTTAAGGGCTCGCAGGTTGTCTCAAATGTCGTTTTTGCCACCCCGTGATCCCCATGGCAGTTCAGGCTGAGGCGAAGACGGGCCTCTGCGGTGGCAGGAACATCATCGAGAGCCGATTTCAAGGCGTCCACGGCTTTTCTTCTGGAGAAGGGGAGGGTAAAAAACCGGCACCCTTCGGCCATGCGGTCCAGATGATCTTCCACAAAGGCGAGTTTCCTGCCCTTGTAGACCCGGAATGTTTCAAAGAGACCTTCACCAAAGAAGAGTGTTCGGTTCTTCATCTACAACGCTATCCCCAGTGCCATCATGGACGCTTTTGCCTTGATGATACTTTCTTCGTATTCCAGTTCAGGATCCGAGTCGGCCACAATGCCTCCGCCAACCCCCAGGACACCGTTGCCGTCCCAAAGTTCAAGGGTTCTGATGGCCACGTTCAGCCGCATTTTGTCCTGAAAAAAATATCCCATCACGCCGGAGTACACGCCTCGCTGGTGGGGTTCGAGTTCATAGATAATTTCCATAGCCCTTTTCTTGGGGGCCCCCGTGATAGAACCTGGCGGGAAGCTCGCGCGAATGATGTCTGACATGGGGGTACTATTCCTGACCCTTCCGGTTACGTAAGAAACCATTTGGTAAACCGTGTCGTAGGCCTCTACCACATACAGCATGGGCACCTCTACGGAACCGAACTCGCAGAACCGTCCCAGGTCATTTCTCATGAGATCCACGATCATGGTGTTTTCAGCCCTATCTTTTGCACTCTCCCTGAGTTGCTGCCGCAACCTGGTGTCCGCCCCCGGGCGTCTGGATCTTTTTCTCGTTCCCTTCATGGGCTTACTCAGGATCTTGCCGTGCTTCAGGCCCAAGAAGAGTTCCGGGCTTCCAGAAATAACGACGCCATTTCCCAAGTTGATGAAGGCTGCATAGGAGACCGGCTGGATCTCTTTCAGGCGCAAGTAGAGGTCAAAGAGCTCTCCTGCGCAGGTGAAATAGACCCTCTGGGTGTAGTTGATCTGATAGACGTCTCCTGCCCTGATATAATCCAGCACACGTCGGACATTTTCAAGATAGGTCGCCTTGGTCTGATTAAATCCTCTGAGTTTACCAGGAAAGCGCCGCGTGTCTTCCAAGCAACAGGCGGGTAAGGAAACCGGTGAGTCCTTGGACCAGCAAGACCAGGCCTTGCGGATATGGTCATAGACCAAGAATCGTCCATAGGCCGCAAGGTAGATATCAGGAAGCGGCCTGTCTTTGTCCCCAGGCCGGGGCAGGTCTTCTATCCACTGACAGGCCTCGTATCCAATGTAGCCGGCGACAAAGTATTCGTGGCTGTGGGAGGATATGAAACCAAAGAAATCATCCTTTCTTAGATCGGGGATATCCCCCCGAAAAACCTTTTCCGGCTCCCAGGCTATGAAGGAATATCGCTCCGAAAAAGAAGGCCTCTGGCTTTCCAAAAAAATAGCATCCGGCTGGTGACAGACGGCCCTGAAGACCTGACAGGGATGAAGATTGATGCCGAGATTCGTCTTCTCCATGGATGCCTATGGTTTAATCCGGCTGAAATGCGTACAGCCTACTTTGGCCATGATCTTTGTCAACAAGAAATTAATCGCTGGCACCCGCGCCACTCGCCTCCCCCGCGAACACAGACAGGTAACCCTGAAAAAGCTGCACTGCGCCCCAGACACCTCTTGGATGGAGGTGGAAACGACCAGAATAACATGGTATGTTCTTGAAGTTCTGTATGCAGAGGACGGCAAAAGGAGAAGGCCCGTGGGAAGGATGAAGCCGGAGGAGATAAAGACCATATCAAACGAAGGTTACCTGGATGACATCATAAACTCGGGCTGGTCCATCGTGGGGCCCCGAAAGGACCCGAAAAAAGATCTGCGGTTCGCAAAGAACTTCTTCAAACGGGGTATCACATTTTTTCCGGAACACGTCTTGGAGACCGAGGGCTTCAAAATCGTCCCACCCAGTCCTTTGACCCATGGCCACCAACTCATGTTCAAGGACGAGGGGCAACTTATCCGGTACACGAAAAGCCGGTACCGATTGACCTCCAACGACCTGGAAATCCCCCTCTATGTCTTGTTGAAGGAGGACAAGACGGTTCAGTTGCGGCATCCCGGAGTTTTGCAGCGTTCGGGTCAACACCCAGGTGGTCGACAAAGCTGAGCAGCTTTTCACATGCCGGAAGACATACGAGACAAACCATACCTGAATCAAGAAGACGTTCTTCGACTGAACTTTATCAGAACCCCTGGAATTTATCTCTTCAGGAGGCATTATCGTGAAGGGTTGCGCTCTCATATCATGGAGATATTGGCGCCCGAAGATGTGTCCAAGGAGACAAGGGGGGTCCTCGTTGATGGAGTAAAGAGCTATCCGAGGGCTGAGCCTTTGAAGATGTTCAGGATATTCAGAATGAGATTCAACACCCTCAAGGACGCGGAGGCGGAGCTAAAAAGGGTAAAAATCGTTGTCACCTATCTGTCGCCCGATTATATCGGCAAGTCTGAGGAATTCCTTGTCGATTATGACAGGCAGGACAAACGTGAGCTTCTCCTTTGCGGTCTTCAAGAGTACGTGAAAGGTGAAGTCTTGGACCCATGGGGCCCTTTGGACAAGGGTCATTTGGTTTCGCTTTCTTGTGACATGGGGTTTCAAAAAGGGCGGGATTCAGCCAGGATAAGCGATCAATGGATCCATGCCCTTCGGAAAAGGGCCGAAAACTTTATTGCAAAGCTCAAACAAATGATCATGGAGGCGAATCATGTACCGGATCTTGCCGGTGTGGGGAACCTCATCCTCACCCGCTCTGGCACGATCAAGCTCGTGGATATCAACAATATCTCCAGAGTCACCTTCGATGCCATGATCCATGTCGATGACAGGGGCTATCCAGTGGGTGACAAGTCCATTGAAGCCCTATGCCTCCTTGAGCAGAAATTGCTTGGCAGACCTCCACACAAAGGTGACGTTATTTATGAGACATTCCTGGATCCTGAAAGGATGAAAGACGTGAAAGCGGCAGAAGA
>DAOUZN010000063.1 GCA_030665585.1 Deltaproteobacteria bacterium | reverse complement strand
TGCGACTCCAGACACTATGGCAAGCCTAACAGCAGGTGGATCATCAATAGCCAACATGATAGCCCCCACTAGTAACATGATTCCCAACATTTGGAGAATGAACCCAGCAGGTATTGTGGGTTTTGGCATGGCTTCAACCTCCTTTCCGTTGTGGTCCTGTTACCTTTGATGCTTGGAATCGGATTTATTTTCATAAGTTATAACCCAGAATACCCAATTTGACGACCTCTAACAAACTTCTAACTTGATCAAAATCCTCTCCCAACAATAGTTGACCATAAAGCTCGGTACAAGAAATGACGATAGTGTAAAAAGATATTGACAAAAAGGGGGCAACCATGAAGAAGCCGTCTGTGATTTCCTTGGCCATGCTGCTCAGTCTATTGTCGGCCACTGTCTGTCAAGCTGGTGACTACGAATCTGACAGACATCAGCGAGTCGGAAACCAAATGTCTTACCACGTCAATGATGGAACCAGTGCTGACTCCTTTAGATGGGGAAACATGAGGTTACATAATCTCAGCATCAAGATATGCGGTGACCCCACAAGAATCGGAAACATGGAATTCGACGATTTTGACGAGGGAACATCAGGAACAGCTACAAGAATTGGAGGCATGATATTTTACAATTTCGACTGGTAAATGCCAGATGCATCATCCGCGTGACCTTCTGGCTCATTCCTCCTTTCTGTTTTGGTCTTATTCGAATTAGTTCTCTTACTCCTAAGCGAGATGATGCTTAAAATTGTAGTGCGGGATAGAGTTCTCACTCTTGAATGTGGGGAGTGCATTGATACAAAAGGTTAAGGTACGATGAACCGGCTTGGCCTTCCACTCAAAGATAGATTAGTTGTGTGGTGTCGGACGCTTGGATCCAAGCATGAGATTGCCTGCCAGAAGCTCTGCGATTACCTTGAAGCGAAGAAGAGGGACGATGGACGAGGTAGTAAGCTTCCTCCTTGGCAGCATTATCCTCGCAGGGATGTCCGCCATTACTTGGACAACCATTGACCAGCATCCATTAACCTTCCCTCAAGTGTGTTGAGGAACATTTCCGGATCCGGGTCCGCCCCACATGCCGCAACGATCCGATCCCAGGTCTCGGAATCCAGGACGGAACGACATGTGGGGTAAACCATCTCAAGTTTCCTCCTACACGATGGATGCAGAGGCGATCTTTCTTCCTCCTCCTGGGGCAAGGAAGATGTCATAGACTGCCTCGGCGTGTCTGTAGGATCAGGGTTTGCCATATTCTTACGCAGTCTTTTCGTCGTCAGTTTCAGTGCGACCCGCACTGGTTTCTAGTTTCAGGCGCTCCGGCCCGGCTTTTCTTGGCTTGTCCCGCTGCAGCTAGTTGTCCCGCTGCAACTGGTTGTCCCGGGCGCCTTCTTTTCTGTTTCGGTGCTACCTGCACCAGAACCGCCGCTTCAGGCGGATTTGCCGTTTCAACTGGTCTGGCCCGCCGGCGGGTGTTTTGCGCAGCCAGGCAGGGTAAGCCCGGCGCCGGCCAGCAAACCCGCGAGACCAAAGCTAGCCAGGATCCTCTTGAGTTGCCTTGTGTCCATCAGTCGCCTCCTTTTCAGTTGATGGTTAGATCTTGTTTTTCCTCCCCGGACAGGAAAAACGTGCCCAAGCACACGGATTACCTCCAACCATACGTCACCATCGCCCATCTGTGGGGAAAAGTAAATGGGGTCATTACTGTATTTATTAGAATGAAGCGCTGTATTCTTCTGATGATACACCATGGGGGGTAACGTTGAGGTTAAACGGTGTGGAGGGGCATAAGAGACAGTGGCTTGGGCAGCAGCCCGGAACAACTCAGGCGCTCAGGTCGGCCAAAAGGTCTTGAGCCGCGCGTTCGCCGGCACGGACACAGTCGGGTAGACCGACGCCTTCAAAGCCATTTCCCCCGAGTTGCAACCCCTTGTGGTTGCCGATGAGCCTTCGGACTGCCGCCACCCTGTCAAGATGACCGACATCGTACTGTGCCATGGAATCAGGCCATCGGTGAACCATGGCAAGCAGGGGCGGCGCTGTGATGCCGAGCAAATGATCCAGGTCATGGCGAGCGGCCGTGATGAGTCCTTCGTCATCGCGCTGCATCATGTCCGGGTGCAAGGCTCCGCCCATAAATGCGCGCAGCAAGACATGCCCCTCGGGTGCCCGGCCTTCATATTTCACGCTGCTGAAGGAGGCTGCAATGATGTTGTACGGTTCAGTCACGGGGACCACACAACCAAAGGCGTCCAGAGGATGGCCGACCTGCTCTCGCCGGTAGGCAAGGTGGACCACAGCCGAAGAGGCATATTGAACCGCTGACAACTGTTCAGCCAATGGCTTATCGACCCCCGTAAGCAACCTGGCCGCGTGCCGGGAGGGGCCGGTGATGATAACGCCGTCTGCCTCCAGGCACGTCCCGTCTTCCAGTTCAACGCTCCAGGGGGCACTGGGACTGCCATGGGCCTTCTTGGCCACCCTGACAACCCGCTCGTTCAACCGGAAAGAGACATGATTCAGGCGATCCCTGAGGGCACAAATCAGTGTCTGCAAGCCGTCCCTAAAAGTGACAAACATGCCGTACCGGGCCCCGCTGCCGGTGGTTTTTTGTTTTTTCCCTTCGCACCGCATTCCCCTGATCACGCTGCCGTACTTCGTTTCCAGATCCAGGAAGCGGGGCATGGTGGCCCGCAGGCTCAGCCTTTCAGGTCTTGCGGTGTAGATACCGCTGATCAAGGGCTGCACCACGCGGTCCAGGGCCTGCCGCCCGAATCGGCGGGTGACAAAGGAGGCCAGTGACTCGTCGTTGTTTGCGCTGCTTGCGGGCAGGAATATGTCCATGGCCATCCTGATCTTACCGGCAATAGAGAAGAGCGGTGTGGTGATCATGGGCATGAACCTCGTCGGGGCCATGAGAAGAAACCCTTCAGGAATGGGCATTAACTTGCCCCGGCGTACCACGAGGGCGCGACGGTAAGCCTCATTGGTGGTCAACACTTCTGATTCCAGCCCAAGACGCCTGGCCAGCGCCAGTGCCCAGGGTTTTGCGGTGACAAAGTTGTCGGGACCTGCATCAATCAAGAACCCATCCTGTTTGACCGTGTGAATCACCCCGCCCAGACGATCACGGGCCTCGATCAAGCTTATATCCAACCGGCAATTCTCATCCCTGTGCAACTCCGACAGTCGGTGGGCGGCGCTCAGACCGGTAATGCCTCCTCCAATGATGATAATTCTTGTAGTCTTTAGCTGATCGACCATATCTTGAATGATCCTATCACTCTAACTCACTTCCACACAAGACTTGACAACAAACTTGTTCCCAGAAAAGGTGCCAAATTTATCATGAAACAACCGTGGTGACGAGGTGTGCCAGCGCGTCGATAAATCCCTGGTCGTCATGAACCGTCTTAGCGCGTAGAAACGTGATGCCCGCCTCCCTTGCCGTGTCCATGGCGTCGATGTCAAGGTCGTACAACACCTCAATATTGTCGCACACGAAACCGATGGGCACGGCAACAACGTGTTTGACCCCGCGGCCTCCGAGCTCCCGCAAAACATCTCTCACGTCCGGCTCCAGCCACGGATCTTGAGGTCGTCCGGTGCGGCTTTGGTAAGCCACCTGCCAATTTTCGTGCGCCAACGTTTCAGCCACCCGTCTTGCCGAATGATTCACCTGTTTGGCATAGACCGCCACCTGGGGATCGCTGTGCGGAAGGCTGTGGGCCGTGAAGAGCACATGGGCGGCCTGCCGATCGGGTCGAGGAATCTGTTCCAGGCATTCCCTGGCCCGGTTTGAGACGGTCTTGATGAATCCGGGTTGATCAAACAGCGGCTGTGTGTACGCAACAGACAGGTCTGCATGGGCTTCGGCTATGGCATTGGCGACATCGCTCTGATACTGGTCCCAGCTGGACCGGCTCTGATAAACAGACATGATCATGCCCACCGCGCGGGTCACCCCATCCCTGCTCATCTGTCGTACGGTGTCCACCAGCAGCGGGTCCCAGTTGCGCATGCCCACGTATACGGCCAACGCTATCCCCTGATCCTTCAACGTCGTTTTCAGGGCCTCTGCCTGGCGGAACGTCACCTCCTTGACCGGGGACCTCCCCCCAAAGTGCTCATAGTGACGGGCTACCGTCTCGAGGCGTTCCGCCGGGACGCGCCCCTGGGTGACCCTTGCCAGAAACGGACGGATATCCTCGGGCTTTTCAGGGCCACCGAAAGCGATCACTAATACGGCATCGCATGCATCTTGCTTCTCGGTCATAGTTTTCTGAGTTCGTGTTTCAAGCTCAAAGCTGAAGGCTCTAAGCAAAAAAAGAAGGATGGACAATCTTTGACCTTCCAGCCTTGAGCCTTGCGCTATGATCTGGCTGACAGTTCATGGACTGCGTCCACCAATTCCGCCACGTGTTCTGGAGGCATATCAGGCAGGATGCCGTGGCCCAGGTTGAAAATATGCCCCGGCCGTCCTGCGGCTTTGTCCAGGATGGCTTGCACGTGAGCCCGGATCTCTCTGGGCGACGTATACAAAACGATGGGGTCCATGTTGCCCATGACCGCCACATCATCACCAAGCGTGGACCAGGCCGCGGCCAGGTCGGAACGCCAATCGAGGCCGATGACATCACCGCCCGCCTCTTTCATGAGGGGCAACAAAGCCGGGTTGCCCGTGCTGAAGTGGATCACGGGCGCAGACTTGTCCAGCCCATGGATGAGGCGCTTAACGTGAGGCATGACAAACTGCCGGTAATCATCAGGCGACAGAGAACCGACCCAACTATCAAAGAGCTGGACCGCATCGGCCCCTGCGGTGATCTGACCATTGAGGTAGTCAATCAGGATGTTCGTCAGGTGTTCCATGAGGGCATGCCACGTGGCCTGATCTCGGTACATCATGGTCTTGGTTTTCACGTAGTGGTCTGATTTCCCGCCTTCGATCATATAAGATGCAATCGTGAACGGGGCCCCGGCAAAGCCGATCAAGGCAATATCTGGCCGCAAGGCTTGGCGGGTGATCTTCAAGGCATCAAACACATAGGCGAGTTCACTCACGTCAGGCTCATTGAGCCGATCCACATCTGCCCGTGTGCGCACGGGGTTGTGGATGACCGGGCCCTCGCCCTTGACGAATTCCAGATTCAGGCCCATGGGCTCGGTGACCAGAAGGATGTCCGCAAAAATAATAGCCGCGTCCACGCCAAGGCGATCTACGGCCATCAAGGTGACTTCGGCCGCCAATTCGGGCGTCTTGCACAACGCCAGCATGGTAACCTTTTTCCGAATTCTCAGGTATTCGCGCTGATACCGCCCGGCCTGCCTCATAATCCATATGGGCGTGTACGGCGTCTCTTCGCGCCGACATGCCTTCATGAACACTGAATCTTTGATGGTGGGCTGTCCATCGGTGCTCGGCTGCCAAACCATATCGATGCGCCGCCATTGATTGGTATCAACCCGGTTCGCGGAAGCGGTCCGTTTTTTGTCCAGCAAGTCGCGCCCGCGGCGCGCCATCTCCCGCACAAGGTGGGCCATTTTTGGCGTATCGGGTTCGTAATCCACCGTTACACCCTGCTCGGTGATGGCTCGGCTGGCAACGGGCCCCACAGATCCGATGCAGACCGCCTTGAACGCGTCCCGCAATTGGCTTTCGAGGCCATCCATGTTCGCCACCTGAAAGACATGCCGCACCTGGGTGGCGCTGGTGAATAAAGCAAAATCTGCACGGTCGGCGTCCCTGCCAATAATATCCCGGATGGCTCGGCGAAGGGGTGCCAAGTCTTCAGGCAACTCCCATCGATATACGGGTACGGGCAAGATCTGAGCGCCCCGATCCTCTAGTGCCTTGATCCGTTCGGGGTTGGACTGCCCATATTCTTGAAGCGCCACTCGCTTGTTGTCTACTGGATATTGCTCATCGAAGGTTGCTAGCAAATCACCCCACGCATAGGGTTTGGGAACAACCATGGTCGGCGTAAGCCCCATCTCCCGAAGGGCAACTACGGGCTTCGACCCAAGTGCAACGATCTCAATCGACTTCAGGGCCTCCATGAATTCCCGGGTGTCATATTTCGTGGATACCGCTTTGACCAGGAGTCGCGTACCCACACCGGTCATGAGGATCAGGACGTCGATCCAGCCGGCGAGCAGAAGCTTGGCAAACGTGAGCGCTTCACTGTTCTGCTCGAGAGGAATCTCCCGCATGCTCGGAGCAATGACCGGTGTGCCCCCAGCTGCCCTGATCAGTTCAGCCATCTCAGCGGCTTTGCGACTTTCAAAGGAAACGACACGGAGGCCTTCAAAATCGATGGGCATAACCATCCTTTCGATCAAAGAATGTCAGAGACCTTGGAAAGACAGGCTATCAGGGATGACAAAGACACACGCCTCAAAGGGGAAGGCGTCTGCTCAGCCGCTCCTGCCACTAACCCCAAGAATCGTCTAACTATTGAAAAGAATTCCCATTTATAAACAATAAAAGTATAAGGGAAACAGCAATTGTATGTCAACAGGTTGTTGCGGCCCAAGCGGGGTCATGTTGAGTCAGAAAACCTCAATGCTTTCTACCGGGCAGGTGAGCCACACCTCGGCTCCCATCTCCAGACCCAGATCCCCGAACACCTCCTTGGGGATCAAGACACTCAGTGGTATGCCTACGTCGACCAGGGCCCTCACCCGGCTCTGCTCGTCGGTAAGCTGAATGAGCTTTCCCTTGAAGGTGTTCTCGGCTGAGGCGTTGGCTCGACTTTGGCTGATCTTTACGGCGCTCGGATCAATAGATATGCGGACCGGCCCCGATTTTGGGGAGTCCACACCCAGTTTCAGCCCATACTGGAGTATGCACTGTTTGCAACCGTTTCTTTCCGTTTCAATGTGACCGCTAAAGATGTTTTCGTAGATGGACCGCGCCACCTTTCCTTCGTAGAGGAACACGGTCTCATCTGCCAGCCTTGACGCCTGGATCATATTGTGGGTGGTAAAGATGACCGAAATGCCTTTTTTCTGATTGATCTCCTGCATGATGCGCTCGATGGCAATCTGGTTTTCCACATCAACGTTGGCCGTGGGTTCGTCCAGAAGAACAACCTCTGGAAAACAGGCAAGGGCCCGCGCAATGGCGACCCGCTGCGTTTCTCCACCCGATAGCTTATGGGCCCTTGCATGCCCGAACGCCCCCATGCCCACGAGGTCTAGGAGTTCCTCTACGATTCGCTCTCGCTTTGCCTTGGAGGCGCCGCGTATCCTCAGCGGAAACGCCACGTTTTTCCAAACCCTTGTCGTAAACAGGATGGATTGTTGCTCAACGAGCACGACTTTCCGCCGAAGGTGCATCAGTTTGCCGGTGGTGAAATTCACCTTCTCCTGCTCAAACCACACTTCGCCGGAACTCGGGCCGGACAGAAACGCCATAATCTCCAGGAGCGTGGTCTTGCCGGCACCGTTGGGCCCCAGGAGGCTTGTGATTTTTCCCCGGTCCAGGGAAAGCTGCTCCAGATCCAGAACCGTTCGTCCATCATATATCTTCTTCAAGTTTCTTAGCTCGTAGAGCACGGGGCTTATACCCTCACCTTACCCTGAAAGTAGTTGAAAAAAAGATTTACCGCGAAGCTCACGCCAAGCAGCGCAATCCCCAGCGCAACACTCAACACGAACTGTCCCTTGTCATATTCCAGGGCCATGGCCGTGGTCATGGTCCTGGTGAATCCCCTGACATTGCCGCCCAGCATCATACTGATTCCTACTTCAGCGATCACCCTGCCAAAGGCAGCAATGATCGCAGCCGCAATGCCGAAACGGGCTTCTCGGACAAGCATCCAGGCGGTCTGGAAGAGGTTGGCTCCGACAGTCAGGGCGGTCTTTCGGTAGCGATCATCGATGCGGCTGACGGCAGAGATGGTAAAAGTGGCAACAATGGGTATGATGAGGATTACCTGGCCGATGATCATGGCCTTCGGGGTGTAGAGGAGGTCAAAAACGCCAAAGATCCCTCTCCTGGAGATGAAAGCATAGACAAAGAGCCCCACCACGACCGTGGGCAGGGCCAGCAACGTGTTGAGTATGGTGATGAGCAGACGTTTCATGGGGAACTCGCTAAAGGCGATGATGAATCCACCCGGAACCCCGATAACACTGGCAATGAGCGTTGATGTGCAACTCACCTTGAGAGAAACACCGATAATCTCCAGGAGCCCGGGGTCTAGGGACCCAATGAGCAGCATGGCAGACAAAAAGCTATCGATGAGAAAATCCATAAGATGAATCCGTTATCCGTCAGCTGGCAGCGCGGGGACGCATGGGAACCTACCTCGCATTGGCAATCGCGTCCGGGAAGAATGCCTGTTGCCCCGCGATCTTGTACCGGGCAATGAGGCCTTGTGCCTTTGGCGATACCAACCATTCGGCAAGCCGGTCTGCCCACTTGAACTTGACGTGAGGATGCCTTGTGGGATTGATCGGGATGATTCCGTAAGGATTGAATAGCTCCGGGTCTCCTTGGCAGAGAATCTTGAGATCCAGGCCTTGCTTTCTACCGAACTTATACTTCAAGTAGGTCCCCCGGTCAGCCACGGTATAGGCCTGCTTTTCCTCTGCGTAGGTCAGCGTCTTGCCCATGCCCTGCCCGATGGAAAGGTACCACTGCCCGAGGCCTTCGGGGTGCTGGGAAAAGACCTGTTGTCTCTTGCCCTGTTTCACTATCTCGGTGGTCTCGGTTTTCAGGGGTAACCCCGTGGCCTTCCACAGGGCCTTTTCTTTGGTATGGGTGCCACTATCATCGCCGCGAGATACAAATCTAGCTTTCCTTATGGCAATCTTCTTCAACGCCTTGGCTGCATCATGGGTCCCTTTGACCCCCGCAGGGTCGGCGGCCGGGCCCAGAATGACGAAGTCGTTATGCATCACCGCCAACCGGTAAGCGCCGTAGCCATCGCTGACAAATTTTTCTTCCCTCTCCTTGGCGTGCACAAAGATGATGTCCACATTGCCGTCCATACCATCGCGGATCGCTGCACCGGTCCCTTTGGCCAAAACCTTGATTTGAATGCCGGTCTCCTTGGTGAACTCAGGGAGCAACACGTCCAAGAGTCCGGAATTTTCCGTGCTCGTGGTGGTGGACATCTTGAGGACCTTTTCAGCCCCTTGGGTTGTTCCGGGCACCGTCAACCCGGCCACAAGCAGTGTCAGGATCCAAGCGAGGCCGGTTTTCATCTTTCATCCCTCCGCATTCCCTGTGGACTGTTTTGGAAAAACCACTTTGCCGCACAGACTTAGATCATAGCCTTTCAGTTCCCCAGCCAACTCCTGGAAGGAAGGCTCGTGCAGAAGGCCGAGAAAAAGCTGTACCCCCTGCTCAAAAAACCGATCCTTGGAAACAAGTAAATCATAACGCTCCCAGCGAAGGGAAGTGAAGCCCAGTCCTAAAAGAGCAGCGACAGGCTTTATGGCAGGAGCCGCGTCTGCCCGGCCAGATAGCACTTCCAAACCCAGGTCCAAATGGCTCCGAAATTCACGTCCGTAGCCTTCAATGTCCGTCCCTTTGATACCGGCTTTTTCCAATTCCCGGTCAAGGAGCAAGCGGGTGCCTGTTCCCAAGGGGCGATTGGCAATCCTTATCCCTGCCTGACCCAAATCACCAATGCTGCGAATGCCCTTGGGGTTTCCTTTGGCCACCAGGAGACCCTGTTCTCTTTGGCAAAAATTCACCACGGCCGGCAGGTGCCCTTTCAGTTCCTGATGGGCGAAGTCAAAATTGTATTCCTCTTCATCTTCCTGCAATAGGTGACTTGATGCGATGTGGCAGAGGCCCCGCCCCAGTGCTATTAACCCACCTTGACTTCCCACATTGCCGAAGACGGCCATATGTTCCGCATAAAGCCGATTGAAAAGTGACATCGCTCTGTCCAGCAGGATGTCGTTGCTGCCGCTTATAATCAGCAAGCCATGATAAGGGGGCAGGGGACGGGCGTCTTTCGGGTAGTTAATGGTGTGGTTCTCCAGCCACAGTTCCACAAGATGCTTGGGACAAAGCCACTTTCCCGTTACCTTGGTTGCCGGTAGCCCCTTTTCCGAAATAAGGCTATAGACCATCTTTTCATTAATATCCAAAAAATGGGAGACCTCCCGCGTATTCAGTAGGGTCTTTTTATCCATGTGGCATCGACCTCCTTTTAGGAGGAATTAGACCATATTTGTTATTATAAGTCAATATAAATCGTCCGCTCGCAAGAGGAGCGCTATTATTTATGTTGGGAGACAAGTGTGACTGTAACCGCTAATATGAATAAATATGGACCCATATAAACGTTAAATGACATTGGAGGTCTTGAGAAGTTCCCAATGACCGCCTAAAGTGGTTATGCAAAGCTCGGGGACTGGCTTATCCATTCTTGAAGCGTTGGCCTCGGGGCGTGGGGGAAGCTGGCGGGATTCGACCGTAAGGGAATCTTCAATCCGCGCGGGACTCAGGCAGGAACGGCTCGATGACCTCAAGAAAGTTTTTGGGCCGGATAGGCTTGGCGATGTAGTCGTTCATTCCGGCCTCGATGCAGCGTTCTCGATCTCCCTTCATTGCATGGGCGGTCATGGCGATGATGGGAACTTCGTGGTTTCGAACCTTGGATTGGGGATCACGGATCACCCGGGTGGCTTCATAGCCATCCATTTCAGGCATCTGCACATCCATGAGCACCACATCATAGGGAACCATCTCCAGGGCCCTGACCGCCTCTCGGCCGTTACCCACCGCATCGGAACGGTAGCCCATCTTTTCAAGAAGGCGCACGGCGAGCTTCTGATTCACAATGTTGTCTTCCACCAGCAGGATGCGCACCTTGCGTTTTGCCTCAGCCAGGCTGTGACGCGTCACCAGGGGCGGCTTTTCATCTTCCTCGGTCCTGACGGGTTCTTCGCCAAGGACCGTCACCAGACAATCGAATAGCTGTGAGTGCTTGACGGGCTTTGTCAGGTAGGCACTGAAACCGATTTCCTTCACCCGGGCTGCATCGCCTCGCCGGCCCCAAGAGGTGAGCATAACCAGGGGCGTCTCCTTGAGCGCCGGCTCCGACTTGATGGCGCGGCCCAGGGCTTCGCCGTCCATCTCCGGCATGATCTGATCAAGGATCACCAGGTGGAAGGGGTCTGCGGTTTCCACCGCCTCGCGCAG
>DAOUZN010000123.1 GCA_030665585.1 Deltaproteobacteria bacterium | reverse complement strand
CAAATCCTTCAGAATTCCGAACCACAGGACAAAGACGAACATGACCAGAAGGCCGAAGATGAGGCCCCGGCTGCCTCGCACGTCGAAAATCAAGCCCAGACCGGCCACCACCTCCAAGACGGGAAGACCAATGGCCACGGGGACCAGCAAGCTCCCTGGCACCAATGCATACCCAGAAATAATCTCGGCAAACCCTTCCGGATCAATTAGCTTGACCCAGCCGGCCCACACAAAGAGCATGCCAAGGCCAATCCGGATCACACGATAAGACCACGACGAAATAAGTATGTTCTTCAAACTCTCACCTTCTGTCCTGCTGCCGTACCGGAGGTTAAAGCTTTTTTATTTAAGAATATTCGAAAAACTGCTACAGGTCCAATATATAATATCGATATAGATGTGGTCGTTCTATAGAAAATATCAATGCATGCCTGTCGCAAGAAGGTAAGAGGCGGAGGTCATGGAAGAATTTTCTTGGAGATGGATGGTGTTGCCAGCGGGAGACTTCATACTTATTATTAAAAAAGTAGAACGTGATCGAGGATCACCGGTCCACGCGCAATGGAAGGGGCCGGCAAGAGTGTTTGCATACCGACTTTGCAGAATAAGCATGAAGGAGACCCGCCATGAAAGCTAGGCTTGCAACGGCCTTTCAAGTCGTTGTTCTTTTATTGTCATTCAGCCTTTTGGTGACCGGCGAAGAGACTACAACCGCTCAAAGACAAAGGGCAAACGTGTCCAAAAGGAGTTCTCAATTGACAAAGCAAGAAGGAGCGAACATGCTTGAGAAAGTCATAAAGAGCGATCAAGAATGGCGAAGGATACTCACGCCGGAGCAATATAGGATTACCAGGAAGAAGGGAACGGAACGAGTGTTTTCAGGAGAATATCACGACTTTAAAGGTAAGGGAATATACCGCTGCGTGTGTTGCGACCTAGACCTGTTTAGTTCAGGCAGCAAGTTTGACTCCGGCACGGGTTGGCCCAGCTTTTGGGCGTCGATTGCAGAAGAACACATCAAGACCGCTGCGGATAACAGCCTTTTCGTGAAAAGGACGGAAGTGTTGTGTCACCGATGTGGCGCCCACCTCGGGCACGTATTTCATGACGGGCCACCACCCACAGGGCTTCGCTACTGCATCAACTCCGTGGCACTGAAATTTGTTGAGACGTAATGGGTCGCGTCATTTCCAGGCCAGGAGATTAGGAGACAAGCGTGGTTCGAGGAAAAAGCCCGCCCAGTCGGCGTGAGAGCACTGTTTCCTGGGTCATCATGGGCACGCTGGCAGCGATTATCATAGGGGTTTTTGTTAGACAATCCCACTATGATCCAACCCTTTTTGTCCCTAGTGCTCTCGAATCTCAGGCGCCGGGCAAGATCGTGCCAAGATCTCTGCCGCCCTTGGATCTCGGGCAATTCGTGCCTCAAGACATGAGCGTTTTTGGCCCTCTTGAATCCTTCGGCCCTGAAACCCTATCGGACAAGATAAACGGCAAGGCAGAACTGTACCTTTCGGCAGGATTTTCAAACCTTCAATGCCAGCGTTTTGCAAGCCGTAATGATCCCCGATCGTGGATGGAGGTCTTTGTCTACGACATGGGAACACTTCACCAGGCCTTTGCAGTCTACAGCACTCAAAAGCGTGATGAGGCAACGCCTTTGGATCTCACTCCTTTTTCCTACAGAACAAGAAATGCCTTGTTTTGGGTCCACGGGAGATACTACGTGGAGATCATCGCTTCGGTGCCTTCGGAGGGCCTGATGGAATCCATGGTTGCTTTCGGGAAGAACTTTGTCAAAAAAACCTCGGTTGATGCACATGACATTGAGGACCTGGCGCTTTTTGCCAGGAACCATCTGGAGGAAGGCAGTATCGTCTTCTTTGTTTCCAATGCCTTCGGCTTTTCCGGCCTGAAAAATTGCTTCACAGCCCGTTATCATGTGGAGGGCGAAGAACTGCTGGCCTTCCTATCCAAAAAAGAGGCTCCTGAAGAGGCTGAAAGGGTGGTGAAGGCCTACCACGCCTTTCTGTTGGAAAGTGGTGGCACCGCCGTCCCTTTGAGCACGGATCTCACGTCAGGTGCGTTGGTCGAGATACTGGATACCTTTGAACTCATTTTCCGTCACGGCCGGTACGTTGCCGGCGTCCACGAAGCACCAACCCGGAAGGCGGCTGAGAAGCTGGCCTCGATGCTTAACGGGCACCTCGTCGAGGCGGTCCGATGATCACATCCTCCGAAGAGCGATCCATGACCCGGCGGGAATTCCTCATTCGTTCGGCCAAGGCCGGTGCTTGCGTTGCGGCGGCCGGAGGCCTGAGTCTGTCCCTCTACGATTCAAAGGCGCCCCAACGCTCCCAAGAAAAAGGGGCTCTCGTCACCCTTCCCGACTTTTCCATGCCTGCTAGGAACGGTCAAATGAGCATCGTGACCGGCGAGGATCGCGTCAAGACGGTCCAGCGCGCACTCAAGACCCTGGGAGGCATCGAAGCCTTTGTCCGTCCAGGCGACCGGGTGCTTGTCAAAGTCAACGCTGCCTTTGCCATGCCACCCATCCTCTCAGCGACTGCAAATCCTGAATTGGTGGCCGAAGTCGCCAGGCTGTGTTTCAAAGCCGGGGCGTCTTCGGTCGCGGTCACGGACAACCCCATCAACGACCCGGCAAGCTGCTTTACCCTCACGGGTATTGCTCAGGCGGCCCGTTCGGTGGGGGCCCAGGTGGTGATCCCCAGAAAAAGCAGTTTCAAACCCACAACCTTGCAAGGTGGGACATTAATCAAGGATTGGCCTTTGTTTTACGCGCCCCTTGAGGCCGTGGACAAGGTCATCGGCATCGCCCCTGTCAAGGACCACCACAGGAGTGGCGCATCCATGACCATGAAAAATTGGTATGGTCTTCTAGGGGGCCGCAGAAACCTCTTTCACCAGGATATCCACAACATCATCAAAGAGCTCGCCATGATGGTTTCCCCCACGCTGGTGATCTTGGATGGCACATGGACCATGATGACCAACGGTCCTACTGGGGGGTCCCTGGCGGACTTGAAGCAGACAAACACGATGATCGTGAGCACAGACCAAGTGGCTGCAGACGCTTTCGGGGCAACCCTGCTGGGAAAAACCGCCTCGGACCTTCCCTACATTGCCAAGGCCCAGGCCGAAGGGGTGGGGCAATCCGACTATGAGTCCATCAAGCCCTTTCGAGATCACGTGGGCTGATCGGATGGAAGACCGCCTGTGAGAATCGTCAGAGCCCGGCAAATCAGTCAGCTATTCTTTTTCCTGCTTTTTTTATGGTTCTGCGTGGTGGCATCCGTTGGGGAAACGTGGTGGCAACTGCGGGGCTGGCCCATAAACTGGTTTCTCCAATTAGATCCCCTGGTAGCCCTTGGGACCGTACTCACCACCCGCGCCCTGTATGCGGGGTTGCTTTGGGCGCTGGTGACCGTGGTCTTGACGATTCTTTTAGGAAGGTTCTTCTGCAGCTGGGCCTGTCCCTTTGGGACCCTCCACCATTTCGTGAGCTTTCTGGGAAGCCGTAAGAAAACCCTTGCCAAAAAGGCAGCCAGAAACCGTTATCATCGCGCTCAATCTGTCAAGTATGTCCTTCTCCTCTTTCTTCTTGGGGCGGCGGCCGGGGAGTTGCTTGCCGGTTTTCCTGATCTTCTGGGGCTTTCTCCTGGGCAGTCTTGGCCTGGGTGGGTGCTGTTTATCGTTTTCTTGTTGGTAGTACTTTTTCTCACCTTACGAAAAGTTGCTGCAAAGAAAGCCAGGATGGCCTATTGGGTCGCAGTCTGTGTCGCGGTGTGGATGCTTCTCGCATGGTCCTGGTCCGGCCATTCCCTGATCGGGGCATCCCTGCAAACCGGGCTCTTGGATCCCATCCCTCTGATCCACCGCTCTGTCAATCTAGTGATCCTACCGCTTGTTGACGGGGGCACGCATCAACTGGCCGTCAGCCAGCGTCACACACAAGGGGCATGGCTCATAGGAGCAGTCTTTTTGACCGCCGTTTTGTTGAACCTGAGCACACCTCGCTTCTATTGCAGGTTTGTGTGCCCCTTGGGAGCCTTGTTTGGGATCCTGAGCCGCTATGCCTTGTGGCGTGTGGGGAAAAATCAAAGCGAATGCAGTCAGTGTGCCCGCTGTGAAGCGCTTTGTGAAGGGGCCTGTGACCCTTCGGCCAAGATTCGGATCAGCGAATGCGTGCTTTGCATGAACTGTTTGGACACGTGTCCAGAGGATCTCATGGGCTATCGCACGACGCCTTCCGAATTGGGAGAAGTCGTTTCGCCGGACCTTTCTCGAAGGGATTTTGTGGTGTCCCTGCTTTCGGGCGTGGCCGCTGTACCCGTGACACGCCTTGGCGGCACCTTGGGTGCAAATTGGTCTCCCACGCTCATACGCCCTCCAGGGGCCCTGATGGAAGAAGATTTCCTCAAACGGTGCATCAAATGTGGACAATGCATGCGGATTTGTCCCACCAACATTATTCACCCGGCCCATTTCCAGGGAGGCCTGGAAGGCTTCTGGACGCCCACTTTAGACTTCCGGGTCGGCACCAGCGGCTGCCAATACAACTGCATTGCCTGCGGACATGTCTGTCCCACAGCTGCCATACGGCCCATCACCGTGGACGAAAAACAGGGAAAAAACGATTTCGCCCAAGCCGGCCCCCTCCGGCTGGGGACCGCTTTCGTGGACCGGGGCCGATGCCTTCCCTGGGCCATGGACAAGCCCTGCATCGTCTGCCAGGAAAACTGTCCGGTGAGTCCTAAGGCGATCTTTACGCGGGAACATTTTAGCCCTGTGAGGGAAGCTCCTTTCATGGTCAAGTCCGTTCATGGGATGAAGGTAACGTTACAAGGCAGCCACTTAAGACCAGGGGCAGTGGCAACAGGAGACTATTTTTGTCGCGCGATCACTCAGGAAAAAAATGGGCGCTGGAAGATCCAGGAGAACACGGAGAGCGTCTTGGTGCTTTCTCCGGACCCTACCCAGAAAGGCATGCCGGAGCCAGGAAACAACCTGGAAATTCAGATTCGGCTGAAGCAGCCTCACGTGGACCTAAGACGCTGTACCGGCTGTGGGATTTGCGAGCACGAATGCCCCGTGAGTGGCCGACGGGCCATCCGGGTGACCGCAGAAAACGAGTCTCGGAGCAAGGCGCATGCGCTCCTTTTATCGTAGAACAATGAAGGGAAAACGGAGGGAACAACTTATGACCAAAAAAGAAGGAAAACGTTTGTCACGAAGAGAATGGCTTAAGGGCGCAGGGGCAGCGGGTCTGGGGTCGGTGCTGCTTTCCACAAGCGTCATGGCAAGGGCTTCCAGTGAAACACCTGCGGACAGCCCCAAGCCCCGAGTGGTGCCCACCCGACCTTTCGGAAAGACAGGTGTGCAGGTCTCCTGCCTTGCCTTGGGGGGCATGTTCGACATTCCATCCAACCAGCTCATGCTGAAGCAGGCCTTAAAGTGGGGCGTCACCTATTGGGATACAGCAGACTGTTACCTCGGGGGAAAGAGCGAGAAGGGCATCGGGAAGTTCTTTTCCAGATACCCCGAGACCCGCAAAAAAGTCTTTCTGGTAACCAAATCCGATGCCCGAGATCCGAAAGGTATGACTCGGCTGCTGAATCGATCCTTGGAAAGGATGAAAACGGATTATATCGACCTTTATTTCATTCACGGACTCAGC
>DAOUZN010000073.1 GCA_030665585.1 Deltaproteobacteria bacterium | reverse complement strand
GTTTTTGCCATGACGGTAGCTGTTCTGGGAAGGCCGGAAAGAAAGGCGATATCGCCCAGGATGTGTGGGGCGTCAACTTCATTGAGTACAAGATCTCCCCCATCTGGGCTCGTTAATATTTCAACACGCCCCTTGATCAAGAAAAGGAGGTCTCTATTCCCGTCTCCTTTCTGTATCATCCTCTGCCCTGCTTCCCATGTTTGGCTCTCGACCAATGGATTCAAGTCAACGGACGTGTCCCGTGCAGTTTGTCTACCCACCAGCTCGGTAGACAACGTCCGTTTAAGGCCGGAAGGGGTTTTCACCACGCCGCCAGCACTGCTTCTGCCTGTAATGTTTTCTCCGCCTAAGGGCGATAAGGTGCTCGACCGGGCATGTTCCTCCGATCTGATTCGGTTACCGCACTCACTGCAAAACTTGGCCTTTTCAAAGAGTTCAGATTGGCATTTTGGGCATTTCATGGGTGATGCCTCTTCATCTCATGTGACGTCCTACTCGGCCACCGAGTTACCACATCGACAGGGCAGGAGCAAGGCCTCATTGAAAATTGAAGATCCCTGCGGCAGTCAGGAAGTTTGCCGTTCTTTGATTGGCTCAGGCGTGCTTGAATGACCAGACTGCCTGGCGTCTATCCTTTTCAAGCCCTACGACCTGATGCCATAAAGATGTTCCTGCCCTGTGCGTCCTCGAACGGCAAAGAATCCGAGGTCCACTAGCGACAGGGTATCTTGCACCAGGTCGGCCGTTTGAGAGCACATGGCAATTGGACTGGAAAGATCTTTGTTCGCCATACCGGACAAGCGGAACGCCAGATTGGTGGCGTCTCCTACCAAGGCCAAATCAGCCGCTCTCGAACTGTAGTGCGCCATGGTCACCTTGCCGGTCGTGATCCCCCATCCCATCGGCAAACCTTCGGCAGCCGGATATCTGCCGGACAATGTGGAAAACCCCTTTTGATCAAGGGCTTGCAACTGTTTAAGCGCAGCGCGGCAGGCCAGAAGGGCCTGTTCTTTCCGCGGTTGAACACCATGATCCCAGAAGGCGTAAACCGCGTCACCAACGTAGTCCTTAATCGTGCCCTTGAAATCACGTACAATCGTCGTCAGCGTCCCAAAGACATCTCTCATCACAGCATAGACTTCAGACGAATTCTCCCTTTGTGACAAGCCTGAAAAGCCTCTCACATCAGCAACCAGACTGGTTACGATCATCTCAACAGGTCCGCTCCTCGTACGCTCCATATCTTCGTCATCAAGGGCAAGACCCGGACACCTCACACAGATCACAGCATCCCCAACGCGGATGAGATCGCCATCCTTCAGATCCTGTGATGACCCAGCCGCCATCCGCACATCGTTGACCCAGACACCATTCTTGCTCATGTCTGTGATCTGAAGACCCAAACGAGTCGTGCTAATGATGGCATGATCCCGGGATACTCCCGGGTCTTTGACAATAATCCGTTTTGATTCTTCAATACCTCGGCAGCCCCGTCCGATAAAAATCTTGTCAACGATTTCAAGATGATGAACCTGTCCGTTCTCACAGGTCCATTCCAGATAACTATTTGGCATAGCCTCTGTCTTCCAGCCTTTGGTTAAACATACGGAGTGAGTAAAAACGACTTTTTACGAAACCATCACTTCTGCTCGTTCAGCTTAAATTCCAACCAGTCCGTCATCTCCTGGATGTTCTTCGACATGTACCACCGTCCGTTGGCAAAGGCGCCGTAGTCTGCGCCCACCATGGCTGATGCATAACGGGTCGAATTGGCAAAGAACAGCCACTGCTCCACCCACTTTTTTTCAATGGCCTCATTGAAAATGCTGTCCTTCTGAGCTAGCCCCTTAGCTGCCCCCTTTTCCCAGGCCGACAGCATGATCTTGGTGGCGGTCCGTGTCATCTCATTTGTAGTCTTGATGGTATTTTCAAACCGCGCGAACTGTCCATCCACCCACCCTGAACTGTGGCAAGAAAGACAAACCGCTTTCATCGTCTTTCGCCTACTGTCCTGCTCCCTGGCATCGATCACATATTTCATCACAGGCTCTCCGGTCAGCTCAGTGGGCAAGGCTAATCCAGCCTTGTTTCTTACAAGGGTGGTATCAGCAGACTTCAGGCGGGGATGGGCGTAAATCAACCCCATAATCCGCCATGCGATGCGATCATTCATTCGGTGGGTCCGTTCCGCTATGATCTTACCGGCTTTGGATGCGATAAGACTAACATGGCAGGTGGCACAGGTGGGGGCCGAGAAATCCTTTCCCACGGTCCAAGGGACCGTATTGAAGTGCCAGGTCTTACCCTTGCCCAGCGCAGCGTATATGTTTCCGTGCTTACTCACCGTGTAGACGCTGTATGCCGGCACATCCGGACCCTTATGACATTCGGAACACGTGTGAGGCCTCCTGGCCATCTCAATAGAAAACTGGTGTCGCGTATGACAAGCCGTACAGGCCCCTTTGCTCCCGTCAGGATTGATACGCCCTACCCCCTGATTGGGCCACCCGGACAGGACGGGAAATGACATCTGTCCCTCTGCGGCATCCCGAGTCTCCATGCTCGTGACCTTGACAACCGTACCATGGCAATAAAAACACGAATCCGCGTCGGTCTCATGATCAGGCATCTTATAGGTCGTCTTCATATCTTCAAAGGACTGGAAGCCATTCACTGAGTTTACCAAATCACGGTAAACCGGATTGTTCTGCAGGTTCCCATAGGCGTGGGACATCAGATTCTCACTATACTGTTGTCGTTCAACAGGGTGACAAGTGGCACAGTCTTCGGGGGTCACCACCACATGGACCTGGTACCCATCATGCTCAAAGGTGTCGCCATGCTTTTCGGGGTTCAGGGTATGGCACTCGGCGCAGCCCACGCTAACGCCTGCCAGTTTCTCGGGCACCTCCCCAAATGAAACCCTGCGCTTTTTTTGGATCATACTTCTTGCCGCTCTTGGGGTGATCTTGGCCATGCGGCCTCTCTCCCAGTCCGCCACAATGCCCGGGTTCAAAGAGCGGTGGCAAGCGAGGCAGGTCTCTGTGTCTTCACTAATCGGGAAGTTGCCGGCCATGGTTGCCTGAACCGAGAGAAACACCATCAACACAGCAAGCACACCTTCTCTCATGATATACTCCTTTCCTCCTTGTGGCATGTGCCCCATGCAAGATCCAGGATTCTGATCATACCCAGAACCACATGGAGCGTAGCGAAAAAGTGAGCTGAAATCAAATCAATTCTGTAAGAGCCCGGCAAGTCGAAACCCATTGTTCTGTTGACATATGATGGCGATCATGACCTATAATGGTTGCAAGCCAACCGGGTACAGGCGCGTGAAGTCTTGAGCGCTTTTTCTTTTTTTGGAAAGGAGAACGATCTCTTGAACAAGGATCCGTGGGATCCTGGAAAACTGCTGAAGACCTCAGGGAGTTATTGGCAAGCGTGCACCCTGCAGACCGGGGTGCACCTTGAGATCTTTTCTCTAATCGGCAATGATCAACTCCGTGCTGAGGAAATGGCCCAAAGATTGGGTGCGGATGTAAGAGGCATAAAAATACTCCTCAATGCCCTGACGGCCATGGGGCTTCTTATCAAGTGTGATGATTTATACGCCAACACCGCAGAGGCCAAAACCTTCCTGGTAAAGGCATCAGCGGAGTATATAGGCCACATCATCATGCATCATCATCATCTGGTCCACGCCTGGTCACAGCTGTCCCAAGCGGTTGTGACCGGCAAGCCGGTTAGAAAGAGGTCCTCTTTTGGTGAAGCGGAAGAACGAGAAAGTTTCCTGATGGGCATGTTCAACCTTGCCATGGAGATCGCTCCCCAGCTGGTCCGCCAAATTGATCTTGAAGGGCGACAACACTTGCTTGATCTGGGTGGGGGACCGGGCACTTACGCTATTCATTTCTGTTTGGCAAACCCCCGCCTTCGAGCCACGGTCTACGACCTCCCCACCACACAGCCTTTTGCCATCCAAACTATTGACCGGTTCGACTTGAGTGATCGGATCACCTTCACGCCTGGCGATTATGTTGAGGAGGACGTCACGGGGACCTACGACGTCGCATGGCTTTCCCACATCCTTCACGGGGAAGGACCTGAGGTATGTAAAGGGGTCATCACCAAGGTGGCCTCGGCCCTGGAGCCCGGTGGGTTGATTTTGATTCACGATTTTATCTTGGAGGACTCCTTCGACGGACCTCTTTTCCCGGCACTTTTTTCTCTCAACATGCTCATCAATACGGATGAGGGCCGGTCCTATTCAGAGGCTCAAATCACGAAGATGTTAGACAGGGTTGGAGTCAAGGAAATCCTCAGGGTGCCTTTCCGTGGCCCCAATGATTCCGGCATCATTTGCGGGATTGTTGCGGGCTAGGCGAGGATGGCGTGTCTTTTGTCTCGCACAGGGCAGACAAACCGCCCAGCACTTAAGAAGATTTCCTGAGCAGTGTGATGCAGTGGCCTTCGTCGTGGTGGATGCGTTATGGGAGCAAGATAAACCGGCTCTCTCCCGTGGCTATGACTTTCTCGTTGCCTGGCCTTCGGATTTCACCTCTTGCCACAGCAACCCGGCTCTTTCTTTCCACCACGTAACCCACCGCGCTGACCTCCTGCTCCACAGGCAAGGGGACCCGGTAAGTAATCTGAAGCGAGGTGGTCACCCCTTTTCCTACATAATGCATCACGGCATGGGCCATGATTTCATCAAGGATAGTGGCCACTACACCGCCGTGCACGATATCATGCCATCCCTGGAATTCTCGCTTCAGAGAAAGCTTGCTGACCGCTTTTTCTTGAAGATAGGAAACCTCCATGTGGAGGCCAATAGGGTTCAGAGAGCCGCAGGCAAAGCAATATCTATCGTCGGAGAGTTTTTGTTGAGACCGTCGCAAATCGTTCAATTCTTTTCAAGGTCCACAAGGACAGACTTGCAAAAAGTGTTTTGCGAAGGACGTTGAGCATTTTGGGAAAAAGGCATCTGAGGGCGTTAGAAGGAGAGTTTTTCAAATGCCTTCCACGGATTATCGGATAGCATATGTGCCTCGTCCCACCCTTTCAACGGTACCTTGCTTGGAGAGCCTGAAGATGATGTTGCGAATCTTCTTGTCCTCAAACCCGGACTTTGCCTTAAGCGCTGGCACATCCACCCCCTTGCGGGATCTTCTGAGAATACTCAAGACCTTTTCCGTAGCTGTTATCCCCGGCCGACCTTTGGCGGCTCGCCCCTTTTTCCCGGCGGTTGTCCGTCGACCGGCTTTTCTGGCCGTCCTTGCCGATACCTTTGGCCCCTTAACCGCCGCTTCCAGTTGATCCATTCTCTTTAAGATTTTCTCGACATCTTGCTTAGTGGGAATGTTATAATACTGGAGAAAGAATCTGACTACCGCATCGACGCTGTATGACTTTCGTCTTTTCTTCATACATTCACCTCCTATGCTAGAATCATATTGAAATGCCCACCTCTTCTTGCGCGACCAGCGTTTCAAAGATCTAACGTGTTACAAATGTTCAAATATCTATCCTTGACTGACCACTGAATGCTGATCCCAGGCCCCGCCTCATTGAGCCTTGACTCATTGAGAGTTTATCTAATACCGCAGACATTGACAAGGAGTCAAGTTGATTTCCTATCTGGGTTTAATCTTACCTTTTTTCTCCTACTTTTTGGCTTCTCGGGTCGGCTAAAAATCATTTTACTCATCTCTATCTCATCTTCGTCCACTTCCAGCTGTTCCATCCTACGGATGGTTTCAACGAACCGCTGTCCCTCGGAAGCAGACACCCATTCCAGCATGAGTCTCTCAGGATTGATGCCTTTACTGCTTAGCTGCTCTTTTAACTTCGTCACACGACTTTTTGTGAACATGTTGTTATCCAGATAATGGCAGTCTCCTGGGTGACAGCCTGAAACAACGACTTTTGGAGCGCCTAAAGCAAAGGCATACTTGATGAGATCCGTTCTTACACGGCAAGAGCACATGGTCTTTATGATCCTGGTCTTGGGACTATACTGCAGCCTGCTGGTACCTGCAAAATCCGCCCCTGCGTACGAACACCAATGACAGGCAAAGACAATGATCTTATCTTCCGGTTTTCTCAGGGCTTCTATGAGCTGAACCTTTATTTGCTGTTCAGTATAATTTGCTATGGAGATGGCATCGAACTTACACGCGTTCAAGCAATTGCCACATCCCCGACACATGGCCTCTGTGATGACGGCGACCTTATCCTCTATACGAATGGCGCCGAACAGACAGTGATTGCCGCACTTGCCGCAGCCCGTGCATTTCTCCGTGTCTGCTTTTGCTATAATGGGAGAAAGCTCCGCAAAGTCTTTCTGGAAATGTTTCGACACCTCCATGGCTGCATTGCCAGCCTGTTCAATGCACTGTTTGATGTCGGACGGACTTCCTACGGCACCGGCGAAGTAAATGCCGCTGGTGGGGGTGGAACTTGGAGACAATTGATTGTCCTCCTTGATGAACCCCCTCTTTCCCAAGGGGACACCCAGAACGTTGGACATCTCCTGTGCGGCCGGAACAATCCCCACGGCCAAAGCCACCAGATCAAATTGTTTCTGCAAGGGCCTGTCTTGTCCCAGGATGGGATCGGAAAAGGTCAAAATATGACCTTCCGTGACCTCAGGAAAGGCGTTGACAAAGATAACCCCTTGTCTCCTTGCTTCGAGGAACATCTTTTCCTGTCTGTTGCCGCTGGTTCGAATGCCGCTGTGGAACACGTATATGTCAATGTCAGGGAAGGGCTCCTTTAAGAGGAGGGCGTTCTTTACGGTATTGGGACAGCATAGTTTAGAACAATAGGGGAGCTGTCCTTCTTTCGAAGATCTTGAACCTGCGCACTGAATGAAGGCAACATTTCCAGGTCGCTCACCCGTGGATGGCCGGATTACCTTCCCGTTCGTCGGTCCCTCTGGGGACATCATCCTTTCGAGTTCCATAGAGGTAATCACATCCGGGAAACGCTTATCTCCGTACCCATACAATCCCGTTGGATTGTATGGCCTGATACCGGTAGCGGCAATAACGGTTCCCACATGGAGCGTTTCTTCTTCAACCGTTTGAGAAAAGTCGATGGCATGTTTTTTACAATCTTCCAAACATTTTTCGCAGCCTTCCTCGGAAAAATGGATGCATGCCTTGTCATCCACCACGTACTGCCTGGGAATAGACTGGAGAAAAGGCGTATATATCGCTTTTCTCAGGGCGCGGCCCACATTGAAATCGTCTTCAGCGAAAACATTGCACCGCTGTAAGCACTCCCCGCAAAACGTACAATCTTCCGTGACATACCTCGGATGTTTTCTTAGTGTGACTTCAAAGCTTCCCACATACCCCTTGACCTCTACGACCTCACACATGGTGAGCAGTTCAATGTTGGGATGCCGACCGACATCCACCATCTTCGGCCCGAGGATTCACGGGCTACAGTTTTGGTCTGGAAAGATCTTGTTGAGCTGAGCCATCTTACCGCCTATGGTGGGGCCTTTCTCCACCAGAATCACCTGATGGCCAAGATCGGCAAGCTGCAAACTAGCTTCAATACCGCTGATGCCGCCCCCAACAATCAAGGCCTTCTTGGTCATAGGCACCTGAAGAGGGATTAGCGGCTCATTAAGCTTTACCTTTTCGACGCCCATCAGCACGAGGTCTATGGCCTTTTGTGTGGCTTCATCGGGCTCATGGGCATGACACCAAGAACACTGCTCCCGCATATTGACCATCTCCATCATGAACGGATTGAGCCCGGCGACCGTAGAGACGGCACGAAAGGTCTCCTCGTGAATCCTGGGAGAGCAGGCCGCCACAACGATCCTGTCTAACCTGTACTCCTCAATATCGCTGACGATCTGGCTCTGTCCCCCGGTGCACATGTAAGAATGCTCCCTAACCAGGGTAACCCCGGTGCGAGCGACGGCCTCACTCACTTTATGGCAGTCCACAGGCCCGGCGATGTTGGTCCCACAATGACAAACAAAGACTCCTATGCGATCCTCCGACATCTACTGTGATTTCTCCTCTCTTATGGCTATCTCTTCAGGGGTCACGATGCGTTCACCCGTTTTCTCCACAAAGATGGCATTCTCACTGCAGTAAAGCTGACACCTGCCGCAGACGGTGCATTTGCCCTCAGCCACCAAGACAGGGGGGAAATAACCTCTCTCATTGGGCACAGTGCCCCGCTCCAACACCTTCTCAGGGCACAATTTTATGCAGTCATCACAATCGTCTCCACCTTTACAAAAACCGGCAATGATCGTGACCTTACCAACAGGTATCGTGCAGTGCTCTATATTCCAATACCTCCGTATTGAAACTTCATTTTTCATGGTTTCCCTGCCCTATCGTTATTCGCTGTGCGTCATTCAAAATCGTTCCAGCAGATCTCTCATACTCCATGCCTGGTAACTCTTTAGATCTTTGAACCGCTGTCGGCGCAAGCGGCAATTGGCCGCTCACGCCTCCCTTGCATCTTCATTAAGTCAAGAAAGGGAATGGTCCAGGCTTTTTTGAGCGATCATCAAAACGGTTCTTGCCATTGGCTCAGGGCTTGCCAAACTCGTAACCCTTTTCAAATGCAGCCAGGTTCATCTCCTCCGTCCCCGGAGGGGCGGACTTCAGGATAGCCGCTTTGATACAATTCTTTTCGATGATCGATGTTGTCTTACATACAAAGCCCATCATGACATTGTTAGCCACCACGACTCTGAAGTTATCACGAGCAATCTGAGTGGCCGGCACCCCAAAAACCTTGACGGTACTGGGAAGGCCATCCAACAAACTGAGATCCACCATGGACTCATCTGCGACGATTGTGCCCTTATCGTTAATGATCACCGCGCCGCCCCGTTCCTTGGTGACAATGTCGGACATCATCAGAAGCAGGTCCGGAACCTCTACAAAAGGATAGTCAATGGGCTGAGCAGATAAGAGTACATCCGTTACACAGCTTCCCCCTTTCATCTCAGGCCCATATCGCTTGGTCAGGGTGCTGTTCAACTTCGGATCCATGTTCATGGCCGCGTGAATCAGGGTTTTGCCGCCCTGAACAATCCCCTGCCCTCCGGTTCCCTCCATGCGAATTTGTATATACTTAATACCGCTGGCCCTTGATCTAAAATTCACCCGATATGTCTTGACAGCCTTCTTCTTGGCCGACTTGACAAGGCTCAGCTGTGGCTTTTCCCGGACAGGGGTATCCCTGAAAATCCCAAGGCTGATCTCCTTGGTGAAATCGTTTTGATCGACATCTTCTTCGCTCAAGGTCTCCTTTATCTTGGCCTTGTTCAAGAACAGAGCCTCAAGGGATTTTATCTTATTGCGCCTTTCAAAGAGCATGCATGGTACCAGTATTTCAACAAAGCTCGGGCCCCTGTTCTTCATGGCCGAAATCATACAGTCCATGAGATGATAGGGATGAGAGGAGGTGGACCGGGCCACAAACGTGTATCCGGCAGCCAGGGCTATAGCAACAGGATTGACGGGCGCATAGGGACTCCCCCCCATGGTCGTAATGGTCCGTGCCCCAAGGGGTGTGGTGGGGCCATGCTGAAAACCTGTCATGCTGTATCCATAGTTGTTCATACAAAAGACATTAAGATCATGGCCGTGGCGGCCCAGGGCGAGGAAGTGGTTTCCACCAATGCCCAAAATGTCGCCGTCGCCGCCCATGACGGTGACCTTTAGATCCGGGTTGGCCAGTTTCACCCCAAGGGCCGTGGGGATTGCCCTGCCATGGGTGGCGTGAATGGTGTCCAGATTCAGGTAACCCGTAATGCGTGATGAACAGCCGATTCCAGAAACGACCGCACACGTGTCAGGATCGTATCCGAGGTGTTGAATGGCCTCGATAAAGGCGTTCTTGATTCTTCCGATCCGGCAGCCCGAACACCAAATGTTCGGCATCATCTCTGTTCGGAGGAACTCGGCATACGGGTGCTGGCTAATTTCCATGTTTAACCTCCTTCCTCAATCATTGGCGATTCACCCTGGTAATTGTCATTGGAAGCAACGCGGCAAAGATGGCCACCAAAGCCTAATGACGGCTTGCTTCTTGAATGGCCTCTAAGACCTCGCCAGGGGTGTGGATCCTTCCACCCATCAGGTTCAAGCCTCGCACGATCCCCTTTTTGACGTATCGTTCAACCTCCACTCTGACCTGGCCGGCATTGATTTCCGCCACCAGA
>DAOUZN010000010.1 GCA_030665585.1 Deltaproteobacteria bacterium | reverse complement strand
GCCGTTCACGATAAGCGCTGCATAGCACATCAGGCAGGGTTCCAAGGTTGAAAACAGAGTGACTTTTGCCCTGTCTATCCCTTCCCTCAGGTCAATCAACCTACGCAGAGCCGACATTTCTGCGTGGTCCAGCTCATTTTGCCTCTGCGGCGTGCTGTGCTGTCGCGCTCCGGTGACCAGGACCTTGTCCTCATAGACCATCACACAACCCACGGGGAATTCCCCCATACCCAGGGCCTGACGTGCCGCTTCGAGGGCCTTTTCCATAAAGTGTTCGTAATCCATTTTAGATCGCTCTCCTGCCTGATATTGTGAATGACGCTGGTCAAATAGGAATCACACAAACAAGCCTAACGCAGAATTCGACAAGAAGTAAAGGAGCAAAGACCTCTTGCGGGCAGGGCTCCCATGTTCTGCCGACGGCTCAGGGTTGGAATAGGTCTTTACAGATTCTAGTCTTTGTGCCATAAGATAACCGTTTTTTCCTTACTTGCAGTTCAGTATCCCGACAACTTCCTGTTTCTGGCCTGAGAGGGATCTCGAGGAATGGTCAAGTCCCAAGCCATAGAAAGTCCATCATTGTATAAGACGGCTTCCATCCGGGAGGAGATAGAGGCGTGGGAGAGGGAGTATCTATCTCCATGTGCCTGCTTGAGCAGCGAGTCCAGAGGCAGGGTCACCCATGAAAAACCCTGTTCTATTCGTACGGCATTTCAAAGAGATCGCGATCGCATTGTCTATTCCAATGCCTTCAGACGTCTCAAGCAGAAGACCCAGGTATTTCTTTCTCCCCTAGGAGACCACTACCGCACACGGCTTACCCACACCCTGGAGGTTTCGCAGATTGCCCGCACCATGGCCCGGGCATTAAGATTGAATGAGGATTTGGCCGAGGCCATCGCCCTGGGACACGATTTGGGACATACGCCCTTCGGACACGGTGGTGAGGTGGTGATAAAGGAGATCTATTCGGAAGCCTTTTCTCACCCGGAACAAAGCATAAGGGTGGTTGATGTGCTGGAGAAAAAAGGCCGAGGCCTCAACCTGACCTTTGAGGTTCGTGACGGCATCCTTAAACATTCCAAAGGGGATGGCGCCGTTCTGCCCGGGGAGCCTGATGAGGTGCCCGTCACTGTTGAGGGCAGGGTCGTGCGCTTTGCCGACATCATGGCCTACCTCAACCATGACTTGGATGACGCCGCCCGCAGTGGGGTCATTCACTGGAAGCAGGTCCCCAAACAATGTGTGGAGGTGTTGGGGCGGTCCCATTCTGAGCGTGTTAGGACCATGATCAATGACTTGGTGACATCCAGCCGAATTGAGAATGAGGAGATGCACCTTGCCGTGAGTCAATCGGTTTCTGAGGCCATGGCCACGCTCAGGCAGTTTCTTTATGACAACGTTTACAGGTCTGATCAGGTACACAGCCAGTTTGTCAAGGCCAAGAAGATCCTCTCGGAACTTTACTCCTGGCTGTTGGAAAACCCGGCAGGTCTTGAAGAAGAGCTCAAGAAAATGGAGATGGGGCGTTTCCCGCCGGGCACGACTCAGGAACGCAAGGTCTGTGACTTTGTTGCCAGCATAACCGATCGCTATGCCTTGAATCTTTACGAGGAGATCTTTTTCCCAACGCCGTTGGTTTGATGGAGAGGCGCTGATGGACGAACGGCGATACCTGCCATATGAACAGGCAAAGAAGATCGTGGCCGAGGTGGTAGAAATGGAGCATCCCGCTGAAGACGGGAGGCGCATCTTCAACGTTTACAATCACAGGGGGCAATCCATATGCTGGTTTGACGCCGAAGAGGTGGAATCAGAGATAGATGCTCAGGAGTTTGAGGAGGTCAAGGACCATATCCTCCATTTCATACCAGACTGGACGGTTTAGCCGTTATTCGTTTACCGTTCGCCGTTATGCATGATCTGTTAGGCGCTCAACGTTGATGGTTTCGTAAAAAGTGGATTTTACGAGTCTGTCAACGTTCAATCGTCAACAGCCTCTGAATAAGGCCTCAAAAGCCTTGGCACAGATACCGGCCCGGGGATCAGCCTTTGGGTCACCATGATTTTTTCTGTCTGAACCCAGGCCTCAAGATCAATGTCTCCTATCGGTGTCCCCAGGGAGGGTTTCACAAGCGACCTTGTGGCTGCGACCTGCCTCCTGATCATGTGAATGGGTGTGTCCTTGTCAAACTGGTGCATGGTTTCGACAGCCTTTTCTTCGTTTGCCGGATCAAGGGCTTCCCGCCATCCTTCGAGCAACGCCCTCACAAATTTTCGCACGGTTTCGGGTCGTTCTTGGAACAGGTGCCCGGTGGTAATGACGGAGTTCGCCACAAAGCGGATGCCGAAGGCATCGGGATTGAAGAAGCGCACCGCCTCTCCTCCTCTGCGGAGTTTTTCACCAATGATGATCCCTTCGGCATTCTGATAAACAGGCCAAAGATCCACCTCCCCTCTGTAAAAGGGCGTATAATCGTACCGAACACTGAAAAACCGGACGTCGTTTCTCGTGATTTCGTACTTGGTCAGAAGGGCCTTCATAATGGTCTCATCGTTGCCGCCGTATGTCACGCCAATGGTCTTGCCTTTTAAGTCGTGAACGGCATGGATAGAGGTCTTCTCGGACCGGTAGATCCATTGGAGGGGATTGGCCTGAAAAAGCTGGGCAATCACGACGATCGGGGCGCCTTTGGATGCAGCCCGTATGACCTGATCCGCCGAGGCCACACCAAATTGGGCGTGGCCAAGCTCGAGCTCCTTAATCGCATCTCGTTCAGGGCCGCCCTCCTTGATGGTCACCTGCAGTCCATGGTCTGCAAAAATGCCGTGTACGTCGGCGTAAAGATCACCCACAACACTGGTGTTAAAGAGCCATTTGAGCCGATAAGTCACATCTTGCAGCCCTTCTTCAGCCTTTTTGCCGCAACCACCGGCGCAAAATGCCATTACTGCCAACGCAGCTAGAAGGCCGATGCCGAAATGGATGCCTGCCTTCAAGCCAAACCTCCTTGAACCAAAAAACCTCCGTCAGCCCAGACCGTGGATCTGCGGCTGCGGAGGCTCGAAAATGCTGGGAATTCGGCTCTGGGGGTGTGATACTTGCAGCACAAGCGTGCCTACATTTCTGGAGGACATGATGGCGGGGTCCCCAGAGCCGAAACTGCTTGACCTATTGCATCAATCCTGGCTGTATACGTCTGCCTCCTTTGCCGTCAAACAAAGGCACACGACAAAAATCCCGATGAACACCCCCACAAAAAGGCCAGCAACAAATGCTATCATCTCATAAGCTGACGTGGACCCTGACTCTTTTGGCCGCAGCGTCCACTTCGGCGACTATGCTGCAAGCGAAATCCGAAAGGAGCTGTTGAAATTACTGGAGAAGTTTACAGGAACGCACCAGCCACGGAATCTACCTATTTTGGGACATTAGCACAGGCCGCAACGGATGTCAAGTATATATTGTGGTATTGGCAAAAAAACCCCCAATATATAGTGGCACCGCTCAGCCACCGCTGGGTATCTCCCACTTCTTTTGCACGAGGCGCCCCATCCATTCCAACAGGGCCAGATAAAGTGAGGTACAGATCCCGATCAGAAAAAGTGCCACCAAGATCTTTGCAAGGTCACTCTGATACAGCGCGATGCGTATGCTGTATCCGATACCGGCATCAGCGGCAATGAATTCGGCCACAATCGTGCCAACCATGGCCAGTGTGGCACTGCCCACGATGACGGTGGTGAGTTTGCCGATGCTTTCGAACGCCCGGATCTTAACCTCCAACCGCCAGCTCGTTCTCTTCGTGGCAACATAGAAATGCTCGATGGGGACCACGGGTTCGGACAGGATTCCGAGAAAGGACAGAAGCAAAGGAAAATAACATATCATCGCCGTAATCAAGAGCCTGGAGGAGAGTCCATCACCCAACAGGATAAAGATGATAGGGGCTACGGCAACAATAGGATAGGCCTGAATATTGTAAGCGGCCACCCTGATAAAGGAACCCAGCCACGTGGTGAGCCGGCCGATAATCCCAACAACCGTCGCCATAAAAATAGACAGGATGTGCCCGACGATCGCCACTGCCAGGGTATCCAAGACCGCTAGAAGGTATCTGGCAAACACGGAATGGCCGGTTTGCCATAATTCCCGGAAGCTCGGCACCACATAGTCGGACAAATGCAACAGATGTTTTACGAGGAAGAGAAAGACCAGGCCCAGGAAATAGACCACAAGAAACTGATAAATCCGCCTATGTAGCATGCACGACCTCCAACATGGTCAGCTCAAGGTCTCGCTTTTTCAGGGACCGGCCTTCCCTGTAGTCCTGCCCGATAACACACACGGCTTGAGGCGACTTGTAGGGGCTTCTGAGGACAAGTATCTCCTCACAAAACTTGGACACCTCCATCACATTGTGGGAAATGTAGAGGAAGGACTTCGTTGGAAACATGTCTTTGATCTTCAGGATGATCTGCTCTCTCGTGGCCTCATCCACGTTGGCGAGGCTTTCGTCCATGATCAGAAGATTGAAGTCTTGCAAGAGATAGCGTGTGAGGTTGATGCGGTTTTGCTGTCCAAGGGAAAGCTGCGCAAAGCGCGAATTCAAACATTCTTGAAGCCCAAAAAAACGAACGAGGTCGTGGATCTTGCCCTGGTTAACCTCCGGCGTGACCTCCGCCAGATGGTCTCCTGTGCTGCACCATCCAGGGAGCCTCTCCAGATTGTAAGAATAGAGGATGGGGCCCATATCATGAGTCATAGCCGTCCCGGGGAACCCGGTAATCTCACTGGCTATGATCTTGGCAAGCGTTGTCTTGCCCACACCGGAAGGGCCAAAAAGCGCATGGAAACCCGGGCCGGATATTTGGCAGGTCAGGTCCTTGAACACATGACTGTGTCTGCGAGGATATCTAAAGGTAAGACCTTTGCATTCAAGTAACATCACGCTGTTGAGCTCATTCAATGATCCCCTGCGGCATCGTCTCTGAATATTCTCCCCCCAGCATATAGCCGCCGTCAATCCTTAGGACACTACCGGTCATGAAGGGTGCATCGCGAATGACAAAGAGCACTGCTTCTACAACGTCTTCGATACGGCCGATTCGTCGAAGGGGCGTGTGATCAATAATCTCCCGGCGTTGGCTGTCGGTCAGCAGCCCCCATCCCCGGGTCTGAGGGCCATGGCGTGTCTCAACCAGGCCGAGCATCAATTCGTTGACTCTCACTTCAGGTGCGGCTTCTCGGGCCCAGGTCTCGGTAAAAGATGATACGGCTCGGTTGGCGGCGGCGTAACCGTCATTAAAGATATTGCCTGAAGGCCCACTTCTGCCAACCAGCCCCGCAATAGAGGAGATGTTGACGACAACACCTTCACCGGAAGCCCTCAAGTGGGGCAGGGCCGAGGTGTAGACCCACCATTTTGCCCGGAGGGTCGTAGCCATTTCCAGGTCCCATTGTTCGCGCACGTAAGGGCCATGCACCACAGGCCACCCCCCACGCTCTATGTTGTTGATGAGGATGTCAAGGCGCCCAAACCTGCCGATGACCTTGTCAACAAGGGTAGGGATTTCGTCTGTGTCAAGAAGGTTTATCCTGAGCACAAGGTAGTCCGCTCTCGATTTTCCAAGGTCTTGCTTCAGCTCTTCCAAAGACTCTTCCCAATCATAATAGGTCAACGCCACCTTGACTCCTTCTTTTGCCAGGGCGAGAGTGATCCCTTTTCCAATCCCCTTAATGGCGCCCAACACCAGGGCGACCTTTCCCTTAAGCTCCATTTGCCCCCCCACGGTTTGAAAAACACTCGCCCCAGACCCCACTTAGGCCGAGAGCCCGAAAAAGAAATGCCTAAAATTGACAGACTCGTAAAAAGTGTTTTGCGAACGACATCGAGCATTTTGGGAGAAAGGCACTTGAGATATTCAGCGTTAAGAAATGCTAACTGTTTGAGGGCATTAGCCCGAGTTTTAGCATTTTAGCTGAATATCTTAAGGGCCCCCAAAATGTTCACGGAGTGAGTAAAATCGACTTTTTACGAAACCATCAAAATTCGAAGTGCCTAAAATGTCTCTCCAAAGAGGCTACGCTTTATCCATTCAATAGCAAACCGCAGCAGGGCTACATCATCTTCTCGGATCGCCTCCGCCATTTCTTTCTGCACCGCAGCGCATTCCCAAAGCCTCTTTTCAAGTGTCAGGTCTCTGAACCTGTCAAGGTCATAACAGGCCGTGTAAAACAGCGCATTTTCCTCCGTGCTCAGTTTCTTTTGCCCGCTTCTCTTCAGTGACAAGACGTCCAGCATCAGGTCGTTCATCTCGTTATAGGTATCCAGCTGCTGATCTTTCTTCCATTGCCTCACCGTCCATTGCCTCGGCTGCGTAAACCCGAGGCAGTGGGCCTCCCGGATGAGGATATAAAACTCCCGGCAGCTTGGCCGGCCCGGTTTCCTCACAGCCATCCGACCGAGGGGGTAAGTGCGGCAAGACCCTGGGCGATCTTCATAGACGGTGCAACCTGCCGGACTCACGAAGGGGCAATTGAGGTTTTCGTCCTTCAGCATTTTCAGAGAGACCACCGGCAAGCCGCTCCTTGGCCCCGTGTGACACTCGGTGAATTGATCCAAAAACTGCTGAGAAGAGAGCTTGAGTCTATTCTTCAAACGTAGGATATCGTAAGGGGTAAGGTATTGATTCAAATCACGGCAGCAACCATTAAAGCATGCCATGTCAGGGTGGCAAGAAAACCGAAAGGTATCATCTAATTGAAGTTTTTGAAAATCCTCCACAACGTCTCTCAATTGGACCACACTGATAAGGCATTTCCGTGTATGGAACAGCAGAACCCGTCGATTCCTGTACCATTTCAGTCCATATCAAGTCAACACGAGGAGATCCATAGGAGATGGGATGAAACGGGGGTGGAAAGCGAGCCGGTTCCGATCTTGGGGCCGGTGCGAAATGGTTGGGTATATGTTTATGTTTCTTGCTAATTTTTCCCTGAGGTGGCCTCGAAAATGCCTTGACAACAGGGCCTTGTGGTGATACACAGAAAACACTTTCTGGGGGACTCTGTAATTCTTTGAATTTCTTTGTAAAATTTCCAGCATCTTTTGTGCCGAACCGGCATTCTGAGGACGATTCTAACACCCGTGAGACTGCCCCGGAACCAGATGTACGGGGGCGGTAAAGTAACTTAAACACCAGTGGTTTGACCGGGCAGCATTGATTCTTTCGTTTTCAAATAGCGCCCTGCGTCGGCCTGCCGAGAGGAACGTGACAGCAGGAGCGTAAGCCGCAATGCTTGCCTTTTGGTGGCAGTGGTGCTGTTGGTCAAACCAACAGACCCCATGGGTTTTGGGAGGGCTCTGTATCCAACAAAAACAGTGGAAAGGGGGGATGTGAAGGCAGGTATTTGTTGAAAAGGGGGGAGGTCCAGCCACAGGGTGGCGGATTTGAAACATCCCCCCAGAAGTCATCAATAGGAGTGGTTCAAAAAAAATCCATTTAGGAGGTAGATCAATGCCAAGTTTTGTGATTGACGAGAAATGTGATGGATGCAAAGGCGGGGACAAGACGGCTTGCATGTACATCTGCCCCAATGACCTGATGGTCTTGCACACGGAGTCTATGAAGGCTTATAACCAGGAGCCGGATCAGTGCTGGGAGTGCTTTTCGTGTGTGAAGATTTGCCCCACCCAGGCCATTGAGGTGAGAGGCTATTCTGACTTTGTTCCCTTGGGCTCCAGTATTATGCCGATGAGGGGCAGCGAGGATGTCATGTGGACCTGCAAGTTCAGAAACGGTTTGATCAAGCGCTTCAAGTTCCCCATCCGGACCACACCGGAAGGTGCCGCCAATGAGTACGCGGATTTGAAGGGTAAGGATCTTAGCAGCGGTTTGTTAGCTACTGAGGAGGCTGACGGTAAGACGCTGGTCACACCTCAAACTTAGGCACCTGTTAAGAGAGGTTTGAACTAACCAAAGAATTCATCATTAAGGAGGATACGGATATGGCATTACCGAATAAACCTACGGCAGAACTTCTCGCGACAAGAGATCCTGAAGTTGAGGAAAGAGAAGTCGATATTTTGATCGTTGGCGGTGGTATGGCCGCCTGCGGTTCCGCCTTTGAGGTCAAGAAGTGGTCCGGCGACATGAAAGTCCTTCTGATTGACAAGGCGGCCATGGAGCGAAGTGGTGCAGTCGCCCAGGGGCTTTCAGCCATCAACACCTACATTGGCAAAAATGCGATTGAAGATTACGTGAGGATGGTCAGAAACGACCTTATGGGCATCACGCGCGATGACCTGGTCTTTGATCTGGGCCGGCACGTGGATGACTCTGTGCATCTTTTTGAAGAGTGGGGACTTCCCATGTGGAAAAAGAGCGCAGAGGGCAAGAGCATGGACGGCTTAAAGGGCCAGGAGATGGGCACCTTGAAGTCAGGCGCCGAGCCTGTGCGCACCGGCAAGTGGCAGATCATGATCAATGGCGAGTCTTACAAGTGCATCGTAGCAGAGGCTGCCAAGAAGGCACTCGGTGAAGAAAACGTCCTGGAGAGGGTCTTTATCGTCAAGCTGCTCCTGGATGCCAACAAGGAGAACACTATTGCCGGCGCGATCGGCTTTAGCGTCCGCGAAAACAAAGTGTATGTGATCAAGTGCAAGACCATGATGGTTGCCTGCGGCGGCGCGGTAAACATCTACATGCCTCGTTCCCAGGGTGAAGGCAAGGGACGTGCCTGGTACCCGGTATGGAACTCTGGCTCCACCTACACGATGTGCGCTGAGGTCGGTGCTGAGCTGACCATGATGGAAAACCGCTTCACTCCGGCCCGCTTTAAGGATGGCTACGGTCCGGTGGGCGCCTGGTTCTTGCTGTTTAAGGCCAAGACCCTCAACGGGTTGGGTGAAAACTTTGTTGCCAGTGATTTTTCGAAGGCAGAGCTTGAGAAATACGCACCTTACGGAACCGCTGCAGTGACCCCCACCTGCCTGAGGAACCACCTGATGCTGGCAGAGATGAAAGAGGGCCGCGGCCCGATCATCATGGATACGGTGACCGCCCTGGCCACGCTTGGCGCTCAGATGGACAAGAAAGAACTCAAGCACCTCGAATCCGAAGCGTGGGAGGACTTCCTTGACATGACCTGCGGCCAGGCCAACCTCTGGTGCGCGCAGAACTGCGAGCCTGAGAAGAAGAACTCGGAGGTCATGCCTACTGAGCCGTACCTGCTGGGTTCCCACTCCGGCTGCTGCGGTATATGGGTGAGCGGGCCGGACGAAGACTGGGTCCCTGATTCGTACAAGTGGGGCTACAACCGCATGACCACGGTCAACGGCCTCTTTACGTCAGGCGATGGTGTGGGCGCCTCTGGGCACAAGTTCTCCTCTGGCTCACATGCTGAGGGCCGCATGGCCATCAAGGCTGCGGTCAAGTATGTCACCGACAATGCCGACTTTGCACCGGCCATCAAGGAGTCCACACAGGAACTGGTTGACCTTACGTACAAACCCGTGCGGCTGTTCCTGGACAATTACAAGTACACTACAGCAGCGGACATCAACCCGAATTACATCAAGCCTGCGGGCTTTGCCATGCGGCTCATGAAAGCCACCAACGAGTACGGCGCCGGCTGGATGACGTATTATCAGACCAGCACCAAGGCCCTCGAGATGCTCCAGGATCTGTTCAAAGACATGCACGAGGATGCGGAGAAGCTGGCTGCCGGTGACCTGCACGAACTGATGAGGTGCTGGGAGATGAGGCACCGGCTCTGGACCGTGGAAGCCCACATCCGCCACATCTACTTCAGGAAGGAGACCCGCTACCCGGGCTTCTACTACCAAGCGGACTTCCCGGAACAGAATGATGCTGAGTGGTTCTGCTTTACGAACTCCCATTATGATCCGGCAACCGGTGAGTGGGAATGCAAGAAGGTAGACTATCACAAGATCATTCCCGACTAGGGGTTACGATCCCCATAGGAGGATGACATCTCAAGACTCCAGGTGCTGCTTATGCGGCACCTGGAGGTTTTTTTAACTTGAACCTTGATGGAATCGTAGAAAGTGGAATCCGTTGGATGTGTCATTTCGACCGCAGGGAGAAATCTTGTATTTTTGGCTGTTAGGAGGGAAAGATTTCTCGCTGCGCTCGAAATGACAGATTGTTGAGACTTCCAACGAACTTAAACATCAAGTTCGTTGCCGACAAGACGCCGTGAAGCGGCATGAACTAGCTTTTTGCGAGTTTGTCGACCTTAGAACGCGGAGGTTCTCCGCAAGAACGTACACCTACGGAGGAATAGCATGACAGAAGAACAAAGAGCCGAAGATCCGATTAAGACGGGCAGCATCCTGGTTGTGGGAGGAGGTATCAGCGGGCTCACTGCAGCCCTTGAAGCCGCTGAAGTAGGCTATGAGGTTTTCCTTGTGGAAAAGGAGCCTTCTTTGGGCGGCAGGGTGGCTCAACTGAGGTACTACTTTCCCAAGCTATGTCCTCCGACTTGCGGCCTTGAGATCAATTTTAGGAGAATCAAAGAGAACCCTAAGATTCATTACTTCACGTTAGCAGAGGTCCAGAGCGTTTCAGGGTCTCCGGGAAGCTATGATGTGACTGTCAAACTCAATCCACGCTATGTGAACGAAAAGTGCACTTGTTGCGGCGAGTGTGAAAAGGCTTGTATGGCAAAGATCCCCAATGCGTTCAATTTTGATATGGATTCTACCAAAGGGGCCTATCTCCCCCATGAGATGGCCTTTCCCATGCGATACGTGATTTCTCCCAAGATTTTGGGCACCGACGACGCCAAACGGTGTGTTGAGGCATGTCAGTACGACGCTATCGACCTGGAGATGCAACCCAAGACCATGAATCTAAAAGTGGGGGCTGTCATATTTGCCACAGGTTGGAAGCCCTATGATGCCTCAAAGATTGATAACCTCGGGTTCCAATACCGGAACGTTGTTACAAATATGATGATGGAGCGCCTTGCTGCTCCCAATGGCCCCACCAGCGGGAAGATTTCGCGTCCTTCGGATAACATGGGTATTTCACGGATTGCCTTTGTCCAATGCGCAGGTTCAAGAGACGAAAATCATCTGCCTTACTGTTCGTACATCTGTTGCATGGCATCGCTAAAACAGGCCACTTATGTGCGGGAGCAGTATCCTGAGGCACAGATCTATATATTCTATATCGACATCAGGGCACCGGGACAGCGTTACGAGAAGTTCTACAAGAAGATCAAAGAGGATGAGAACATCTTCCTGATTAAAGGCAAGGTGGCCGAGGTTCAGGAAGACCCCAGCAGCAGGAACATCACGGTGGTGGCAGAAAATGCGGTCACCGGCGAGAAGATCCAGGAGACGGTTGATATGGCCGTGTTGGCCACAGGGATGGTTCCAACGACGGCGGACACCAAGTTGCCAGGTGATGTCAGGTGCGACCCGGATGGCTTTGTGGTTTCGGATCTTGCACAGGGAGGGGTCTTTGCCACGGGTTGTGCAGCCAAGCCCCTAGATGTTACTTCATCCAATCAACACGCTACCGGTGTGGCCTTGAAGGCCATTCAAACCTTGGTGAGCAGGTAGGAGGTAATCCATGGAAAAGAAGTTAGGCGTATACATTTGCAAAGGTTGTGGGCTGGGAGAGGCTCTGGATATAGAAAAACTGGAAAAAAAGGTCCCGCCGAAAGTCAAGATCCGCAAGGTCCATCCTATCCTGTGCTCTCCGGAAGGCGTTGATCTCATCAAGAATGACATGGAGAACGAAGGGGTCAATACGGTTGTTATTGCCGCCTGTTCACGACGTGTGCTTTGGGATGTCTTTGATTTTCGTCCGGCCATTACTGAAAGGGTTAATTTGAGAGAAGGCGTGGTCTGGAGCCATAAGCCTCGAGAAGATGCCATGCCCGAGGAGGGGCCCCAGGTTGATGAGTGGATTCAAGAGATGGCTCAGGACTATCTGCGCATGGGCATTGCCGGGGCCGAAAAGATCGAGCCTACCGAGCCTTACAAGCCAGAGGAAGAGATTAACAAACGGATCATGGTCATGGGAGGCGGTGTCACCGGCCTGAGTGCGGCCTTGGAGGTGGCCAAGGCCGGCCATGAAGCCGTAGTGATTGAAAAGGAAACTAAAGTTGGGGGGTTTGCGACCAAAATGCGCAAGCAGACCCCCTGGGCCTATCCGTATGAGGATCTACAAGAACCCGTGATTGAACAGATTGTCAAAGAGGCCGAAGCCAATCCAAAGATCACCATCCGTACAGAGACTGAGGTGGCCCGTGTCTTCGGCGCCCCCGGGCTTTATGATGTGAGCTTTAAGGCGCCCGGGACCGAGAGCAAATGGGACATACCGGCGCCTGTGGAGGCGGCCGAGGGAGCAGAGGCCCCACCGCAACCGCCCGGTGCGGACGAAGCTACGCCCGATAACCCTGCCAACATCCTGGCCAAGGATCCTGAGGCTGAGCGCTTTGGGGCCATTATTCTGGCTACGGGCTGGAAGCCCTATGAGCTGAAAAAAGAGGCCGAAGAACCTGCAGAGGCGGAGGGTGAAGCACCCAAGGAGGCCGAAGGCGAAGCACCCAAAGAAGAAGAGCCTACTTATGAGCATCTAGGATTCGGAGCGATACCGGATGTCGTTACCAATGTGGCCTTTGAAGAGATGGCGGGTCAGGGCAAGATCTTGCGCCTATCTGACGGAAAGCCCGCCGGCAGCGTGGCCTTTGTTCAGTGTCCCGGACAGGGATCAGACGCAGACTTCCCTTATGCTTCTTCCATTACCAGCATGGTAGCCTTGAAGCAGGCAAAATACGTCCGGGAAGACAACCCCGATGCCAAGGCTTATATCTTCTATCAGCATATGCGCACCCTTGGACAGAACGAATATTTCTATAAAAGCATTCAGCAGGATGAGGGGATTTTCCTGACCAAAGGGGACGTGGTGAGCGTGTCTCAAAATGGCGATGGGCTGGTATTAGAGGCCAATGATACGCTGCTCGGTGAAAACATAAAGGTAGCCGTGGATATGGTCGTGCTGGGCACGGGTATGGTGCCGGTCACGAGGGATGATCCGATCCTAAATCTCGCGTATCGACAAGGACCTGGGTTTAAGGATCTTGACCTCTTTGACGGGTATGCAGATTCGAATTTCATCTGTTTTCCCTATGAGACCCGAAGGACGGGTATTTATGTGGCAGGCTGCGTGCACAGGGCGTTAGGCATTCAGGAGTGCAGGGAGGATGCGACCGGTGCTGCCTTAAAAGCGATCCAGTGTCTCGAGTCGGCCAACCGAGGCGTTGCGGTGCACCCCAGGTCATGGGATATGACATTTCCTGACTTCTTTTTCCAGAGGTGTACACAGTGCAAGCGATGTACTGAGGAGTGTCCCTTTGGGGCCTTAGATGACGACGAAAAGGGTACACCGCTAACAAACCCGACCCGATGTCGAAGGTGCGGTATCTGCATGGGGGCGTGTCCGGAACGTATCGTCAACTTTTCAGATTACAGCATTGATTCCATTGGGTCCATGGTAAAGGCTATCGACGTTCCCGAAGATGATGAGGAAAAACTGAGGGTCCTGATACTTGCATGTGAGAACGATGCCTATCCGGCCCTTGATATTTGCGGCCTGAATCGGCTCAGCTATAATGCTCACGTTAGGATTATTCCGGTCAGGTGCCTGGGCTCGGTGAACGTGGTCTGGATCAAGGACGCCCTGTCCAAAGGGATGGATGGCATCCTGATGGTCGGCTGCAAGTTCGGTGACGACTACCAATGCCACTTTATTAAAGGGAGCGAACTGGCCGACATCCGCATGGACAAGATCGGCGAGGCCCTGGTGAGCCTGGCCCTTGAAAAAGAGCGAGTGCAGCAGATCCAGATTGCCATTGACGAATATGACAAGCTGCCAGGTATGATCGCAGAGTTTATGGAAGTAATACACGGAGTTGGCCCCAACCCGTTTAAGGGCTTCTAGCAAGATAATTGGAGTATTGGAGAAATACACCATCCCGACATGGGCCGACCTTCGACACTCCATGCCAAGCGCGTAGAATCTAAGTATAGAGCTTTATTCGGCTATAATCGCATGAGGAGGTGGGAAAATGGCAGAGAGCAAGTGGGTGGAACCTGATCTTAGCTTTGTCAAGCAGCTCAAGACATTGGGGGGAGATACGCTCAAGAAGTGTTACCAGTGCGCCACCTGTTCGGTGGTGTGTCCCATCTCCCCGGACGAAAAACCATTTCCCAGAAAGGAGATGATTGCGGCCCAGTGGGGGTTGAAGGACAGGCTCGTGGGCAACTTGGATGTCTGGCTTTGCCATCAGTGCCAGGATTGCTCGACATATTGTCCGAGGGGGGCGCGGCCCGGGGATGTGCTCAATGCTGTGAGGTCCTATAGCATTGCGGAGTATGCCTGGCCAAGCTGGCTGGGCAAGCTAGTGCCGGATGGCAGGTTCTGGTGGCTTCTTTTGGCCATACCGGTGGCCATTTTCCTTTTGCTTCTGAGTGCGATCGGACATCTCCACATACCAGAGGGTGAGATCGAATTTGCCAACTTCTTCCCCACCCTTTGGGTAGATATCGTTTTTGTGCCCCTGGCAACCTTTTGGATCCCCCTCACTTTCGGGATCGGGATCTACAGGTTCATGAATGATATTCACAAGAAAGCCGTTGCAGACGGGAAGGCGAAGCGGAAGGACCTTAATATTCCTGATTTTCTGAAAAGCATCCTCTGTACCCTGCCCACCATTCTGAGACACAGCAAGTTTTCCCAGTGCACGGAAAACAAAGACCGGTATGTCCCCCATATCCTTGTCCTGTTTTCCTTTGTGGGGCTTTTTGTGGTGACGAATTGCTTCTTTGTGGCCTTGTACATCCTGCAAGTGCCCGGACCTTACTCCCAAATGAATCCCATAAAGATCCTGGCTAACGCCAGTGCGATTGCTCTATTGGTGGGGGCTATATGGATGATCTCGAACCGCCTTAAAGACCGGGGTGAGAATGTGGGAAAGGGAAGCTACTTTGACTGGTCGCTGCTCGTGCTCGTCCTGGGGTTGGTCGTTACTGGCGGGTTGTCGGAGTTGACCAGGCTGGCCCACTTGCCCGCTCTGGCCTATCCTATGTATTTTGCCCATCTTGTTTTCGTGTTCTGCCTATTTGCTTATTTGCCATTTTCTAAGCTTGCACACCTCGTCTACCGAACCCTGGCCATGGCCTACTCACGGTATTCCGAGAGAGAACCGTGTGAGTAAATCTGGCGACCTGTGATGATGTGGCTCCTTGGTCCGGCGTGAACGGTCGAGGAGCCATTTTTTTGCCCGGTGTCGTGGCATGAACAGTGAAGCAACGAAAAAAGGGAGAGACCATGTTGGTCTCTCCCTTTTCAATTTGACGTGCAACTTGTCGTAATCAAATGCTAGGTTGCGTCGCCTGTGGCAGCACCGTGCAACTTGATTTCCACCTTTTCAGTCAGACCTTCGTAGTACTCGCGCAAAAGGGCCAGAACCTCATCACGTCCGAAGTGATCCGGAATCTCCCCGCCTTCTGAGAGGAGCTTGCGAAGCATGGTTCCGCTCAAGATAACACGGTCTTCTTTAGTATGGGGGCACGTTCTTAGGGAAGACATGCCGTCGCACTTGTAGCAGTAAAAGGTCCAGTCGATCTTAAGGGGCTTGCAAAGCAAAGCCTTTCCGGGCTCTTCCGGATACGGGATTTTGTCAAAGATCGTCTGAGCTTCAAACATGCCGTAGAAGTCGCCCACACCAGCGTGATCCCGACCGATGATCATACGGGAGACGCCGTAATTCTGGCGAAAAACTGAGTGGAGCAGACCTTCTCTGGGACCGGCGTAGCGCATGTCCATGGGATACCCGCCCTGCAGGACCTTGTCTTCCACAAAGTAATTTTTCACGAGCGTATCAATACATTTCACACGCACGTCGGCAGGGATGTCACCGGGCTTCAGATTGCCGACCAGGGAATGGATGAACACGCCGTCGCACACCTCGACTGCGATCTTGCACAGATATTCGTGGGATCTGTGCATGGGGTTTCTGAGCTGCATGGCCGCGATCTCGCTCCAGCCCCTTTCTTCAAAGATCTTGCGTGATTCAGCAGGCCTCATGTAGATGCCGGCGTACTTGGTAGGAAACTGGGCCTCATTCAAGACCTTCACCGGGCCAGTCAAGTTGACGTCTTTTTGATTCATGCACATCTGGACGCCTGGATGATCGTCTTTGGCGACCTTCCAGAATTCGGCAGCATCAGGAATCCCTTCGCCCATGAAGATCTTCTCGCACTCCCACGTTTTGTCTGCCTCGGTCATCTCGAATTTTTCCGTGACCTTCATAGTCGCCCTGATTTCTTGGAGCTGCGGATCAAAGAGGGCGACCTCGTCGCCTTCATTGATACTGTCCGCATCTTCCTTTGACGCAGAAAGCGTCACAGGAACGGGCCAGAAGGTCCCGTCGGCAAGAAGGAAGTTTTCGCACACGCCCTTCCAGTCCGCCTTTGTCATAAAGCCGTTCAGGGGACTGAATGCGCCAATGCCCATCATGAGAAGGTCGCCGTTTTCACGTGGGGAAATCTCTATTTTCTTCAGACCTTCAGCCTTTTTCTTTTCTGCTTCCAATTCTGCGCCTTCAAGCAGGCAGCAGACCAAACCTTTTCCGCCATGAGGTGGGATCAGTTTTGACATGTCCTTACGTCTCCTTTCCTTTATTTTAGACTTGCACTTTTAATGGACTCAACAGCTGCAGCTTTACAAACACACGCTCTGGGGTATTGTCCGGCCTCCCCTCCTTTCCATTTGTATAATGAGGAATATATACGTACGTTGAGATTTCGTGTGACGGCAAGGATCAAGGTGATTCGCCTCGGCTGAGATCCATCAAGCCGTCAAAATTTTCATGTTTTCCGGAAAATGTCCTCCAGGACATTGCAGAATGGTAAGAACAACCTGATTCTTTAATACAAACGCACCCTTTTGTCAAGCACAAGATCCCCCAGAACAGGGAAAAATACGGTTACATCTGGCGTACCACCACGTAATCGGCCAGGTCTTCTAGGAGGCGGCGGGTCTCAGAGACGTCAAAGATCCGGAGGTATCTCTTTGCCTGATCAATGTGCTCCTGCGCTCTCTTCCTCGTATATTCGATACCCCCATACTTGGTCACAAGCTGCAAAATGGTATCAAACTCCCGCGTTGTGAAGGTTCCCTGTTGAATGATTGTTTCCATACGATTGCGGTCTTCAACCGTCGAGCGATTCAGGGCGTAAATGACAGGCAGGGTCAATTTGCCTTCGGTCAAGTCTGTCCCCGTGGCCTTTCCAAGGATCTGCGCGTCTGCCGTATAGTCGAGCAGGTCATCAACCAGCTGAAAGGCCACGCCCAAGTGATAGCCATAGTGAACCAGGGCGTCCACCTGATCTTCCGGTGCCCGTGCCAGCAAGGCGCCTGTCTGACAGGCTGCTTGGATAAGACAGGCCGTTTTTCGTTTGATGACTTCCATGTATTGCTCTTCATCTGTTGAAAGGTCCTGCCGGCGTAGAAGCTGGTCAATCTCACCTTGGGACATTTGAGCCGTGGTATGGGCGAGAATCTCCAAAATGGCGATCTGATCGGTCTGCGCTGCAATGGCAATGGAACGGGCAAGCAAAAAGTCTCCTGCCAGGACGGTCCCTGGAGCCCCCCAGATCGAATGGGCCACGGGGTTTCCCCGGCGAACTTCAGCTCCGTCCACCACATCATCATGAAGCAAGGTGGCAACGTGCAGGTATTCGAACACGACCGACAGCGTCTTGTCGTAGTCTCCTTGGTAACCGCAGAGCCGGGCTGACAGGACCATGAGAAGCGGCCGGATCCTCTTGCCGCCGCTGAACATAATATATTTGGCCACGTGGGAGACAAAGGGGAGGTAGGGGTTGAGGTTTTCAACAAGCGCCTTTTCAATGGCCGCCAGGTCTTGGGCCACATCATTCAGTATCCGTTCCTTCAGCCCTTTCAAACCATGTCTCCTGTAAGATCGTATTCGTGGGCTGCTGTCACCCGCACATTCACTAAGGTACCCGGCTTGACCTTTTCATCATTGATGTAAACCACGCCATCGATTTCAGGTGCCTGAAAAGAGGCCCGGCCGATCCATGGCCTGTCGGTCTCTCTGGCATGACCCTCCACAAGGACCTTGAGGATCCTGCCCACGTACTTCTGGCTATTTTCCATAGAAAGCTCTGCCTGCCGCGTCATTAGGCGCTTCAAACGTTCTTGCTTCACGCGTTCTGGTACATGATCTTTCAAGCCATTCGACAGGAGATCCTTTTCATTGGAATACATAAAGGCCCCTAAGTGGTCAAACCGGACCTCTTCGATAAGACGGAGCAAAGACTCAAAATCCTGCTCCGTCTCACCAGGAAAGCCCACCATCAATGTCGTACGAAGCACGGCGCCGGGCACGTTCTCGCGTATGCGCCTGAAAAGCTCAAAGATCGCTTGACTGTTATGGCGACGTCCCATCCTTCTTAGAATCGGCTCGCTGATATGCTGGATGGGGATGTCAAAATATGAACAGACCCTGTCATGAGTGGCAACAGTCTCCATGAGCCCGTCAGTCACATAATCCGGATGCCCGTAAAGCACCCGTATCCATGTCAGCTGGGGAATCTCCGCCAGTTCCCCCAGCAGGTGTTCCAGGCCGTAACCGCGGCCTAGATCCTCACCGTAGGCCGTTGTGTTCTGAGCCACAAGGATCAATTCTCTCACGCCTGCTTCGGCAAGGCGGCTGGCTTCAGATAACACCGCTTCCATGGGCCGGCTTCTGTGGGGTCCTCTGAGCTTGGGAATAATGCAGTAGGTGCACCGGCCGGAACACCCCTCAGCAACCTTCAGGTAGGCCGTGTGGGCCGACGTGGTGGGGAACCTGGGGGCCTCTACATCGCAGACCGCTGTCTCGTCTGGCCGGGGTAAAAGGATCCGTATCCCCTTCAAAGAGCCCTGGGCCCCTTGAACGATACGGTCAAAGGCCCCTGTGCCAAGGAAGACATCTACTTCGGGAAGGGCCTTGGCCAGATCTGCGCCATAACGCTGCGGCAGGCAACCGGCCACGATGAGCCGCCGCCCGCCCGCCTGTTGTTTCCATCGTGCCATTTCCAGGATGGTGTCAATCGATTCATCCACGGCAGGACGTATAAAGCTGCAGGTGTTCACCACCACACAGTCCGCATCTGATTCATCTGAGGTCAGGGTGTAACCGGCCTCAAGGAGCCGACCCAGCATGATTTCGCTATCCACCAGATTTCTCGGACAACCCAGACTGATAAGGTATACGTTCATAGAATACTAAAACGGAAGAGCTCAAAGTAAAAGAGCAAGGCATCTTTCACCTTGCTCTTTATCCTCGCTAGCTACGCCCTGATCTCGGTTACTCCCTAAGCTTTTTGACGTCGGCTGTTAGGGCAGGGACGACCTTAAACAGGTCTTCCACAATACCGTAATCGGCCTTCTTAAAGATGGGAGCCTCTGGATCCTTGTTGATGCCGACGATATACTTGGATGTTCCCATGCCGGCAAGGTGTTGAATGGCCCCTGATATACCGCAGGCGATATAAAGGTTGGGGGACACCACTTTGCCGGTCTGTCCCACCTGATCTGAATGAGGTCGCCATCCCTCATCCACCGCAGACCTTGACGCCCCCACCGTACCACCCAGGACCTCAGCCAGCTTTTCAAGGAGACTGAAGTCAGGGCTCCCCATACCCCGTCCGCCTGATACGATGATATTGGCCTCGGTAAGATCCACCTTGGCAGCAGCTTCCGTTTTCTTTTCCAGGGCCTTCGTTTTGGCCACACCAACGTTCACCGGGACCTTTTCCACACCTGCACCCTTTTCCGCTTCCACCACCTCCATCACGTTCGGGCGGATGGCTGCCATCTGGGGCGTCCCTTGAATGGCGATTTCAGCCAAGACCTTGCCACCAAACATGGGTCGGGTGGCGATGAGCGTGTCCCCGTCAACCCGTAGGGCGAGACAGTCCATGGCGAGGCCGGTGTCGAGTCGTGCGGATAGTCGTGCCGACAGATCTTTACCTCGGGTTGAAGCGCCCAAGAGCAAGATCTTGGGATCATGGTCCTTCACGATGTCGAAAAGGACGTTCGTGTACGCGTCCGTGGTGTAATCCGCCAGTGCAGGGTCATCTGCTGCCAGGATCTTGTCTGCCCCATATTTTCCTAATTCCGCTGCCATCGCCTCTATGCCGGAACCGAGTACGACACCCGCGAGCGGTTCACCCAGGGCGTCAGCCAGCCGCTTGCCTTCGCTCAACACCTCGTAGGCGACGTTTCGGAAACGACCCTCAAACTGTTCTGCGAGTGCTAGGACACCTTGTGCCATCCTATCTTCTCCTCTTCATTGTTATTTATCATCCGATTCACGATGACACCATTCACCACGGAACCTAAATCACCTTGGCCTCTTCTCGGAGCAGTCTGACCAACTCGGCAGCCTTTGCCTCCGGGGTCTCCCCCTCGATTATCTTCCCTGGCGACCTTTCCGGCGGAAAGGACAGGCTCATGACCCTGCATTTGGCCCCGGCCTCTCCCACTTCACTCGGATTGATACCCAGGTCGGCCAGTGTTTTTTTCGCCAAGGGTTTCTTCTTCGCCTTCATGATACCCGGAAGGGATGCATATCTGGGTTCATTGATACCCTTTTGGGTGGTAAAAAGGGCGGGCAACTGAGCCTCCACAACCATGGTGCCTCCCTCAATGGTGCGCTCACACAGGATCTTTTCGTCCTGGATCTCCTCTTTGATGACCATGGAGACCTGGGCAATTCCTAGAAACGCCGCAACAGCCGCAGGCACTTGATAGTAATCATCATCCACGGCTCGTTGACCCGCTACGATGAGATCGTATGGGATCTCCCTCAAAGCGGCAGCAAGCACCTTCGCGGTGCCAAGGGCGTCGCCTCCCTCAGCAGCAGGATCATCGATGAGCACGCCTTCATCCGCGCCCATGGCAAGGGCGGTCCGGATCGCCTCGATCGCCCTCTCCGGTCCCACGGTGAGAATGGTGACCTTACCCTCACCCTGGGCCTCTTTGATTCGAAGGGCTTCTTCAACAGCAAACTCATCGTAGGGGTTGATGACCCACTTCACGTCTTCTGTCTTGATAGACGTCTTGTCCGCCGCGATCTGGATCAACGTTTCCGTGTCAGGAACTTGTTTGAGCAAAACAACGATGTCCACCTTCTAACTCCTTTCCACGTCCATTGAGCGAAAAGCTCAAAGCAATTCTTGTTTGGGCAACAGCCTGTGTATCCTTGCCTGGGCGCTGAACTGTTACGGTTGTCTGGCACATATGGCAAGAGATCAATGAAATGTCAAGGGCTTCGAGGCCGTTATGAGGCCGGCAAACCTTGCCTGTCTTGAACACGGCAATGGACCACATCACCAACGAGGATCCGGTGCAGGCGGCCCCCTTTATCTCGGACCAAGAGCGCGCCATGACTATCTATATCCTCTGCTACGCCCGCCACGCTCGACTCTGGAAGGGACACCTCAACCCATCTTCCCAGGGTCATTTCATGGCGGCGCCAGGACTCCAGGATCGTTGCAAAGGACCCTTGGCAGAGGCATTCATACCATTGTTCCAACTGATATAGGCATGTCTGGAGGAGGCCAACACGTGAGATGGCCTTACCGGTGCTAAGGCGCACAGAGGTGGCAAGGTTGCGGATCGAGGTCGGAAAGTCCTCCAAGTCCGTATTCACATTGATGCCCACGCCAACGACGACAAAGGAGATGGCATTCTCACTGCAACTTGCCTCGGTCAAGACCCCCCCTACCTTACGCCGGCCGAGCATCACGTCGTTTGGCCACTTGAGCTTAGGTGTTAACCCTGTATCCTGAAGCGCCTCGGCCAGGGCTACCCCGGCGGTCAGTGTTATTCTTGGTCCCAACTGTGGAGGGATTGGTGGTCTCAAGATGACGGAAAGGTATAGCCCCTTGCCGGGAGGTGAAACCCAAAGGCGCTTCAGCCTTCCTCGCCCCTTGGTTTGGGACTCGGCCAATACAATGGTCCCCTCTGGAGCCCCCTGGCGAGCCAGACGTTTCGCTTCGCTGTTTGTCGATTCCACCACAGGGAAACAATAGATCGGCTGTTGGCCAAGCCGTCGTGTGTTCAGGCCTTTTTTGATAGCCTGTGGGGAAAGGCTCGTCGCGTATAGGTTATCCAAGCTTGGATCCATGAGCTTGTAGGTCGTATGTAGCCTGTCATTTCGTGTTATTCTCTTGACATCATTAAGGGCCCAATTATATTTATTGATAGCAAACTTTGATGGTTTCGTAAAAGGCGATTTTACTCACTCCGTGAACATTTTGGGGGCCCTTAAGATGTTTAGCTAAAATGCTAAAACTCGGGCTAACACCCTCAAACAGTTAGCATTTTTTAACGCCGAATATCTCAAGGGCCTTTCTCCCAAAATGCTCAATGTCGTTCGCAAAACACTTTTTGCGAGTCTGCCAACTTTTGTGTTTCTGACTATTTTTCTGAGTGAAAAGGGTGATGTTATATGGCTGAAACCGATTATTACAAGACTTTGGGCGTAGACAAGAACGCCAGTGAAAACAATATCAAGAAGGCCTATCGGAAACTGGCCATGAAATATCATCCGGACCGCACCCAAGGGAATAAGTCGGCTGAGGAGATGTTTAAGAAGATCAGTGAGGCCTATGCAGTGCTCAGCGACAAGGAAAAACGCCAGCAATATGACACCTTTGGCGCCTCTGGTTTTCGACAGCGATATACACAGGAAGACATTTTCAAAGGCTTCAATTTTGGGGATATTTTCAGGGAATTCGGATTGGGCGACGGCCATTTTGCCAACGTATTTATGGGTGGTGCCGGGCGGGGGCGCAAGTTCAGCTTCGGCTTTGGCGGGGATCCCTTTGGCGCCTATACATCAGCCCAGAGAGCCCCGGTGAGAGGATCGGATTTGGTCTACGAATTACCTCTAACGCTCAAAGAGGTCCTTGCCGGGGCCAGCAAGACGATTGCCTTAGAACAAGGTGGACAACACCAAAAGATCAGCGTCAATGTCCCCAAAGGCATGGTAACCGGAAAAAAACTCCGTTTGGCCGGCAAAGGGCAGCCCGGAGCTTTGGGGGGACCGCCGGGAGACCTTTACATCCAGGCCAAAGTGCTCGACCATCCCGTTTTTAGCCGTGTGGACCACGACCTTTATATCGATCGGGAGATCAGGTTGTCGGATGCCCTGTTGGGGACCAAGATTCAGATTCCCACCCTTGACGGCAAGGATCTCAATCTAAAAATACCGGCAGGGACTCAACACCACACGAAGTTGCGCCTCAAGGGGTTTGGCCTCCCGAAGATGAAAAAAGGTCACAGGGGTGATCTTTACGCCCGCATCTTGGTTAAGGTTCCTAAGCGCTTGAACAAGAAGCAGAAGGCCGTGGTAGAGGAATTGGCAGAAGCTGGGCTGTGAGATTCGTTTATGCCGCCAACAATGGTTCCGGTTCTGTCCAGGGCTGAAATCGCACAGAAGATTAAGACCCTCGCACGCCGGATTTCCCAAGATTACGCTGACGAGGAACCTGTCGCCATTGGCATCCTAAAGGGCGCCTTCGTTTTTCTGGCCGACTTGGTTCGCGAGTTGACCATCCCCGTGGAGATTGACTTTGTCCGCTTGGCCAGCTATGGCTCGGACACATCATCTTCCGGCCATATCCAGATCACCAAGGAGATTGAACTGGACATAAGCGGTCGACACGTCCTCGTGGTTGAAGATATTGTGGATTCTGGCCTGACTATTGCATATCTGCTCGACTATCTCAAGCCATTTCGTCCCAAGTCCGTTAGAGTTTGCACCCTGATTGACAAGGCGGAACGTCGTGAGGTAAAGATTCCGACTCACTACGTGGGGCATGTGGTTGAGCGTGGATTTCTGGTGGGATACGGGCTGGATTTTGATGAAAAATACCGCGCCTTGCCTGAGATCTACCATCTAGAACCGTAAACGAAAGGAGCCGGCGATGATCATCACCTGTGAAAACTGCAACGTCAGGTTTAACCTAGACGAAAACCTTATCAAGGAGTCAGGCTCCAAGGTCAGATGTTCCAAATGTCAGCATATATTTGTGGCATATCGACCTGCATCGGCCGAAGGAGCCGGCCCTGCCCCGGGCGTTGAAGAAAAAATCGCAGAGCAGCCCGATGTATTGGCTGAACAGCTCCCATCGTCGGCAGAAAAGGACGAATCCGAGGAACAGGGCCCTGAAATTCCGGAAGAAGTCTCTGATCAACCGCTTGATTTTGATCTGTTTGAATCTGATGAGGACCAGGATGAAGAGGGCTTCTCACTTGAGGACCTTGGGCTTGGAGACGATACGGCACCTGAGAAAAAACCCGAGGCCGTAGAAGAGACTTCCGCCGAGGAAGACATTGTAGTTCAAGAGAAAATTACTGCCCAAGACCTGGGTTTTCAGGAAGAGCTTGCCGCTGAAGAAGCTACCGAGTCGACAGAAGAACCGGCTCCGCAGGAAGAACCGGAACAAGAGGACGCCGTCGAAGAGGTCAGCCTGGCCGAAGAACCCGCATCTGAGGATGCCCCTCTATCAACCGAACAGGTCGTTGAAGAAGAACCTGAAGCCGAAGAAGACATTTCCCTTGAAGACCTGAGCTTAGAAGAAGAACCTGTTGGCGGCGAGGCACCGCAGGCCACCGAACAGACTGCTGAAGAAGACATCTCTCTTGAAGACCTCACGCTGGAAGAACCTTCGGCTAGAGAAGAATTTCCAGAAGCATTGGCTACCTGGGAGGAAGCAGGGGAAAGACCGGAGGAGATAGAGGTGGCAGCGGCTGAAGCGGTGCCTGTGGCATCTCTGGAAGAGACCGAGGAAGCAGAGGAACCCCGGGAGGAGCCGGAGCCCATCCCCGTTCCCCCGCAGATCGTCCAGCAACAGCCTCCGGCAAGGAGCCGCATCACTATGCCCTTTTTGGTTCTCCTGGTCATCGTTCTTGTGGGAGGGGGGGCTTACGGTGCATACACCGTTTTGGAGAGTCTCGACATCAAAATCCCTTTTCTGGAGTCTCTAAAGGGCGCAGCGACGTCCGAGGCAACGGACCCCGGAAATATGCGCGCGAGTTTGCTTGAGGGGCTTATTTCCGGAGAATTTGTTGCCAACAAATCGGCCGGACGCCTTTTCGTGATCAAGGGCAAGCTTAGAAACGATTATCATGAAGCCCGGAACTTCATTAGGGTGAAAGGGATCCTCTATTTGAAGAATGGCAAGGTGGCACAAGATCGGATCGTATACTGCGGCAATGTCTTGTCAGATACCGACCTGCAAGTCCTGGACAGAGAGACCATCAACAAAAAGCTGGGCAACAGGTTCGGGGATAATAAATTGAACTTTAGGGTGCCTTCGGGAAAAGTGCTTCCCTTCATGGTTGTATTCTCTGATATA
>DAOUZN010000078.1 GCA_030665585.1 Deltaproteobacteria bacterium | reverse complement strand
TTTTCAAAAAGCTAAAGTGTTACGCAATTTTTTATTTTGAACATTCCGTTGAAAAGACAAATGATAAAGTGAAATCAAGTATTTGCAGGATAAAAGAACAGGGGTTTTCTTGTGGAAGCTGCCTGGTCGAAGTCGAAGGGAAACGCGTACTGGCTTGCAAGGCTACTCTAAAACATGAAAACAACCAAACGTATCGACTTATTACCTCCATCCATCTATCACGCCCGGAAAACTACCTTTCCATTTACCAGTCGGGATGTAACTTTTCCTGCCGGAAATGCCATTCCTGGTATTTCAGCAAGATAAAAAGCGGCGCCTGGTACACGCCTGAGGAAATTCTAAAAGAGGCGATGATCTATGAAAAATCGATTACCCTGATGGAACCTAGGGTCAAAACAACAGCCTGGCATGCCCATGATACCTGCCGATGCTGCGGGAGTTGTGTACTTTACGGAAAACGGTCGAGTTCGTGCCCCGGTATCCTGAACCCTGAATCGATTGTACTGGGCCCACAAGGATTCGGTCCTGTGCGGAATATCGTAGCTTTTACCGGCGGTGACCTGACCTGCTGCCCCGAGTTTTACGGAGAATGTGCACGTTTAATCCATATGCATACAAAGCTCTGGGTATTGATCGAAACCAATGGTTACGGGCTTACCCCGCAAAATCTCGATTATTTACACGATTCCGGTGTGGATGCCTTTTGGCTCGACATCAAAGCTCATGACACTGACAAGCATAAATGGCTCACCGGCTGTTCCAATGAGGCTATTTTGAGACTGCCGGAAGAAATTCTTAAGCGCGATTTTGTGCTGGAAGTTTTATCGCTTTACATTCCCGGTCTTGTTGAAGCCGACGAACTTGAAAGTATCGCCCGAAGCCTTAAAGAAGTCGATCGCTCAATCCCGTTTACTATCTTAGCTTTCTTCCCTGAATACCGCATGAAGGAGTTTGCAAGACCTGACGTACGGGAAATGATTGAAGCATATGACAGGGTAAAGGCAACCGGACTTGAGAAGATACGTCTGGGAAATGTGGGGGTCTTTGCTCCCACTAAAGAGGATCAACAATATTTGACAGCTCATGTAGAAAAGGGTGTGTTTTGATTCTTCATGGATGATGAGAACGGAAGAAAATTAGAAGACTCTCCACAAGTTCGGCCATAAAATCGAAGTTCAGCTTATCCATGGTATCTGACCGTAAGTGATAATGGGGATTGCGGAAAAACGCCGTATCCGTAATCATAACGGCTTTATAACCCCGATCCCAGAAGGAAGAATGGTCGCTAAGTCTCACGGAAGGAAGCAGAAAACCTCCCAATGGCACAGTAAGTTCGACCACAGGAAGGTCTGGATTTTTACGAAAAGCACGGAATAAAGCCCTTGTAAAACCTCTGGAGCTTAAATTACCTACAATGCCGATAAAGTCTCCCTGCTCGGGATATCCTAAAAACATCAACGGAAACGGATATTTCTGGCAGCCCGGATCATGGCAAGTGTAACCGACCATCTCCAGGCAAATCATGCCGTCTATCTGTTCTTTTTTTTCCCGGGCCTTCATGGCATAAACTCTGCTCCCCATGTCCCGTGTGCCGAAAGCCGGCGGTTCTTCCAGAGCAAAGGAAACAAATTTCACCGCCAGGTCAAGTTCCTGATGACCTTTCAGCGCCTTTAAATGCCGGGCGGTCTCAAGTTGGACGGCGACGGCGCTGGCGTTATCATCAGCACCAACCGTTCCGGCTACTGAATCATAATGGGCTCCCACGATATAACGTTTTGTTGGATTTTCACAAAAAGAGATTTCCGCCACCACATTGGCAACCGTATAATTCCGGTATTTATAGGGTTCGCAATATACCGGTATGTCGATGTCTCGATAGAATGTTTCGATGTATTCTTGAGTCTTTTTAAGGTTATTAGGTAATAAGACACTACGTTCACCAATGGTTAGCGTTAGCATCCTTAGGTGATCCTGCAATCGTTCAGTGGTCTTTTTTATGTCAATCATTGACATTTCCTCCTCTGCTGTGCTTCCAAGGCAAATGGCATCAACCGCTGGGAATAAAACCATTAAGACAATAAACCATTTCATAAAATAGAAAGTAACCGTTCACGGTTCAAAGTTCAAGGTTAGATTCATAACACAATTTTCCATCAAGCCTTGAACGCTTATGACCAAACAAACAGCTAAGTTTGCTTGCAATTTCGGTTTGAAGTGGCAAATTCATGATGCAGCAGGTTCATCCATGTATAATATTGCTGAAAGTGAACGAGAGAAAGGTAACCCTGAACGGTGAACCCGGAACCTGTGAACGCATACAATAGAAGTTAATTGAAAATCTATCATATATCAATTATAATCCATTTTTATGGGCACATGTAATTACTGTGAAAATAGCGACGGAACTATCTCAAATACCATAGGCTTTTGTGCCGAATGTATCAGGGCTCACTTTGATGTTGTCTGGCCGCAAATAAAAAAGGTTCACGAGCACAGTCGAAGAGCTTACGGTCTCCCGGAGGATCCTCCCCGTGCAGTGGACGGTATTCCCTGCGGATTGTGTGTCCACGGATGCAAGATTCCTGAAAAGGGAACAGGTTTTTGCGGTCTGCGGAAAGTGCAAAACGGTAAGATCCGCGGCGGAAGGCCCCACGAGGGGAATCTGTATTATTATTACGATCCCCTTCCGACAAACTGCGTCGGTGATTTTGTCTGCCCCGGCGGTACCGGCTGCGGATATCCCAGATATTCGGTCTCCAGAGGGCCTGAACACGGCTACAGGAATCTGGCCGTATTCTACCATGCCTGTGCATTTAATTGCCTGTACTGTCAGAACTACCATTTTAAGGAGAAGACATTTTCTACCAAAATAATTTCAGCAAAAAACCTCGCCAGGGCTGTAGACAAAAAAACCAACTGCATCTGCTATTTCGGCGGCGACCCGACACCCCAGATCCTCCATGCCATCAAAACTTCCAAAATGGCCCTAAAAGACGCCGATGGCCGTATTCTGCGAATATGCTGGGAAACGAACGGTGCTGTTAAGGAGCCTTTTTTGACAATGATGGCTGATCTGTCTTTAAAGTCCGGCGGGTGCATCAAGTTCGATCTCAAGGCCTGGGACAAGGGGATTCACCATGCCCTCTGCGGTGTAACAAACACCATGACACTTGAAAATTTTCGAACATTAGCCGAGTGGACAGCACAGAGACCAAAGCCGCCATTACTCATCGCCAGTACGCTCCTTGTCCCGGGATATGTTGATGAACCCGAAGTGTCGAAAATCGCAAGGTTTATTTCAAGCCTCAATCCGGATATTCCTTACAGTCTGCTGGCATTTTACCCGCAATTTTACCTCAACGATCTTCCCGTTACGTCTATGTCTCATGCGCTCCGTTGCAAGGCGGTAGCTGAAAAGGCAGGCCTGCGCAATGTCCATGTAGGGAATGTACATCTTTTAGCAGAAGACTATTAACCCGAATTTCTCATGATGAATTTATCAGGAGCCAAAGTCTTGATGGTCTCGTAAAAGGTCAAAATCGACGACAAAGTAAAAAGCTCCAAATTCAAGGCGCGCAAATCCTGAGGAATGAGGCGTACTGATCGTACGTCGCAATGACGAAGGATGCAGCGCAACACAGAAGTTGGACTTTTTACGAAGTCGTCAATGTTAGAACTTTAACTTGGGGACCTCTTGCTTCTCCTTGGAGACCTCAAAGAAGGTCGCTTTTTCGAATCCGAACATCCCTGCAATCAAGCTGGTTGGAAAGCTACGAGTCTTGACGTTGTAAACCCTGACCGCCTCGTTAAAGCGGCGACGCTCCACGGCAATCCTGTTCTCAGTGCCTGCCAGCTCATCCTGAAGACGGATAAAATTCGTGTTGGCCTTTAGCTCGGGATACCGTTCCACGACCACCAACAGTCGTGCCAGGGCTGAGGAGAGTTGATTGTTGGCCGCAATCTTTTCGCTAATGTTGCCGGCGCCGGCCACCTTGGATCGGGCCTCCGTCACCCTGACAAACACCTCCTTTTCGTGTTTGGCATAGCCCTTCACGGTCTCTACATAATTCGGTATCAGATCGTAGCGGCGCTGGAGCTGATTTTCCACCTGGGCCCAGGCCGCCTTGACGCCCTCGTCCATACGAACGAGGGTGTTGTAAGTCCCCTTCAAGTATAGAAGGGGAATGAGCAAAGCAAGTACCACCACCCCGATCGCGATAAGCGTATTCCTTTGTCCTTGTGTCATGAAGTCGCCTCCCTCACGCAGGTTAGAGGACTCCGTGGGCAGCGGATTCCAGGGTCGGTTCCCTTCCCCTAACCTTCAATGTCTTTGTCCAGCCGGTCTACCCGTTTCCACAGCCTTTGTATTTCTTTCAGGTAAGCCTGAAATAGTCCAGTCATTTCAGCCGCACCCGGCTTCATCTTTTTTCCCCTGATGTCAAGGAGCTTTTCAAAAAGGACGCTATCCATCTCAAAAGTCTCACAAGCTTGTCTCACGACTTGCCGGCTGTCACGTGGCAGCTCTTTTCCTTCAAGGTAAAGGAGCCCGGAAAAGATGGCAATAAAGGCACGAACAGATTGCGCGACAAGCTGTTGGAGGTGCCTTCCCTTGCCCTGGGTCTCCAGAAAGGCCTCCCGCAAGAGTAGCAGCTTGCCCTTGATTTCCCTTTCGCACTGCAACCTCAAGAAACGGGGGTCAAAGGTGAGATCCTTGAGGATGTCCTTGCCGTACAACACTTCATAGGCCTTCTGGAAATTGAGATACTCCATAGGAAACGCATCGAGTGAGGTCCGAACATAGTCCTCTGTCAGGAACAGGGGGGTGGCCACGTTGCGTTTTTTCCACCTGGCGATGACCTTAAAAGTCCGCTCAAGGGAATTGATCCCGTACTCGGAAAGAACGATCATAAGATTGATGTCTGACTTGCCTGGGGTATACTCACCACTGGCTGCACTGCCATAGAGAATGATTGAGATCAGGTCGTCGCCAAAGAGCTGCTTGTAATCATCGACAATGCCTGGAAATATTTCTTCCGGTTGTTTCGGACCCTTAGACATAAGCTGTTCTCCGCTATTCGTAAATCGTTACTCGGCCTAGAAGCCGCCGCCAGCCCCGCCACCTCCGCTCAATCCGCCGCCAAAGCCGCCAAACCCCCCACCAAAGCCGCCGAAGCTGCCGCCAAAACCGCCCCGGCCATACCCCCCGTACCCACCGCCCCGGCCCAGGAACATCAGGAGCAAGAGCGGCCACAGCCCGCCTCGTCTGCCCATGGAAAAAAGGAGCCCCAAAAATATCAGGGTAACCAACAAGGCTGAAAGGCCGGAGCGTTTCTTTGGGGGCCTTTTTAGAGGGGCCTCACCCGTGAGGCGGACCCCTGCATCTTTGGCAATGATCTGTGCCACGGCCAGGGTGCCATTTAAGAGCCCTTCCCCAAATCGATTCTCCTTGAGATAGGGGACCATATACTGGTCGCGGATCTCACCGGCCAGGCCGTCAGGGATAAGCCCCTCCATACCATAGCCGGTCTCGATACGCATCTTGCGCTCTTTGACTGTGACAAAGAGGAGGACACCTCGATCCTCTCCCTTTTTTCCAATACCCCACGCGGCATACAACCGATTGGCGTATTCGTTGTAATCCTCACCCCCGATGTCAGGCATGGTGACCACGACGACAGATACCCCCGTCCCTCTCAAGAGCTCATGCGTAACCTGCACAAGCCTCTGTTCGTACTTCGAAGAGATGACATTGGCGAAGTCATTGACAAGCCCCTTTGGCTTGGGGAATTCCTCTGCCCAAGAGTGTGCCGCTGAGGCAATCAGTGGCAAGAGGAAAACAGTGGCGAGTCTAACAACGTGCTTCATTCTCAGAAATTTCCATCGCTTGTCGAAAAGGCCTGGCTGATACAAGATCTTGCCAGGCGGCCGTTGATGGTCTATAGCACATTAAATTTCTCAAAGAAACCTCGCAGCAGACGCTGCATTTATTAGACGGTGAGTGAAGAGACCACAAGCTTATAACCTGCTACGTTTGAACCATGCGACTCGGCATCATCGGTCTTCCAGCATCAGGCAAATCCACTATTTTCCAGGTCTTGACCCAGAGCAAGCCTGAACAGTGGGCCAAGAAGGGGCCCCTCATCGGCACAGTGCAGGTGCCGGATGGGCGGGTGGATACCCTGAGCAAGCTCTTTAAACCCAAAAAGACCGTATACGCCCATCTGGAATATTTGCTGCCTCATGGCGTGACGGCCCACGGCCACAGTGGGAAGGGCGCTGAGGCCCTCTGGAACGAGGTTCGTCCTTGCGATGCTTTGGTCCACGTGGTGCGCAATTTTCAACAGCCCGGGGGCGAGGCGCCACACCCGCGAGAGGATCTGCTGAAGCTTGAAACTGATATGATCTTTGCGGATCTTGTGGTTGTGGAAAAACGAATCGAACGCATCAATCTGGACAGAAAACGTGGCCAAGAGATCAGTCATGAGGAGGTGGAGCTGTTACAGGCCTGCCTCAAAGCCCTTGAAGACGAAAACTCCCTGCGGAATTATCCTCAACTGGCTTTCGCGCCCCTTTTGAAGGGGTATACCCTTCTTTCGGCCAAACCCGTGTTGACCGTCTTTAACAACGACGAGCAAGATGAAAACCTTCCCCAGTGGCAAGAACCCCCCACGCTTGCCAATGCCCTGGCGGTGCGAGGAAAGCTGGAAATGGAGCTTGCCGAACTTTCTCCTGATGACGCGGCTGAATTCCTTACTGCGTATCATGTTGAGAGCCCGGCCAGAGAGCGGGTGATTCAACATTCGTGTCATCTGTTGGGCCTGATCTCCTTTTTTACCGTGGTCCACGAGGAAGTGCGCTGCTGGTTAATCCCCAGGGACACCACGGCCTTGGATGCGGCCGGAGTCATCCATTCAGACATGAAAAAGGGCTTTATCCGTGCCGAAGTCCTGGCCTATGATGATCTCATTGCTGCAGGCAGTTACCAGCAGGCCAAAAAGGAGGCCAAGGTCGGCCTTGAAGGAAAGGACTGCATCGTGCAAGACGGAGATGTGATCTATTTTCGTTTCAATGTTTGAGGAGACAGAGTCAAGACGGAGGTATTGACAAACAGGGCGGCTGCATTATTTTTAAATGGTTTATCCTATGTTGTAACGCCTGGTAAATCCCACATGATGACTAGATTCCAACAGACACCGCATCTTTTCCAAAGATATTCAAAAAGCCCATAAATCCGAACAAAGCCCATGATTGAAGTCGACTATCTAACCAAATCTTTTGGCTCAGTTCTTGCGGAAAGGGTGTTCCCTCCTTATGGATCAGAAAGGAGAGCCTGTTAGAGCTCTGAGCTTTGGTGCGAGGAGAAAGAACCTTCGGCCTCCTATGATGCGAAGGCGGAAGGGCGCGGCATGGTTCACGAGGTTTCGTACCCTTTCGTGAATAGCCTGTGGAAAGTGGAGGAGAAGGTGGAGAAAAGGGAAGGCGAAGGGAAATCACAAGCACAACGATGACAACGAAACGCGACTATTATGAGATCCTCGGTGTTGGTCGCAATGCCGATGAAAATGAGATCAAGGCCAGCTATCGCAAACTGGCTCTAAAATACCACCCGGACCGCAACCCTGGTGACAAGAAGGCCGAAGACAGCTTCAAGGAGGCTGCCGAAGCCTACGAGGTCCTCCGAGATCCGGAAAAGAGAGGGATCTACGACCAGTACGGCCATGAAGGGCTTCAGGGAACAGGGTTCTCAGGATTCAGGGGATTTGATGACATATTCTCGAGCTTCGGCGATATCTTTGAAGAGCTCTTCGGCTTCGGTGGCAGGCGACGTTCCAGGAGCGCGGCACGCCGTGGCGCGGACCTGCGGTACGATCTGACGATCAGCTTTATGGATGCTGCCTTTGGGGTTGAAACCGAGATCGAGGTCGCAAAACTCGAAAGCTGTCCATCGTGTCAGGGTACAGGGTGTGAGTCGGGGACCACGCCAGAGAATTGCCGCCACTGCGGCGGAAGCGGGCGGATCAGCCGAAGCCAGGGCTTTTTCAGCATCCAGACCACCTGTCCCTATTGTCAGGGCGAGGGAAGAATCATTTCTTATCCCTGTCCAGAATGCCGCGGCACAGGGCAGGTTGAGCAGAAAAAAGAGGTTTCCGTTAAGATACCCGCCGGCGTCGACACGGGCTCAAGACTGCGACTTACTAATGAAGGCGAAAGCGGCACACGAGGTGGCCCTCCAGGGGATCTTTACATTTTTATCAACGTGGAGCCCCATGAGTTTTTTAAGCGCAACAATCATGACGTGATCTGCCAGATTCCTATCTCTTTTGTCCAGGCTGCCATGGGTGACGAGATCCCTGTTCCTACCTTGAATGGAGAAAAGAAACTTCGCATTCGCAAGGGAACCCAGCCGGGAGAGGTTTTTCGTTTTAGAGGCGAAGGGATTCCCTCTCTTAGGGGTTACGGACGAGGCGATCAGATCATGGAAGTGGTGGTGAAAACCCCCACACACCTGACCAAGAAACAGGAAGCCCTCCTGAAGGAGTTTGCCAACTTAGAATCAGCCAAGCTGTCCAGCAGGATCAAGAAGATGTTCAGCAACTAGTGCATTTCCCCTCCCTCCCATGACAATTTTTGTCATATGATCTGTCGATTTGTGACCCTGGTCACCCGATATTCTTGATGTGGGTATTGGTCCACTATCGGTTAACTATCCGGAAGTTCTCTCATATTATCCGCTCAGCTAATTTGGCATAGGATTTGATAAAGGCATGAAACAGCCATGTTGGCTGGAATGCAACAGTGAAGCAGATTGCTTTTCCCAGGAGGGAGAGAGAAATGGAAGAATCCAAGAAAAAATCTGCGGTCTCGTGGCAGGAAGCAGTATTGTACCTTGCGATAGCCGCCCTGCTTGGGGGTGGCATGTTTGTGGCTTTCGGGTATGCGCTCTGATCGGGTACTTGCACGAAAGTAAATCTATACCTCCATTGAGCAAGAGCGCTCACTTGACAGAGGTAGGACCTTCCAAAAACCAAGGAAAGGGGTTTGTCGTCATGTCATTACAAGCTATTGAAGAGGAAGAGGAGGGCCGGATTCAGTATGAGTTACAACTGTCCGGTCAAGGAGGTAAGAGATGCAAGGTGTGGCCTCTAGACCAGGAACGTGAGAGGAAACCAAAAGGTGGCACCGCAAGAGTGGGGTCGAGCGAGGATTACCTACTGACCCTCGAAGAGGTGACACGTTAGATCTGTCTGGCCCACCAGCAACCCCCACCTTGCCAATCAACAGCCTTTTCTTACAATATTAGTATTGACAGACTCGTCAAAAGTCGATTTTACTCACTTCGTGAACATTTTGGGCGCCCTTAAGATGTTTAGCTAAAATGCTAAAACTCGGGCTAACACCCTCAGACAGTTAGCATTTTTTAACGCTGAACATCTCAAGTGCTTTTCTCCCAAAATGCTCAATGTCGTTCGCAAAACACTTTTTACGAGACTGTCAGTATTTACAATCCATATTTCCCGGCTCCTGCCTTCGGTGACACAGCTGCCAGACAACATCGGAAGCCCGGTCAACTGATTGTCGGATCGACTCCCTGCTATCACATCTCGTGCAGATGTTGTTATGCGCCGCCTCTGCTTTGTGAAGCTTCCACAACCGGGCAAGGCATAAGGGGCCAAGGTTTTGTTCTGGAGTAGCGGGCCAAAGCCGTCAATGTCTTGACGGTGGCGAGCGCATTCCCCGTAGATTATATGAAACGGGCTGCTCCAGGGGTGTGGTATAAGAACCAACACCCTGGAGGCAACATTTTCAAAGAAAGGAGCAGCTTGCTGCGGGGTTAGCGAGCGTATCCAAAAAAAGTGAAGCCTCTCCCGCCCTAAAGGGCGGGGCTTCCCGGTAAGGAAGAAAATCAGTTCTTTTATAGCTCCCCTCGGCCCCGTCCTAAAGGACGGGGCTTGCGGGAAGCAAGCC
>DAOUZN010000007.1 GCA_030665585.1 Deltaproteobacteria bacterium | reverse complement strand
TTGTGTACATGAAACATTCGGATAACGGGTTCTGCTCCAGTGGTCATGATCATGGCCGGATTACTATTGATGGTTTCGTAAAAAGTCGCTTTTACTCACTCCGTGAACATTTTGGGGGCACTTAAGATATTCAGCTAAAATGCTAAAACTCGGGCTAACACCCTCAAACAGTTAGCATTTTTTAACGCTGAATATCTCAAATGCCTTTCTCCCAAAATGCTCAATGTCGTTCGCAAAACACTTTTTACGAGTCTGTCACTATTGATCTATGGCGCTTTTCCTGGTATGAAAAAACGCGAGCGCAAGGGGTGCCGACAACGGTTTTCCTTGCACAAAAGGCCTCCGCTGAACGTGCAAGAAAGGGCTTCTTCCAGTTTAGCGGGGGTTTTTTGTTCGATCGGTTTGTCATGAACCGCAAACGCGAGCGCATTCCCCGTAGCTTGCTACAGGGAGCTTCAATCCACATAGGTCCTGCGGTTGCTCTTTCCGAGGCTACAGTAGACGTCGTAGCTGATGGTTCCGGTCTTTTTTGCAATCTCTTCAGCGGTGATCTGCTCCTCGCCCTGGACCCCCAGGAGAACCACCTCATCCCCCACTGCCACGCCCTCCAGGCAAGAGACGTCCAGCATGGTCAGGTTCATACAAACGCGGCCCACAACCGGCACCCGTTTACCATGGAGCAGCACCTCTCCCTGGTTGGAAAGCATACGACTGTATCCATCATCATAGCCCACTGGGATGGTGGCGATCATGGCCCTTGAAGGCGTGGTGTAGGTGCGGCCGTAGCTAATGGACGTGCCGGCAGGAACCCCTCTTACCTGAATGACCCTGGATCTAAAGGTCATGGCCGGCTTGAAAAGGGATGCGGCCTGCCACCCTTCAGAGGGTGGAGACCCATAGAGAAGGATGCCGGGCCGAATCATTCCAAGCTCCAGGCCCCGTTTCCCCAAAAGGGCACCGCTGTTGGCAAGATGGACGGCATTCTTACAGACTCCCAGGCGCCCACTTTCTTCCACAGCTTGGAAAAATCTGCGGAGCTGCTTGCCTGTGAAAGGCTCGTCAGGCTTGTCTGCCACAGCGAGGTGTGAAAATATGCCTTCGAGCCGGATTCCCCTAAGGGGCAAAAGGCTTCGCAGGAAATGGGCGACATCTTTCCATGCCACACCGAGACGCGTCATGCCCGTGTCCACCTTGACGTGGACCGGAACGGTCACGCCTTGTTCCAAGGCGGTTTGGGAAAGCTTTTCCGCAATGTCCAGTTGAAAAAGGGCGGCTGTGAGCTGATGCTCCACAACGGCTGAGACTTCATCCGGTGTGATGCCCATCATAATGAGGATCGGAACCTTGCAGCCGGCATGTCTTAGGTCTACGGCTTCTTGGAGCTCAAACACCCCGAAATAGTCAATGCCTGCCGACTCCAGGGCCTTAGCCACCGGGATCATGCCATGCCCGTAAGCATCGGACTTGATCACAGCAGCGATGCAGGTCCCAGGACCAGCCAATCGTTTGATTTCAAAGAAATTGTGCCTAATGGCACCCAGGTCAATGATGACTTCATTCGGTATCATACTTCGGGTCATCCTTCGGGTCGAGGGGATTCAGTCTGATGGTAAAGGTGCTGCCCTTGCCCTCAACGCTTTCTACGGCGATGCGCCCGTCGAAGGATTCAATAATGCGAAGGCTAATGGCGAGCCCTAAGCCGGTCCCTTTGCCAGGGGGTTTTGTCGTATAGAAGGGATCAAAGATTTTGTTTAGTTCAGACGCCCGAATCCCTCTACCGGTGTCTGAAACGGAGATTTCAACGCACTCTCTGATCTGGTCGGGCAAACCGCTTGCCCCTGCTCCGGGCACAGGCGCTCGCCTGGTGGCAATGCTCAGTCGCCCACCCTCTTCCATGGCGTCACAGGCGTTGAACATGAGGTTGATCAAGACCTGTTTCAGCTGATTAGAATCGCCCCAGACCAACCCCACGTTTTTCTCAAGGCAGGTGTCCAGTTGGATAGACGTCATGAGCGTTTGGTGAGAGAAAAATGCAGTGGTCTCTGAAACCAGCCCGTTCACGTCAATGGGGACGGGTTTGCCCGGAGAAGGCCTTGAGAAATCAAGGAGCTCTCGGACGATGGTGTCTATCCTGTTGAGCTCCTTTTCCATGCGTGTGAGATAATCTGTGGCCTCTTTATCGTTTTGTACGTGAGCCGCCAGGAGATTGGTGTAGCCTAGGACAGCTCCAATGGGGTTGCCAACCTCGTGGGCCACACCTGCAGCCAGCCTTCCAACGGAAGAGAGCTTTTCTGAGCGGAGAATTTCCTCCCGGGCTTCTTTAAGCTCTTGGTTCGCTTGTTCCAGGGAACGAATGTGTGCCTCCATGCGTTCCTTGTTTTCGGCAAGGCGTTTGAGCATGCGATTGAGGGACAGGGTCAGGCGCGCAATCTCATTGCCATGGGCGTCGGTCGCTCGTGAAAAGAGTTCGATGTCTTCGAAATGATCCGCTGTTTTGACCAGGCGCTTGATAGGCCGAATCACGATTTTGGAAAGGAGATAGTTGCCGAAGACAAGAAGCACGAAGGCGTTGAGGCCGATGTAGAACCAAATCAGCTGTCGAGATCTTCTCAGCCCCTGTATGACACCCTCGATGTGGACGGGCACCTGTACAGCCGCGATGCAATCACCTTGGAAGAAAAGGGGCGCAGTGATGATAAGCAGGCCCCGGTCTCTGCGAAGCCGAGTGGTCTGTTTTTCCCGGTGCAAGGCCGAGGAAATCTCAGCCGAGTCCGGCCTGACAGAGCCGCCTATGCGTCCCCTGCCGAGCCACGGGGCGCCATCTTTTCCCACCACAACGATCTCGTCATATAACCCGGACGCGGCGACCCAGGCGGCCCCGTGCTCAAGACGTTGTTTCATGACTTGTACGAACGGCGGGCCGTGCTCTTTGGCGACCTCCTCGACGACGGCCTGGATCCTACGCACCACCGCTGTGCCGTCCGCCGCCTTGTGCCGGAGCAGATCGCGCTCCGTGATCCTCATAACGACAAAGCTAGTCAAGATCATGGCAGCGACCAGAAGGATGGTCAGACTCAGCAAGATCTCGGTTCGTAGTCCAGGTGTGAAGGTCTTCAAGACGGAGACTATCTCATCAAACCTATGTACCAGGCTATGATTTTTTGTCCTTGAAAGATGAAAAGCAGAGCGCCCAAACCAAGAAACGGGCCAAAAGGGATCGCCAGCTTGCGGCCGCCTGGCGTGCGAACGGCCATGGCGATACCCAGCACGGTTCCAATGGCTGAGCCGACCAAGATCGTAAATATGACCGCCTTCCAGCCCAAAAAGGCACCGATCATGGCCAGCAGTTTGACATCCCCGCCCCCCATGCCCTCCTTCTTGGTCAGAAGGTAGTACCCCGAAGCCACCAGCAGGAGGAGACCGCCCCCCAAGACGATCCCCAAGAGGGATTCCTTATAGGTGATGTTTCCCAAGACAAAAGAAGAAAGAAATCCGATGGCAATGCCTGGATAGGTAATCACATCAGGGATGATCTGATGGTCGATGTCTATGAAGGTCACGACCAGCAGTGTAGCCACTAGGACGTACAGAATAAGACCCTCCTGGAGGGCGAGGCCTTCCCGTGAGAAGAGGGCAACCGCAAAGAGGCCCGCTGCCAGTTCTACGACGGGATATCTCAAGGAAATGGTGGCCTCGCAATGGCGACATCTTCCTCGAAGCCAAAGATAGCTCAAGATAGGGATGTTATCATAAAAGGCGATCCGGGCTCCGCACTGCGGACACCTGGATCCGGGGTGGATCAGCGAAAGTGATCGAGGAAGCCGGTAAATACAGACATTCAAGAAGCTGCCCACTGCCGTACCGAAGACAAAGATGAAAAGGTTAACCATCAAAGGCTGTTCCGAAAAACGTGCAAGATTTACCTACGCCCGCGATTCATGAGTGTCCCATGAGACGATTCAGGGAGAGGCCCTTTGGCCAGGCCCCCTGGGTCCTGATGTGAACGGTGATGCCGATCAATCGCGTGTTGAAGAGAATGTATCACAAGAGGTTGCAAGGAACAACTATAGGCGGAGATGCAGAAAATCAAGATTTTTGTTGTCATCAAAAGAGACTATTTTATATGGTGCTATGTGTTTAAACATGCAAGGAAGGGCTTTGGTCTTTCTTTATATGTTTGTTACGGTTGTTTTTTACCTTGAAAGGAAGGCGCCCGTGGCTCAAATCGATCATGAGGATATGGTTGACATCATACAAGGCGAGAGTGAAACCATAGAGATCCCGGACAGACTGCCCCTGCTTCCGGTTCGGGATATGGTGGTCTTCATGTACATGGTCCTTCCCTTATTTGTGGGCAGAGACAGATCAGTTCGAGCGGTGGATGCGGCGATGGCCAAAGACCGCCTTCTCCTCCTTGCTACTCAACGGGACTCTACGGTTGAAAACCCCAAGCGAGACGACATCCATAGGGTTGGAACGGTGGCCATGATCCTACGGTTGCTCAAGCTTCCCGATGGCCGGGCGAAGCTGTTGGTTCAGGGGCTGGCCAGGGCACGTATTGTGGAATACGCTGAAACCAAACCTTTCTATCAGGTGAAGATCGAAAAGCTTGTAGAAGAGCCAGTCGGGGAGGTCAGCCTTGAGGTCGAAGCCTTGATGCGCAACGTGTGCGAACAGAGCGAGAAGATCCTCGAATTCCGTGGTGAGTTGACCGGGGAGGTCAGTGCTATTTTTCACAGCATAGATGAACCGACCCGCCTGGCCGACCTGGTTGCCTCAAACCTTAAACTGAAAACGGAAGAGGCTCAGGGACTTCTCGAGGTGAATGACCCGGTGCAAAAGCTTCATCGCGTGCACGAACTGTTGAGTAAAGAATTGGAAGTCTCTGCCATGCAGGCCAAGATCCAGTCCCATGCCAGTGAAGAAATATCAAAGACCCAGCGGGAGTACTTTCTCAGGGAGCAGATGCGGGCGATTCACAAAGAATTGGGAGATGTAGACGAAAGGGCCCAAGAGACTCTGGCGTATAGCAAAAAGATAAAGAAGGCGAAGATGCCTAACGAGGCGCACCAGGCGGCCTATGAACAGTTAAGGCGCCTCGAGCAGATGCACCCGGATGCCGCCGAGGCCTCTATGGTGCGCACCTACCTCGATTGGTTGGTGGATGTCCCATGGAGCAAGTCAAGTAAAGGCGTGCTCGATGTGAAAAAGGCACAGCGGGTCCTCGATGGCGACCACTTCGACCTGAAGAAGGTCAAGGATCGTGTTCTGGAATATCTGAGCGTCCGGAAGCTCAACAAGGACATGAAAGGCCCTATCCTGTGTTTTGTGGGGCCCCCTGGGGTGGGCAAGACCTCCTTGGGGCGATCGATTGCAAAGGCCATGAATCGAAAGTTCTTTCGCATCTCCTTGGGAGGTGTTCGGGATGAGGCCGAAATCCGAGGTCACCGCCGCACGTACATTGGGGCCCTGCCGGGCCGAATCATCCAGGGCTTGAAACGATGTGGGACGAAAAACCCCGTGTTCATGATGGACGAAGTGGATAAGATTGGTGCGGATTTTCGCGGGGACCCGGCTGCTGCCTTGTTGGAGGTCCTCGATCCGGAACAAAACGTTAGCTTCACCGATCACTATTTGAACCTGCCATTTGATTTGTCAAGGGTCCTCTTCATCACCACGGCCAACCTTGCCGATTCCATTCCCGCCGCTTTGAGAGATCGCATGGAGGTCATTGAGCTGACTGGATATGCAGAAGAGGAGAAACTCGCCATCGCGCAACGGTTCTTGATTCCCCGCCAAATTAAGGAAAACGGGATTACACCAAAACACATACGTATAAGCCACGGAGCCGTGGGAAAGATCATATCAGAGTATACCCTGGAGGCGGGCCTGAGGAATCTGGAGCGTGAGATTGCTGCCCTATGTCGCAAGGTGGCTCGGAGGGTGGCCGAGGGAGAGAAAGGGCCATTTAGGATTACGGGCGCCAACATTCATCGTTACCTGGGTGTTGCCAAATACTTGCCGGATTTGGAGCAGGAATACCATGAGGTTGGCGTAGCCACGGGGTTGGCCTGTACCCAAGTGGGGGGAGAGGTCCTCTATGTGGAGGCCACGACCATGAAAGGCAAGGGGGATTTGACCCTGACGGGTCAGCTGGGTGAGGTGATGCAGGAGTCGGCAAGAGCGGCTCTTACCTATGCGCGATCTCATGCAAAGACCCTCAAAATCAGGAGCAACTTTTATCAGGATGCCGACATTCATATCCATGTACCCGCAGGGGCCGTTCCCAAGGACGGCCCATCGGCTGGGGTAACCATCGCCACAGCCCTGGTGTCCGCCCTGAGCGGAAGGGCGGTGAGTCGCGATGTTGCCATGACCGGAGAAATTACCCTTCGGGGGCGTGTCCTTCCGGTGGGGGGCCTCAAAGAAAAGGCACTGGCCGCACTCCGGGCGAAGGTGCGAAAAATCATTATACCGGAAAAGAACAGACAGGAGCTGGCTGAGATTTCGGCCAACATCAAGCGAAAGCTCACCTTTATTCCTGTCAGTCATATGGATGAGGTCTTGGGGCTTGCCCTTCAGCCAAAGCCCCGGAAGAGGCAAGCTCATCATTCCGGGTCAGAGGACGTGAACCAAGCAAGATGAGAATCCTCGGCGTTGATACCGCGACTCGGACTGGGAGTGTGGCAGTTTTAGAGGATGAGACCCTGGTTGCTGAGGTTCAGGTGACAAGCTCCGAGACCCACGCAAAGCGCCTCATGTCCGCCGTAGATTGTACACTTCGTATGGCAGGGATGGAGGTGGGTGAATTGGACGGATTTGCTGTCACCACAGGCCCAGGCAGTTTCACGGGATTGCGCATCGGGATCAGCGCTGTCAAAGGATTCGCGTTTGCCACGGGAAGACCGGTGACCGGGGTTTCCACGTTGGACGCCCTGGCGTACCAGTTCCCCTGGTGTCCCTGTCTCATCTGTCCTGTGTTGGATGCCCGGAAGGCGCAGGTTTATACAGCACTGTACAGGGGTGGGCGTCATGGGGGCTGGGAGAAGGTGGTGTCAGATCGTGCAGTGAACCCAAGGCAATGGCTGATGCACATTGAAGGCACATGTCTGTTTGTCGGTGACGGTGCTGTCTTGTACAAGAATCTGATCGAAGACGTCCTGGGCAACCGGGCGCGATTCGCAGCCCCTTATTTGAATACCCTGCGGGCTTCGGTTGTGGCCCATGTGGGACTGAACCAGATCAAAGAGGGTCAGGGCGTTAAGGTTGCGCGACTGGTTCCTTATTATATACGGAAGTCGGATGCTGAAATAAAGCTGGAGCGAGGCAAGGCCGGTTGACAATTGTCCAGTTACAGGTATAATTAAATTTTATGTTACACAAAGAAGGGTGGTAACGTAGTCATGGGGCACAGGGATGTTTGGAGGCCTGCCTATGGAGAGAAGGGATGAGGAGCTCATTGCCCGATTGGTAGAAGGAAATGAAACTTTAAGACGATACGTGGAAGATCACAGACAGTACGAAAAGCAACTGGAAGCATACAACAAGCGTCTTCATCTGTCTGCCGAAGAGAGGATGGAACGTAAGAGAATCCAAAAACTTAAGCTGGCTGGGCGGGACGGGATTGAACGGATCCTGGCCGAATATCGGCGGACTCAAGAACGACAGAGGGCCGCGAGCGACACTTTTTAGCCCTTGAAAGCTCAAACTCAATGACCGGTTCAGATCCTGGGTCAGGGGGCAACAGGGCCTTTCCGGTGGCTCCAGAAGGCTTGTGGCTAATCGCTGCATCGGCCTTCGTGGCCGTCTATCTTGCTGTGTTGGGCCTGAGTATGGTGGCCCTGTTTTTTTTGGGGATTACGCTTTTTCTTGGTTTCTTCTTTAGGGATCCGCAGCGCGAGATTCCAGGGGAGGAGGGGCTGGCGGTCTCGCCGGCTGACGGCAAGGTCGTAGAAGTCCGGACGGTGCCAAAGAGTGAGTTTGCCCCTGAGGAAATGCTTAAGATCAGTGTATTCATGTCCGTGTTCAATGTCCACGTCAACCGTATACCAACAGATGGTACCGTGACCGACGTTTCGTATTATCCGGGTAAGTATTTTTCGGCAAACTTAAACAAGGCGTCAAGCCACAATGAACGCAATGCCGTGAGTTTAGAGATGATTGGGGGGCGGAGACTGATCGTCGTCCAGGTCGCGGGGCTCATTGCACGGCGCATCGTTTGCAAGATACGCCAGGGAGATCGCCTAAGGCGTGGAGAACGCTTTGGTATGATCTGTTTCGGGTCCCGCTTGGATGTCTATCTTCCTCCAGACACCCAACCGGCCGTATCTGTCGGGGATAAGGTGTGGGCCGGAACATCGGTTTTGGGGCATGTGCCATGAAGAGAAAAAACCGGTCCAAGAAAAGGGGGTTACAAAGGGGAATCTATGTCCTGCCGAACCTACTGACCTCTGCGAACCTTTTTTGCGGCTTTTATGCCATTATCGCTGCCATCCAGGGCGATTTTATAAAGGGTGCCATTGCGATTATGGTTGCAGCCGTCTTTGATGCCCTAGACGGCAAGATCGCCCGTGTGACCCGCACGGTCAGCAGGTTCGGGCTTGAATATGACTCCCTGTCTGATGTCATTTCCTTTGGGGTGGCACCCGGTATCCTCGTTTATCTCTGGGCCCTTCAGCCTTTCGGTCGATTGGGGTGGTTAGCCGCCCTTCTCTTTGTTGCCTGCGGTACGTTACGGCTGGCACGGTTTAACACCCAGGTGGGTTCTGTAAGCAGCGAGTATTTCATAGGCCTGCCGATCCCGGCGGCCGCCTTTATGATCGCTGCAGCGGTCTTACTGCTCCATCGTTTCGGCGGGGGTGGGACCACAAGACACGTGACCGTCCTTATTATGATCTACGTGTTGTCATTCTTGATGGTCAGTACGGTCAAATATTACAGCTTCAAGCATGCAACGCTTTTCAAGAAGATGAGATTCAACATGCTGGTGGTAGTGATCCTTTTTGCCATCGTGATCGCGGCAGAACCAAGCCTTATCTTCTTTCTTATGATGCTTGCCTACATCCTTTCAGGCCCCTTTACCACCTTGTGGCTTCGTAAGAAAAGGCAGGTCGAAGCTGCTCTCAGCGACCGGGTCGATATCTCCTCACAAGAGCCAGTATAAACCGTGCCCCAAACGATTACGGAAAAAATCCTGGCTGCTCATGCAGGGCGGGAAAGTGTGGCGCCAGGAGAATTGGTCACCGCCCAGATCGATATGGCGCTGGCTAACGATATCACGGCCCCGATCGCCATCGAGCTCTTTGAAAAATCACAGACACCGTCGGTATTCGACCGCGAGAAAATTGCGTTGGTACCGGACCACTTTGTACCGAACAAAGATATCCGCTCGGCCACGCAGGTTCAGATCATGCGAAGGTTTGCCAAGAAGTACGGGATCAAGTATTTCTTTGAACTCGGCCAAATGGGTATTGAGCATGTGCTGTTGCCGGAACAGGGCCTGGTCCTGCCCGGAGACGTGGTCGTTGGTGCCGACAGTCATACCTGTACATACGGTGCCCTGGGTGCCTTTGCCACAGGGCTTGGCAGCACCGATATTGCCGCGGCCATGATCACGGGCGAAGTGTGGTTGAAGGTGCCAGAATCGATGAAGCTGACGTATCAGGGTGAACGTCAAGCATGGGTGACGGGAAAGGACCTGATTCTCTATACCATTGGCGATATTGGCGTAGATGGGGCCCGGTACAAGGCCATGGAATTTGTCGGCGAGGCCATAGAGGCCTTGTCTATATCGGATCGAATGACCATGACCAACATGGCCATAGAGGCTGGAGCCAAGAGTGGTATCATGGCACCGGATCAGGTTGCGCTCGACTACGTGAGACCACGATCCAACAGATCCTTTCAGTCCCATCACAGCGACCCGGACGCCCTTTATGAGCAGGAGAGGGTTTACGATGTCTCGGAGATTGAGCCGCAGGTGGCCTTTCCCCATCTGCCTGAAAATGCGCGGCCGGTTTCCGAGGTGGGAACCGTCCCTATTGATCAAGCGGTCATCGGGTCGTGCACGAACGGGCGCATCGAAGATCTTCGCGTAGCCGCTCAGGTCCTTAAGGGGCGCACCATTGCCAGACATGTGCGTCTCATTGTCATACCGGCCACACCGAGCATTTACCGGCAGGCCCTGGCTGAAGGCCTCCTTGAGGTTTTCCTGGCGGCCGGGGGCATTGTGAGTCCACCCACGTGCGGGCCCTGCCTGGGTGGGTTTATGGGCATTCTTGGGCCCGGCGAACGAGCTGTTGCTACGACCAACCGCAACTTTGTGGGGCGGATGGGACATGCGACCAGTGAGGTTTATCTTGCCAACCCGGCCGTGGCCGCCGCCTCGGCGGTCTTGGGTCGAATCGGAAGCCCGGAAGCCCTATAGGCAGCGTGAAGGTCGTCTCGAGGTAGGAAAAGACTGATGATACTTGAAGGGACTGTCTGGAAATTCGGCGATAATGTCGATACGGATGTGATCATCCCTGCCACTTACCTGGTGACCACAGACTATGGAGAATTGGGCAAGCACTGTATGGAAGGTCTGGATCCGACTTTTTCTGAAAAGGTGCGACCAGGGGATATGATCGTGGCCGGGAAGAATTTTGGCTGTGGCTCCTCGCGGGAGCATGCACCCATGGCCATCAAGGGGGCGGGCATTGCGTGTGTGCTGGCAGAAAGCTTTGCCCGGATTTTTTTTAGAAACGCCTTTAACATGGGACTTACGATCTTTGAGGCACCGAATGTGTCAGAGGCCGTTCAGGCGGGGGATCAACTATCGGTCAACCAAGACACGGGCGAGATCATGGACCATACCACCGGGAAGCGCTTTTTGGCGAACCCGATTCCGCCCTTCATGCAGGGGCTCATAGAGGCCGGTGGGCTCATGTCCTATGTGTTGAAGCAAAGACAAGGATGAACGGGCGTATTGTTCAGGATGCCATGACACAAAGCGAATATGACATTGCTGTTATCCCAGGAGATGGTACGGGCCCGGAGGTGATTGCCGAAGGGCTGAAGGTTCTTGGGGCCGTCTCCAAGAAAAATGGTTTTGGGTTCGCTTGGCATCGCTTCGACTTGGGGGCTGAGCACTACAAGAAGACAGGCGAAACCCTATCCGATGAGGTCCTTGAAGCCATGCAGTTGTGTCACGCCATGTATCTGGGGGCGATCGGTGATCCAGAGGTGCCGCCGGGTATCCTGGAAAAGGGAATCCTATTGAGGCTTCGCTTTGCGTTGGATCAGTACATTAATCTCCGGCCCATCAAGCTCTATCCTGGCGTGGAGACGCCCCTCAAGGATAAGGGGCCAGATGAGATTGACTTTGTCGTCGTCCGTGAGAACACAGAAGGCCTATACGCGGGCGCCGGAGGCATCCTAAGGCGGGGGAGCCCTTATGAGGTGGCTATTCAGGAGTCGATCAGCACGCGTATGGGAGTTGAACGCTGTATTCGATACGCCTTTGAGGCCTGCAGGCGCCGCAACCGGGCCAAAAAACTGACCCTGTGCGGAAAGACCAATGTCCTGACGTATACCTTTGACTTGTGGGAACGCACGTTCAAAGAGGTGGCACGGTCTTATCCGGATATTGAAACCAACTATGTCCATGTGGATGCTTTGTGTATGTGGATGGTCAAAAACCCTGAATGGTTTGACGTCATCGTGACGGAGAACATGTTCGGTGACATCATTACCGATCTGGGCGCGATGCTGCAGGGTGGTATGGGGGTGGCCGCAGGGGGAAACATCAACCCACAGGGGACTTCCATGTTTGAGCCTATTGGGGGGTCTGCACCCAAGTATGCGGGGCAAAACATTATCAATCCCATTGGAGCCATTTTAGCAGCCAAGCTCATGCTCGAAACCCTTGGGGAGGCAGAAGGGGCCCAGATGATCGAAGGTGCCGTCATGAAGGTATTGCGAGAGGACCTGAAAGGCACGGGGGCGGGTGAGATGGGGTATTCTACGTCCGAGGTGGGGGACTTGATTGTGGCGTTTATAGAGGGGTCAGGTGGATGATGCTGGATGGTAAACGGTGGCGTTCTTGAAAAAGGGCCTTTTTCAAAGAGCTAGAGTGTTAGGTTTCTTTTGGTTTGGGAAAGGGCTCAAGACGTTCCGATCACGGCGCAAGGACCTCTGTCCTTAGTCTTGTGCCTTGAGCCCAGGGGCGTGTCCGGCACCTTCATAAGGGGGTTCAGAAAAAATGGGCGAATTGTTTAATGTTGCCGTGGCTGGGGCTACTGGTGCGGTGGGCAACCAGATGCTGGCTTGCCTGGAAGAGCGAGAGTTTCCTGTCAAAGATCTGAAGCTGTTGGCTACGGCCAGGTCTGCAGGGCGCAAACTCCGGTTCAGGGGTGCGCAGATTCCGGTAGAAGAATTGACGGATGCCTCATTCAAGGGGGTGGACATCGGTATCTTTTCTGCCGGTGGTGCTGCCAGCCTGAAGTTTGCTCCCGCCGCTGCGCGCGCGGGCTGTGTCGTTGTGGATAACTCTGCGGCGTGGCGTATGGACCCTGATGTCCCCCTGGTTGTTCCAGAGGTCAATCCCCAGGCCATCGCCCGGTATACGAGCAAGGGGATCATTGCCAATCCGAACTGCTCTACCATCCAGATGGTGGTGGCGCTGGCGCCCATTCACAGAAAGGTCGGGATAAGACGGATTGTAGTTTCTACCTATCAGGCCGTGTCTGGCACTGGTAAGAAGGCCATTGATGAACTCCACGATCAGACCAAGGCGATGCTAAATTTTATTGAGCCGAAAGAAAGGGTTTATCCTCATCGAATCGCCTTTAACTGTTTGCCCCACATCGATATCTTCCTTGAAAATGGATACACCAAGGAAGAGATGAAAATGGTCGATGAAACGCGGAAGATCCTGGAAGATGACACTATCGGCATTACGGCCACGACGGTCCGGGTGCCGGTCTTCTTTAGCCACTCTGAATCGGTCAATGTTGAAATGCGCCAGCCCATGACCGCACGGGAGGTGAGGGCCTTGCTGGAGGCCGCCCCAGGGGTAAAGGTGGTGGATGATCCGTCGCAAAATCTCTATCCTTTGGCGATTGACGCAGCAGGACAGGACGAAACCCTTGTGGGTCGTATCAGGACGGATGAGTCGATTGCCAATGGCATCAATCTCTGGGTCGTATCGGACAATATTCGCAAGGGGGCGGCCACCAATGCGGTTCAAATAGCGGAGATTCTGGCCCGGGATTATCTGAGCGACTGATCCGATCCTGGGGGATCATCATAGCCGATGTTGGATTCGAAAATAACCGAACAAGGAGCGATGTATTGGAACGCATACCCATCACGAAAGCCGGTTATACGGCCTTGCAAGAGCAGGTCAGACACCTTAAGGCCGTTGAAAGGCAAGCGGTTATAAGAGCCATTGAAGAGGCCCGAGCCCACGGCGATCTTACAGAAAATGCAGAATATGAAGCGGCTAAAGAGCGCCAGGCGTTTCTCGAAGGGAAAATAAGCGGGCTGGAGCATAAGATCGTCTGTGCCGATGTGATCGATCCGCAAACCATCAGCACAGATTGTGTGGTCTTTGGTTGCACGGTGGTTTTGGAAAACTTAGACACTGAGGAAGAGGTTCAGTACCAGCTGGTCGGGCCGGATGAGTCAGATGTGCGTCAGGGGCGCATCTCGGTTTCCTCTCCCCTTGGCAAGGCGATGATCGGCAAGAAGGTGGACGATGAGGTTGTGGTGCAGACCCCTGGTGGCATCCGGCGATATGAACTGATTGACATCCGGGCCGATTGCTTGCGGTAATTTGTTTTTTTTAGCCGGCCTGTTATGATGGTGTTAAGGCATTTATTGTTTAAGGAGGTTTTGAGATGGCTCGTGTTACCGTAGAAGACTGCTTGAGGCGGGGCCAGAACCGCTTCATGCTGGTTCATGCTGCCGCAAAACGGGTGCGGCAAATGCGCGAAGGTGCCCAATATTTGGTTCACTCGCCCAAGAATGAAGATGTCGTCATCGCCCTGCGTGAAATCGCAGCAGGCAAGGTCCGCATCGAACGGAAAGAGACCCCGGACGACAAGGAGACATAACAGGGCCTTATGTCTGGGTTCCGGGATAGAGCCATGCGGCGGGCGGTTGGCCGGGCCATACACCACTATGACATGATAGCGGACGGGGACCGGATTGCGGTGGGGCTGTCTGGTGGAAAGGACAGCTTAACCCTGATGTGGACCCTCCATGAGCGGTTGTCCCGCATTCCCATCCAATATTCTCTCCACGCCATTCACATTGATCCGGGCTTTGAAGGAAGTCCGAGCGGCCTGCTTGACGCTTACTGCCAGAAAGAGGGCTACGGTTTGCGGATCGAAGATACCGACTATGGGATACGAGCCCACAGCGAAGAAAATCGGGAAAACCCTTGCTTTCTATGCGCCCGCCTGCGAAGACAGCGACTGTTTGAAGTGGCTCACGAACTTGGATGCAACAAACTCGCTCTCGGCCACAACATGGATGACATCATCGAAACTCTGTTTTTGAATATGTGTTACGCTGGCGAGATAAGCACGATGGTTCCATGTCAATCTTTTTTTAAAGGAAAACTGGTGGTGATCAGGCCATTAGCCCACGTTCATGAGCAGGCGATCCATCAGTTTGCAAAGGATCACTCCTTTCCTGACTTTGTCAATCCTTGCCCTTCGGCAAGGACATCAAAGCGGTTGGAAATAAAAAGAATGCTGAACCGACTTTACCAGAAGAACGGGAAAATCAAGGGGAACATTTTTCGATCCATGAGTCATGTCAAGCTGGACTACCTCCTGACCTCCGGGGCTCGCCGCAAGTCCACGGAGCCAAGCCTGTCCACGGGGGCGTAATTTCAGGCCATGTCCGTTGATCGTAAGGAAGTTTGCCGTTTTCAGATTCGCTCGCCTCGGCGGTTCACAGTCCTCCCAGGCCGCTCTCGGTCCCATGTTTGCTGTATTGTTTCGGTTCCGTCCCCCTTTTGAACACAGCCCACACGGCATCGGGGCAGTTTTCCGAAGCGAGGAGCCCCGAGTTATCATCTATATGTACTCTCACCACGCCCCCGGGCAAGGTAAAATCATGATACGGCCGGCCGCGGAGCACGTTGTCCATAAAATCGATCCATACAGGCAGGGCGGCCTTGGCCCCTGTTTCCTTGTCGCCCAGGGTCCCATGATGATCGAGCCCGACCCATACTCCGGTCGCAATCGTTGGAGAAAACCCGATGAACAGGGCGTCCTTGTAACCATCGGTTGTGCCTGTCTTGCCGGCTAAAGGCCGACCTATATGCCCTGCCGCCCTGCCGGTTCCTTTCAACACCACGGCCCTTAACATATCCGTTAGGACCGCCGCGGTCTCGGGACTGATGGCCGGTCGCCTCTGAGGCTTTTCCCTCCAGATGGATCGTCCCTCCCTGTCCAGCACTTCGATGATCCCAAAGGGTTTGGTCCACACGCCGTTGTTTGGGAATACGGCATAGGAAGCCGTCAGCTCGAGGAGTGTGACCTCAGAGGTGCCAAGCACCAGCGAGAGGTTGGGATCGAGGGGTGATGTGATGCCCATTCGGTGAGCAAACGCCACAGCACGTGTCGGTCCCAGTTTGTTAAGGAGTTTGACGGCTGGGATGTTTTTGGATAAGGTCAAGGCCGTCCGCAGCGTCACCTCTCCCTGAAATTTTCCTGAAAAGTTTTCCGGTTTCCACCCGTCATTGTCTCGGGTGCCCTTGTATGCCACCGGCGCGTCCCATAGGATATCATTTTGGTGAAAACCCTTCTCAACGGCCAGGGCGTAAACGATTGGTTTGAACGCGGAGCCCGGCTGTCTTTGGGCCATCGTAGCACGGTTGAACCGACTCTCCTCAAAGCTGCGGCCCCCGACCATGACCAGAATCACCCCCCGTCTTGCTCCCAGACAGACCAGGGCGGCTTGGGGGTATTCCTCCTGGGGCAACCCCCCTCTTTTCATGCGGGCGGCAAGCCTCTCAAGCCCCTGTGTGACAGCCTTTTCAGCAGCTGTCTGCATGGCGTAGTTTAGGGTCGTATACACCGTAAGCCCTGTTCGATACAATGTGGCTGCGCCCAACTCTCTTTCCAGGAAATGGGTCACGAAGGCCACAAAATAGGGGGCCTTGATCGAGGCATCTCCTTGTTCAGCCAGATGAAGAGGCGACGCCGTGGCCGCCTTGAGGGCTTCTGGGGTGATGAGGCCGGTTCGAGACATCTGTTGTAACACTACGGCCCGCCGCTTGAGAGCAAGGGATGGATTGATCAGGGGAGAGTAACGGGAGGGCGACTTCGGCATCCCTGCGATCAGTGCGCATTCAGCCAGTGTCAGGTCCTGTACAGGCTTACCGAAGAAGATCTGTGCTGCAGCTTCAACCCCATAGGCCCCACTTCCGAAATAGACCTGATTCAAATAGAGTTGCAGGATCTCGTCTTTCGTGTAGCGGCGCTCAATCTGAAAAGCCAGAAAGGCCTCCTTGAGCTTGCGCATAATACTTTTTCGGGGTGTAAGGAAGAGGGTTTTGGCGAGCTGTTGGGTGATGGTGCTGGCCCCCTCCACGTATTCTCCGGCCTTGATATTCCTGATGATAGCGCGGAGAATGCCCTTCAGGTCGACGCCAGGATGCTCATAAAACAGGCTATCTTCGGTGGCAAGAATGGCTTGCTTAAGATCATCGGGCATCACGTTGAGCGAGACGGGCTCACGCTTCTCGGTGAAACGTTCGGCCAATAGTTCCTTGTCGGCTGAATAGATACGGGTGATTGCCGCAGGTTTAAAGCTCTCCAGAGCTTGAATTTGGGGCAGGTCGTGGGTGAGCGCCAAAAAAAAGCCCAGCGAGGCCCCGCTTATAATCGCGGCTCCCGTGACAAGGATTAAATAGGTCATGTATCGCCGGGAAAATGAGGGGACGCTGGTGAAAGATTGAAACATATGTCTCAGATTCACTGCTGCCTACTTGAAATCAAACAGATTGTCTGCAATCCGTTTCGTAATACTATCGACGCGACCACGGGCTGCCAACTTGCTGACTGCAGAAGGCGATAGGTCCAGTTTGCGAGCCACGTCGGCACCGCTGATCATCAACTTGTCAACGGCCAGGCAACAGATGATGGCGCGCGCTCGGGCCACGATCTGCTGTCTGCTTGAACTGATCACAATGTCCGAATCCATTTCAAAATGCTTTGAAACAGCCTCGGTCACTCTGTCTAAGTCCAAGCCTTTTGCCACGGCAAGGGTTCTCTTCTCATAGTCCTCATTGGCCCGTTTCAGCACGCGTTCAACAAAATCGCTACTGCCCAGGATCCGTTCATCGCTCATGATCCGCAAACCCGATGACCGGGCAGTCTTTAGAGCCGACCAGCCGCCTACCGATCTTATGAGCCCTCCGCCGACCAGCTCCGGTCTTCGGCCCTGGCCTGCGCCCTTTTTCACGAAAGCAGCATAAGACCGCCTGGCGGCACCGAGTGTTTTATTGAAGAATCCCAGCACATAGTCCGTATCCTGCCATTGGTACGTGCATTTACCCATCAATGCACAGTGGCCGCATTTCCAATAGTTGGCTAGGTCTTTGAGGTCTTTAACGATGCCGGCACGAAGCGGATTTAGATGAATATAACGGACCAGTTCCAGCAGGTACGGCTCCTCTTCGCACAAAAAGGACTTATATCGATTCTGAAACAAGTGGCCATGGCGCTTGTGGCGTCTATTGAACTGCTGCGCGTAGCCGGTCAGGAGCCTGCGCATGATCGTGCTAATAGGAAACAGGCCTGTCCTTAACAGCAGGTGGGCATGGTTCTTCATCAAGGCCCAGGCAAAACACGAAGTCGCTGTCTGTGCCAAGATGTTTGCCAGCCGGCCCACGAAGTTCCGATAGTCTCGGTCATCTTTGAAAATCCGCTTCTGCTCTATTCCCCTGACAACAATGTGATGCAAAGCTCCCGGCGCATCTATGCGTGATCTTCGTGGCATAAGCCGCTATATAGCAAGACAGAAAACATCTGTCAACCTTTCACCAGCGTCCCCGCTGTTCCCCCAGTTCTGGTATCCCCTTTTTGACTGACCAGGCTGATAATCACTGCTCTCCCCCTGCGGGCTGCTGTTCAAGCAGCTGGATGGCTATATCGTACAACGGCAATGTTGACCGTATGATAGCTTGTGATCTAACAACTTTATCTGAAGCTGCTTGGGGTTCCATGACAACATAAGTTTCCTGTAGTCTCATCATAACTGTATCAGTCAGCTCTTTCTTAGCTAGTTGTAACATTCGTACCAACCAAACACGCCACTCTAGATTGCATTCTGCTTTTGTGCACCAATACCAAGGAAATAACGACTGGCTGGCATTAAATACCCACCAAGCCTGTTCTAACGTTAGCACGGCTGATAGTTGGGCCCACTTCGGAGTTGTGTTTCTCATTACTCGTAAATCGTTTCCCACGTCTTGTAACTCCTTTGCAGCTTCTATCAGCTCCAATCGGAAGTGCATTATTTTTGGCCACACATCAACTGGCTTCTGTGGCTGTGCATAGGACGGCTCTGGGGAATACATCACAAAGACCATGACCAATACGACCATCAGCTTCTTCATCTTGTCCACCTATTTCCTGTGTGATGTGGGCGACTAGCCATTAGCATGGGCCGCGCATCCTTGAGGTATCACACCCAGTGTGAAATCCGTCCTAGGCCAGAAGCACCGGGTGCGGCCACCAACTGGTTCTGGGTATGAAAACCCCTCTGGCCTTACTGCAGCTGCGACATATAAACTGATTTTATGTGCTCTGTCAATGGGTTAGCTTGTTTGGGTAGGGATCAATTGAAACGCTCCGGAGAACAGTGGGGTTGCCAGATCTCAGGGGCCAAGGCAGAGCCAACTTTGACGCTGTCCTTGCTCCTTTTTTCCCAAGGTGCTCCTGCTCTCAGGGGAACCACTAAACGCTCTGGAATTGCCGTGGGTTTGTCAAGGTCTTTTGTCTTGTCCCAGCGTACTGCCCAGGACGAGGCATTTCCTTTATCCCTTGATCACCCCCATGGGTTTCAACCTGACGACCTTCTTACCGATCCCTGCACGGTGAACCACGTTCACGACGAGGCTCACATCTTTATAGGCCTCAGAGATCTCCTCACTGATGGTCCCTTTGCTGGCACCACGAACATAAATGCCCCTGTCTTCAAGCTCCCTGACAATCGTCCGGCCCCTGGCAACCTTTTTCGCCTGATGCCTGCTGAGCAATCGCCCGGCCCCGTGGCAAGTGCTGCCAAAGGTTTCCTTCATAGCGGTCTCGGTGCCCACGAGGACATAGGAGCACCGACCCATGTCTCCAGGAATCAAGACAGGTTGTCCGACCTCTCTGTACGCCTCTGGAACAAGCTTGGAGTGAGGCGGAAAGGCCCTGGTCGCCCCTTTGCGGTGAACACATAGTTTCCGGTCTCGGCCCTCTACCTCATGGGTTTCTATCTTGGCGATATTGTGACAAACATCATACACGAGCTCGAGCCCCAATGCCCGAGGCCCCATATGGAGCACCTCCTGAAAGGTCTCTTGGACCCAGTAGGCAATGAGCTGGCGGTTGCAAAAGGCAAAATTGGCGGCACAGGCCATGGCTGCGAGGTATCGCCGGCTTTCCTTGGACGGGATGGGTGCGCAACAGAGTTGTTTGTCGGGCAGCTCTATTTTGTACTTGCCCGAAGCCTTGAGCAACAGCTTGATGTGATCGTCACAGACCTGGTGCCCTAAGCCTCGAGACCCGGTGTGCACCATCACCGTGACCTGGCCTCTGTGCAGGGACAGGGCCCTGGCAGCTGTCTCGTCGTAGACTTCTTCCACGACACCCACTTCTACAAAGTGATTTCCTGAACCCAGGGTGCCCAGCTGATTTTGGCCCCGTTTATGTGCCCGTTCCGAGACATAGTCTGGGTTGCCCCTGGAGATGCAACCTGCCTCCTCGATGTAGTCGAGATCCTCTGCGCGGCCATAACCTTGAGAAACGGCCCACTGGGCCCCTTTGACAAGGACGTCATGCATTTGTGTGGCAGAGAGTTTCAGGTCCTTGCGTCGAGACCCCACACCCGAAGGGATGTTTCTAAGCAAGGCGTTCACAAGCCTTGGTATGTCGTCCTTGATGTCGGTGGCCTCCAGACCGGAGCGTAAGAGTCGAACGCCTCAGTTAATGTCGTAGCCCACCCCCCCGGGGGAGATGATGCCATCCTCCATGTCAAAGGCCGCCACGCCGCCAATAGGAAAACCGTATCCCCAGTGTATGTCGGGCATGGCCATGGATCGACCCACGATTCCAGGAAGGCAAGCCACGTTGGCTACTTGTTCGAGGCTTGCATCCTTTTTGATCGTGGCTAGCATGGCCTCATCCGTATAGACCAAACCTTCGGTCTTCATGGGCCCTGTTCTGGGAATCAGCCAGCGAAAATCATCGAGTTTTCTCAAGGCCATATCCGTTGGCATAAGAACCTCCTTTTCAGCGGAGATGATGGTCGGCTTGGGGCCATCCTTATATGTCCAGAATGACTTGAGCCTCCCAAATACCGCCGCGCTGTTTTACGTAGAGTTGATGATAGGTGACGGCCTTGATGCCTGTTTTGATCTCATGGCGGGTAGGGTCCATGACTTCTCCCCGCACCCTTGCCTTCAGGCCGCAATCCTTCATGTTTGTGATCTCAAATCTCCTTAGCAGCAGGTGCTCTGTATCGAACAGGAAAAGGAGTTCGCTCAGCCAGCCGACCATTAACTCATCCAGCGCAGCAGCCCCCACCTCGATGAGCCTTTCCTCTTTTTGCTGAATCGTTTCAAGGGATATGATGGCCTGAAAAAACGCCTCGGCTGCATGGCTAAACAAGGCCTCGCGGGTTGTCCCATAAGCCTTAAAGCCCAAATCTCCCGTGTGGTCTATATATTCATATTTCTTGTGTCGCACGGTGTCCGGACCCACTGTGAGGTCAATGCATTTGAAAAGTATTCATATCATGATTTGCACAGGGGTTCCAAGGGCTTTTGTCGCTGGTGAGGGGCTCCTCACCAGGCCGGCATCCGAGCAGAGCCCCCGGCGTGGAGATTCCGCTGGTTGGTCTCTGTGCCTCGAACACGACGCCACATTTTGCTTGACAGGGGTGAACACGAGGGTATACTTAACATGATTTTAGTCGTCTCCTTGCTCCGATGAGGATCGGGGCTACTAACAGCCAGAAGGAGGTACTATGAGAAGGTATGAGACTGTTTTTATAGTCAACCCCTCCCTTTCCCAAGAAGAATCCCAGCCCCTTTTCGACAAGCTCACCGATCTCATTGCAGCCCACCAGGGCCTGATGGTCAAGTTTGATGAGTGGGGTCATAAAAGGCTTGCCTACGAAATCAAGCAACAGACCCGCGGATATTACATCCTTCTAGACTTTTGTGGCAACGGATCTCTGGTCAAGGAGCTTGAACGCAACATGCGCCTGGATGACCGCGTCCTCAAATACATGACGGTGTGCGTGGCGAAGGATGTTGACGAGGAGGCGGTCAAGACCGAGATCCAGGCTGCCGAGGAGGCAGCCAAGGCGAAGGAATCAAGCGCCGGTCCGGTTGAGGACGCAGCGGCATCTGAGGCACAAGAGCAAGCGCCGCCAGGGGAGACCCTTGAACCCTCCCTGGGTGAAGCCGAAGCGCCAGACAACGCGGCAGTGTCAACCGACGAGGAGGAGCTCACAGATGGCAAGGTTTAAAAGGCGCAAGAGGATGTTTCGCAGGAGGAAGATCTGCCGATTTTGTGCGGACAGCAGTTTTGTCATTGATTACAAGAATCCGCGGACCCTCAGACTATTTACCACAGAGCGAGGAAAGATTATCCCAAGGCGAATATCCGGCAATTGTGCAAAACACCAGCGCCGGCTCACGACGGCCATAAAACGAGCAAGGACGATTGCGCTCATGCCGTACTCGGCATCTCTAAGTCACTATTGATGGTCAGGCTCGCCCCTTCGGCTCAGCGCGCCGTGCCGGCTGAGGGAACCAACTGGCTGGACGTGTTCAACAAGAGAGACTTTTGAAAAACCCTCTGTTTTGCCCGATTTCGGTGTCAAACTCAGATTTTAGTCCTCAAACTACTCAATGTATTTCTACGGTTAAGGTCTTCGTCTTTCTTGAACTCGGACACAATCGAACATTGTTTGAAGGTCTCTAAAAAGGATGGTCAGCAGTGAGCCACATCACCCATGGCGAGCCCCAAAAAGAGTTCGTCACGGCCACCGCAATTACGACCTTAATTGCCCTGGCGGGCCTCTATCTTCCGGTCCTTGGATTCCTGGTCAGTGTGTTCGTTCCCCTTCCCGTGCTCTTTTACCGAGCGAAACTGGGACGTTCCCAGGGTACGTTGATCCTGATTGCTGTCACCCTCATCGTGGCTTCCATGATGGGTCGGCGGTCCATAACCTCCACCGTATTCTTTTTTGAACTAGGTCTCGTGGGGCTGATTCTGTCCGAGGTGTTTGCAATGAACCTGTCTGTGGAAAAAACAGTGGCCGTGACCACGGGCGTTGTCATCGCAACCGGGGGCGTGATCTTGGCGCTTTATGGACTACTTTCGACCAACAGCCTGTGGGGCCTCATGTCGGATTATCTCCACCGGAACCTCGAGCTTGCCCTGGCTATATACAAGGAAATGGAGGTTTCGGAAGAAAGAATTGCGATCCTTGCTCAGTCCATGGAGGGTATTCTCTACATCATGCTTCGCATCATGCCCGCCATCGTGATTGTCTCGACCCTTTTTGTGGTATGGAGCAACCTGCTTCTTGCCCGCCCGCTTTTGCGAGGCAGAGACCTTTTTTGCCCTGATTTTGGCACTCTCAATGAATGGAAAGCCCCCGAGCCTTTAGTTTGGCTGGTTATCGTGTCAGGCGTTTTGATTCTCATGCCCAACCAGGGCCTTAGGCTTTTAGGGATCAATGGTCTGATCATCATGATGATGATTTACTTTTTCCAGGGGATTGCCATTGTCTCTTTCTATTTTGAGAAGAAACAATTCCCCAGACTACTTCGGGGGATCCTGTATGGCCTGATAGCCCTCCAGCAGCTTGTGCTTTTGCTGGTCATTGCGGCGGGCTTCCTGGATATGTGGGTCGATTTTAGGCGAATGAAAAAAGGAGTGGAGAACCAAGATGAAAGTCATACTTAGAGAGATGATGGAATCGCTCGGCACGGTTGGAGATGAAGTCACCGTGGCGAATGGATATGCCAGAAATTACCTCCTTCCCCAGAAGAAGGCGGTCTTGGCGACACCGGCAAACCGTAACCTGATTAAACGGGAGAGAAAACAGCTGGAACTGAGGGCCATCAAAGACCGCGGCAAGGCCGAGGTTCTCGCCAAGAAGATCCAAGGGGCTGTGTGCACCATTTCAGGAAAAGTCTCTGAGGATGAACGGCTCTATGGTTCAGTAACAACACGAGATATTGCAGAACAGTTGGAGTCTCAGGGCTTTGAGGTCCACAGGCGAATGGTCATGCTCTCTGAACCGATTAAGACCCTGGGATCCTATATTGTGCCTGTTCAACTGCATCCTGATATCAATCCAGAGGTCACGGTCAAGGTCGTTGCCGAAGAGTAAGCCCTATGAACACCAAGGATCCCTGGCTGCAGAAGGTTCCCCCTCACAACATTGAGGCCGAACAATCTATTCTGAGCGCCATATTGATCGAAAACAACACCCTTCCCGAAGTCTTGGAAATCCTTTCCGATCAAGACTTCTACCGAGAGGCCCATCGCAAGATATTCAAGGCGATGGTGGAGCTCTTTGAGAAAAACGAACCAGCCGATCTGGTGACCCTCACAAACTTGCTCAAAGAGAGAGGTCTGCTCGGATCGTTGGGGGGCGCTTCCTATCTGGCCGAGCTGGTGGATGCCGTCCCCATGGCGGTAAACGCCGCCCATTATGCCAAGATCGTCCAGGAAAAGGCCAGCCTCAGGCGCCTTATCAAACAAGCGGCCTCCATTACCACCCGATGCTTTGAGGACAAAGGGGATGTGGAGGAGATTCTGGACTTTGCTGAGCGCAGCATATTTGATATCTCGGAAAACAAGATCAAGCCGTCCTTTTACACCCTGGGAGAGATTCTAACCGATACCTACAAGGCCGTGGAAGAGGCCTACGAGAACAAGGTGCTGGTCACGGGGGTCCCCACGGGATTTCGAGGGCTTGATGAAAAAACCTCCGGATTTCAGCCTGGAGATCTCATAGTCATTGCCGGTCGCCCAAGCATGGGCAAGACGGCCCTTGCCTTGAACATCGCCCGGAATGCCAGCCTGGAAACCGGAGAACCCGCAGCCATCTTCTCGCTGGAGATGTCCAAAGAGCAGCTCTCTCTTCGGATGCTTTCTGCGGAGGCCCGCATCGACTCATCAAGGATGCGGGGCGGGTTCTTGAGTGAAAGCGACCTGGCGCGTATCAACCGAGCGGCTGGGGCCCTTTATGACATTCCCATCTATATCGATGATTCACCGGCCATCTCTGCGCTGCAGATACGCGCCAAGGCACGCCGTATGAAGATGGACAAAGGCGTGGGGCTTGTGGTCGTAGACTACCTTCAGCTCATGAGGGGACGGGCTTCGGCTGAACGGCGTGACCTGGAGATCTCTGAAATCTCCAGATCACTCAAAGCGCTGGCCAAGGAACTCAATATCCCAGTGGTTGCTCTTTCCCAGCTCAATCGAAAGGTGGAAGATCGAACCAACAGGCGACCGGTCCTGTCCGATCTTCGCGAGTCTGGCGCCATTGAACAGGATGCGGACGTTATTCTGTTCATCTACCGGGACGAGGTCTACCATCAGGAGGAGGATAACCCGAACAAGGGGATCGCAGAACTCATTTTGGCCAAACAACGCAATGGCCCCATCGGTTCGCTGAAACTGGCCTTTCTAGAGACATACACGCGTTTTGAGGACTTGGCGCCGCGAGAGGAATCCCCAGGATCTTAGCGAGAGGCGGTCAAAGCTTGTTGCACATGGGCACGTTTTGGGTGTATAATATCAATATTGAGGGCATCACGCTGTCTTGGCGTGGTGAAAAGCGTTTAGAACACTGCCATAGGGATCATCTATCAAAGTCCAAGGACATACGGGTGGACTGAAGGCCAACCAAGTTCGCCGCCTGACCAATCTTTATCGTCGAAGAACCCCACCTGCTTACATCATCTCGCCGGAACTCGCCAGGGCCATTTGCGGACTCTCTTTTGAAATCCGCCGCCAGATCGGGGTGCTGATCGACCGCCAAGGCCGGACCGCCTATGTCATGGTGGGAAACCACCAGCGGATTGTCATCCCGAATCTGGAGAAATATCGGTCCGGCGGCGGGCGTTTGAAAGGTCTTCGCTGTGTCCATACCCATCTCCAACATGAGCCCTTGACGCAGGACGACCTCATGGACCTTGCCCTTCTCAACTTAGACCTCATAGCCGCCGTCACCATGGATGAGCACGGCCGCCCCCAACAAATCCATGCCGCCCACCTCCTTCCAGAAGGGAGAAATGGTGAAAACTGGGAAATCCTTGCCCCACTCGGGTCGGGGCAACTCGACATGGATTGCCAGGGCCTTATTCGGTCCCTTGAGTCTGAATTCGCCCGGAAGGCTCGAGCGCTGAAAGTGAAAAGAAAATGGGAACGGGCGGTCCTTGTGAGTGTCACGACAGCGCCCAAAGACGTGGCGCAGGACTCCATGGCGGAACTCACGGAGCTTGCCGAATCCAGCAGAATCGCGGTCGTAGACACGTTGATTCAACATCGCCACAGGATCGATCCTCGCTTTCTCGTGGGAGAAGGAAAGATCAGCGAATTAGTGATTCTGGCGCTTCAAAGAGGCGCGGATCTTCTGATTTTTGATCAAGAGTTAAACCCTTCCCAGGTCCGATCGATTACAGAGCTGACTGAATTGAAAGTCATAGACCGAACCCAGCTCATCTTAGACATCTTCGCCCAGCGGGCCCAGAGCCGGGAGGGAAGAATTCAGGTGGAGCTGGCCCAGCTCAAATACCTCCTCCCGAGGCTCACGGGCAAGGGTACGGCGATGTCTCGTCTCACGGGTGGCATTGGCGGCCGGGGGCCTGGCGAGACCAAGCTTGAGGTCGATCGGCGCCGCGTTCGGGATCGCATAGCTCACCTGGAGAAATCGCTGGCATCCATCCAGAGACAACGTGCCCAGCGGCGGGCCAAGCGGAATAAGAAAGGGCTGCCGGTTATATCGATAATTGGATATACGAATGTGGGCAAGTCAACGCTTCTAAACACGCTGACCCGCAGCTCGGTGCTGGCCGAACGCAGGCTGTTTGCCACCCTAGATCCCACCAGTCGAAAAAAAAGGCTTCCCAAGGAAGCTGAGGTGATCATTACTGATACCGTCGGATTCATCCGCCAACTCCCTCAGGAACTGATCACCGCCTTTCGCGCCACCTTGGAAGAACTGGAAGATGCGCACCTTCTCCTCCACGTCATTGACATCAGCCACCCGAGATGCCTTCATCAGATTCAATGTGTGGAACGGATCCTCGAGGAGCTTCGTCTGGAACGCATTCCGGTCCTGAGGGTCCTCAACAAGCAAGACCTTGTGGGTCCCAAGACCGTCAGAACGCTGGCCCGCAGGTGGGATGGCGTTCCCATCTCAGCCAACGATGAGCATACCCTTGCCCCTCTTCTTGAAAGAATAGAAAGCCATATCAGCCGGTTGAGGAAGCATGCCGCATACGCGGGTGCGGCAAAGCCCATTGCAGTATCGGCCTAAGTCCATGGATAATTTGCCGCGAGCGGCGGTTGCCCGAAGAGGGAGGGCGCCGTTCTTGACGGCCCTATGCTGTTGCAACGCCGTCAGAAGCCATCTTTTTTGATGGTTAGGCCTGACAGAGGCACAGAGTTTGCAGACCACAACACGATAGCCAAAGGCCTGTTGAGCTTCGGTTAATGCGGTCTACCCCATGATTTTGGAAAGAGTTGACAACGAACGTGTCCACTGTTAACAGATCATCGCGATGACGGAGGCCCCTGCCTTATTGTAGGGGTTTTTCCATAAGGAGAGCATGAGAGAGAATATGGCTAAGCATGGGACGAGGTTCTACCTCAAACAAGTGATGTTGGTTGTTGTGGCTTATGCCATGACGGCATGCTCTGCAGCATGGCAGAACAGCCAGGGTCAGGGAGCATCTCTTAAGCCCCCTGGTGCTGTGCACCCTTCATCGCCTGCCGATCAAGTCAGTGGTCTACCTGAAAAACCCGTGGACGAACAGACAGCGCGCGGGTCAACGGCCCTCGTTGGCAGCGGTGATGCCAATAGCGACCCCATAGTGGAAAGCGCAGCAGACTCAAACCCAGACCACTTTCATGCCTCCTCCTCGACCGAGCTGCCGTCGGAGAGAAAGCAGGCAAAAGAGCCCCAGCAAATCCTTGACGAGGCCTTAGAGTTTTGTCGGGCTTCCCAGGACTTTTGGGGGCAGGGCGATTTTGACAATGCCATTGCTTCTCTGGATGAGGCCTACAGCTTAATTTTACAGGTAGACATAAACGAAGATCCGAAGTGCGTTCAACAAAAAGAGGACATCCGGTTCATGATCTCCAAGCGGCTGCTTGAGATTTACGCCTCTCAGCACACGGTGGTCAACGGCAATCATGATGCCATCCCCATGGTCATGAACGGACATATTCAGAAGGAAATTAAGCTGTTCCAGGGTCCAGAAAGGAAGTTTTTTCTGAGGGCTTTCAAGCGCTCCGGGAGATACCGCCCCGAGATTCTTAAGGCCTTAGCCGAAGCGGGGGTTCCAAAGGAACTTTCGTGGCTCCCGTTGATCGAAAGTGGTTTTAAAGTCAAGGCCTTGTCTCGGGCCCGCGCCCTGGGCTTGTGGCAGTTCATTCCATCTACAGGTTACAAGTTCGGTCTCAAAAGGGACCAATGGATAGACGAGAGGATGGACGAGCGTAAGTCCACCCTGGCGGCGATTGCCTACCTTCAGGAGCTTCACAAGATATTCGGAGACTGGTGTACCGTGCTGGCAGGATATAACTGTGGAGAGGCCCGGGTCCTCAGGGTTATCCGTACCCAGAACATCCAGTATCTGGACAACTTTTGGGATCTTTATGAAAAGCTTCCCTCGGAAACAGCGCGTTATGTCCCACGGTTTCTCGCGGCGCTGCATATCATCAACGACCCCGATCGGTTCGGCTTCGATCTGACAGACCTTGATCCACCCCTGACGTATGAATGGGTCACGCTCTCCAAACAGGTGCGGTTGAAGGATATCGCTAAGGCCCTAGAGATACCCAGCAACCAGCTTGAGATGTTGAACCCGGAACTCCGCTACAAGGTCACCCCGGCCACATCCTACCAATTGAAGGTACCCGAGGGGCAAGGTCCGACGTTGATTGCAAAGCTGGATGGGATTCCGGTGTATAGGCCGCCCAGGAGAGACTATGCGTATCATCGGGTCCGCCCAGGTCAAACCATGTCACAACTGGCCCGTCGTTACCATACCAGCATCCGCGCTATCATGGTGGCTAACAACATACGAAGCCCAAACTTCATCAGGGCGGGACAAAAGATAAAAATCCCCCTGAGAGGAAGTGGCCGTGTTCACGCGAGGGCCAGTGCAACGCGAGGATACGGTTCTTCAAAACCCCTTCGTTACCGTGTGAAGCGCGGGGACTCGCTGTGGCTCTTGGCTCAACGGCATGACACGAACATCCAGGAAATCATGAGCCTTAACCATCTAAAGAGCTCTCGTCTTCACATTGGCCAAGAACTCCGTATCCGCAGGGGAACCCATAGTGTGGAACCACAGGTAGGCACGAAGTCCTACAAGGTTAAACGTGGCGATAGCCCCTATCACATCGCCGTGAAACATAACATGAAACTGAAACGATTCCTCAGCCTGAACGACCTGACCCCAAGGTCGAAGATATATCCAGGACAAGTGTTGCGGGTGAACGCGAACTAGGGGGTGCCGCCGCAGCTCGGTAGATAGCGGCAAGGATTCTGAATCCGACCACAGCAGGTTTAACAAGGCCAATGATTTCGGTTCACTGGACGATGTCATTGGCTTTTTTGTGCCAAAGAGGAGCGAACAGGTTGCACGATTGCATCAGAAAAAATCCCTGATCCGGGCAGCAGGAAACGTCAAGCATTTGACGGCGTGGGTTCAGTGGATGTGATGACGCCACAGACGACCGCCCCTATTGAGACCTGCAAGCAACAACTCGCAAGAAATACGAAAAACGGCTGGGTGTGTTTTCTACTATGGGCAGGCTCACGACAAGCCGAGGGCCTTGATCAGGCCTGGGAAAACGCTTGTCAGGATGCAGCCTTCGGTGCTAAAGTCTTACGCATTGCCCCCGTAGCTCAGGGGATAGAGCAAAGGATTCCTAATCCAAAAAAGGGTATCTTAAAAAGCCAATGATTTCAGTTAACTATGTTGTTTTCATTGGCTTTTTTTTGCCCAAGAAGTTGGAAAATGTTAGGTCAAATTAGGGTTTTTGGGGTATGGTGGGCACAAAAAAGGCACAGTTTGTGGGGCTAGGCTGACGAGCCGAAAAGACGTTTTCCTGGACGGCCTGCCCTCACACCTAGAACCCAGGCTGCTGCAGGAGGCGGGAGATGGAC
>DAOUZN010000027.1 GCA_030665585.1 Deltaproteobacteria bacterium | reverse complement strand
GGAGATGGTGATGCCTGGCGATAATGTGACGATCGCCGCTGAGTTGATCACCCCCATCGCTATGGAGAAGGAGCTCAGGTTTGCCATCCGTGAAGGGGGTCGTACGGTAGGCGCCGGCGTTATCAGCGATATCGTGGAATAAGATACATGAGGCCCTCTGCCTGGTAGCTTCCCTAACACAAACAGCGGCTTCGATGTATTGGGCACAAAAAGGCATATCGGGGATCGGGCAGCGTTCACTGGGAGATTAAGGTCGTCATCATGAATCAAAAGATACGAATCCGGATGAAGGCGTATGATCATAAGCTTCTAGATCAGTCAACTGCAGACATTGTTGATACGGCAAACCGCACGGGTGCCAGCGTTGTGGGTCCTATCCCGCTTCCTACGGTCATCAACAAGTATTGTGTATTACGCTCACCCCATAAGGACAAGAAGTCCAGGGAGCAGTTTGAGATCCGGACGCACAAGCGTCTCTTGGATATTATGGAACCCACGCAGCAGACGGTGGACGCCCTCATGAAGCTCGATTTGTCGGCAGGGGTGGACGTCGAAATAAAGCTTGACTAAGGGTGCTTCCTTGGAGGCATATCATCTGATGAGGTATAGAAATCATGCATAAGGGGCTGTTGGGAAGAAAGTTTGGTATGTCAAGCCTCTTTTCCCCAGAAGGGGCGCACGTTCCAGTCACCGTTCTGCAGGTGGGACCCTGTGTGGTCACCCAGATCAAAACACGTGCAACCGATGGATACGATGCGTTACAGGTGGGTTTCTTGGAAAAAAAACCCTCTCGGGTCAACAAACCCCTCCAAGGACATTTCAGAAAGAGTGGTGGACAGGGATACACCGCATTGACGGAGATTGCGGTCGATGACCCCTCAGAGTATTCGCTGGGGCAGACTTTGACAGCAGACGTCGTGTTTCAGGTCGGAGACCTCGTGGATGTGAGCGGGTTTTCCAAGGGCAGGGGATTCACTGGTGTGATTAAACGTTGGGGATTCCATGGTGGCAAGGCGACGCATGGGTCGATGTTCCATCGGGCTCCCGGCTCTATGGGCGCGTCTGCGACCCCTTCCAAGATCATGAAGGGTCGTAAGCTCCCCGGCCATCACGGTCATCAACGGGTCACCGTTAGGAACCTGGAGGTCGTTGATATCCGCCCGGAACAAGACCTTGTGATCGTCAAAGGGGCTGTGCCCGGATGCCGGAATGGACTCCTGGAGGTGCAAAAACCAAAGATCGCGCGCAAGAGGTAATCAGGCGAGAACAAGACTTATGGCGACTGCTGATGTTTACAACATGGACGGTGAAAAAGTCTCTGAGACGAACCTCGCGGACGAGGTCTTTGACGTCCCGGTCAAGCAGCACGTCTTGCATGAGATGGTGACGATGCAGCTGACGAATCGGCGTGCCGGAACGGCGGCCACCAAGGGGCGTTCCAACGTCCGAGGGGGAGGGCAAAAACCTTACCGGCAGAAAGGGACGGGTCGCGCGAGGGCGGGGACTAGGCGCTCTCCACTTTGGCGTGGCGGGGGTGTTGTATTTGGACCGAGCCCGCGCAGTTACGGTTACAAGGTGCCCAAGCGAGTCCGCAGGCAGGCCCTGAAAATGGCCTTGACGAGCAAGTTGCAGGACAAGGCCTTGATTGTGGTGGACCGACTCGATTTTGAGCCTGTGAAGACAAAACGATTTGTCGAGGTCATGGTAGCCCTGAAAACCAGGCGGGCCCTGATTGTCACAGACCGGAAGATTGAGAGTTTAGAGCTTTCCTCGAGGAACGTCCCTGATGTCAAGGTGCTCCGTTCTGAGGGATTGAACGTTTACGATATCCTTAGGTTTAAGAACCTTATCTTGCTTGAGCCCTCTGTAAAGCAGGTAGCGGAGAGATTGCTCTCATGACGCCATACCACATCCTTAAGAGGCCTGTGATCACTGAAAAAAGCACTCTCCAGAAGGAGGTCAACAATCAACTCACTTTTGAGGTGGATCGCAGAGCGAACAAGGTGGAGATTCGGCGGGCGGTGGAGCAGATTTTCAGCGTTAGGGTCATGGATGTCCGGACCATGCAGATGAAAGGCAAGGCAAAACGTTTTGGACGAACCCTGGGCATGCGGCGCAACTGGAAGAAGGCGATTGTCACCCTGGCCCAGGGTGAACATGTGGAGTTTTTTGAGGGGGTCTAGTGGCTTCTGGCGTATCCGGGTTTCGGATTAGCCATTGAGGATGGCGGGCCCGTTGCCGGATAAGAAACTGCGCAGTGTAAAATGACAAATGATGATTAACGAAGAAGCGATGACCGGTGACCAGCAAGTGATGACACGCAGGTAACAAACATGGCACTCAGGAAAACAAAGCCCACCTCACCTGGGCGGCGATTTCAGACATATGATACGTTTGAGGATATCACCCGCTCCCAGCCGGAAAAGAGCTTGGTGCGAGCCCTGAAGAAAACGGGCGGTCGCAACGCCAAGGGTCGGGTGACCTGTCGCCACCGCGGCGGGGGACATAAGCGACGTTACCGTGTGATCGATTTCAAACGTAACAAGATGGACGTTCCGGCGAAGGTGGCCGGCATAGAATACGATCCCAATCGATCAGCGCGCATAGCGCTTCTGCATTATGTGGATGGGGAGAAGCGGTATATCGTGGCACCTCATGCTCTCACAGTGGGTGACACAGTTGTCGCAAGCCAGGCGGCCGACATTAAACCCGGCAATGTATTGCCCCTTCGAAACATGCCCCTCGGTACCCAGATCCACAACGTGGAGCTGCACCCCGGCAAAGGGAGTCAGTTGGTGAGAAGTGCAGGCAGTTATGCCCAGTTGATGGCCAAAGAGGGGCGGTATGCGCAGGTCAAGCTTCCCTCGGGTGAGGTGCGCATGATTTTGATAGACTGCCAAGCGACGGTGGGTCAGGTGGGCAATGCAGAACATGGCAACATCTCCTTGGGCAAGGCAGGTCGAAGGCGTTGGCTGGGCCGACGACCAAGGGTTCGGGGAGTGGCCATGAATCCCGTTGACCACCCTATGGGTGGTGGCGAGGGGAAGTCCTCAGGCGGAAGGCATCCGTGCTCGCCCTGGGGACAGCCAACGAAAGGCTTTAGAACCCGCAAGAAGCGTAAAGTAAGCGATCGTTACATTGTGAAACGCAGGCCCTAAGCACGCGTGGGGCACGCATTTCGGGGGTGTCAACACCATGTGGCCGCTGGAAAAAAGGAGTGGGTAGATAACGTAACAGGAGAGGATATGCCGCGTTCACTCAAGAAAGGGCCTTATATTGAGGCCAAATTGCTGAAAAAAGCCCTTGCTGCACAGGAGAGTGGAAGTCGAAACGTGATCAAGACATGGTCTAGACGTTCTACCATCCTGCCTGAATTGGTCGCTTTGACACTAGCCGTACACAACGGGAAAAAATTTGTTCCTGTTTTTATTTCAGAAGACATGGTGGGACACAAGCTGGGTGAGTTTGCGCCGACAAGGACCTTTTACGGACACGCCGGTGTCAAGAAGACACGTCTAAAAGGAATAAAGAAATAGACGGACCGAACCATGGAAGCCAAGGCAGTAGCAAAGTACATACGGATTGCCCCTACAAAGGTTCGAAAGGTGGCAAGAGCCGTCAAGGGCATGTCGGTGGCAGACGCTTTGAACCTTTTGGGCTGTATGCCACAGCGGTCGGCCAAGATCCTGGGAAAGGTGATTCGGTCAGCCGTGGCCAACGCTGACCAGGAGCCCAGCATGGACGTGGATAGCCTGTCTATTTCCAACATTGTTGTCAATCAAGGCCCGAGCTTGAAACGTTTTAGAGCACGGGCCATGGGACGAGCAACCAGGATTCTGAAACGGACCAGTCACATTTCGGTGGTGTTGGAGGAACGGTAGCAAACAGAGGAGGTTGGTTTGGGACAAAAGGTCAATCCGGTTGGCTTTAGGTTGGGGGTTATTAAGTCTTGGGATTCTCGGTGGTTTGCCGGCAAGGATTATGCGGCATTTATCGAAGACGATTATAAGATCCGGCAATTTCTAAAGAAGAAGCTTTATCATGCGGGCATATCGAAGATCGAAATTGAGAGGTGGGCCAAGCGGATTAGATTGCGAATATATGCAGCCCGTCCTGGGATCGTCATTGGGAAAAAGGGCTCTGAGATCGAACTGCTGAAGAAGGAGCTGGAGAAGATGGTTCCCCAGGAGGTGGTCATCGATATTCAGGAGGTGAAGAAACCCGAGGTGAACGCTCAGCTTGTCGCTGAAAATGTTGCCTTGCAAATTGTGCGTCGGGTAGCTTTTCGCCGGGCCATGAAGCGGGGTGTTTCCTCAGCGATGAGGTTTGGCGCTCAGGGCATCAAGGTATGTTGCTCAGGTCGCTTGGGGGGTGCTGAGATGGCACGGACCCAGTGGTACAAGGAAGGCAGGATTCCTCTTCACACCTTGAGGGCTGATATCGACTACGGGCTTGCCGAGGCGCGGACCACATACGGCATCATCGGTGTAAAGGTGTGGATATTTCATGGTGAGATCCTTGAAAAGGAAAAGGCTATAGGCGTTTAGAGGAACGGCGTCATGTTGAGTCCTAAGAAGGTTAAGTATCGAAAACAACAAAAGGGTAGAATGAGAGGTATGGCCTATCGAGGGGCGGGGTTGACGTTTGGGGAGTTTGGCCTTCAGGCGATGGAGTGCGGCCGTATGACCGCTCAGCAAATTGAGGCAGCCCGTGTTGCCATGACACGTCATGTGAAGCGGGGTGGAAAGATTTGGATTCGTATTTTCCCGGACAAGCCATTTACGAAAAAACCAGCTGAGACCAGGATGGGCAAGGGCAAGGGCTCTCCAGAAGGCTGGGTGGCAGTGGTGAGGCCTGGTCGCATCCTCTACGAGATGGAAGGGGTTTCTTCGGAGCTTGCACGAGAAGCACTTCGGTTGGCTTCCCACAAGATTCCCTTCAGAACACGTGTCGTCGTGAGAGGGCAGCGTTCATGAGAGCAAGTGAAATCCGGGAATTGAGTTCGGACGAAATCCGTCAAAAATTAGATGAGTTCACACAGGAGCTGTTTAATCTCAGGTTTCAGCATGCCACCGACCAGCTCGAGAACCCCATGAGAGTGGGCCACGTCAGGCGGGATATCGCTCGGATGAAGACGGTTGTGAAAGAACGGGAACTCCAATCCAGTGGTGAATCTTAACAGGCCTTCGTCCAAATCCGTTTTTCTTGTGTCTATGAAAATTTTTGATGAATCTTGGCGGTTTCGCAAAAAGTGGGTTTTAACAAAGTCGTGATAAGTGTTTTGCGAACGACATTGAGCATTTTGGGGAAAAGGGCTTTTTTGCAAGTTCATCTGTCTTAGGAGCGAACAGCTTGTAGGATTGCGAGGGTATCTGAACCACCATTGAGGGGTACTAACCTTGGAGGTTTTGATGACGCATGAAGAATAGGGCATTGAGAAAAAGGCGGACCGGGATCGTTGTCAGTGACAAGATGGACAAGACGGTTGTCGTGGGCATAGACCGGATTGTGAAACATCCTGTGTACAAGAAGTATGTGAGGCGACGTGCCAAGTGCGTGGCCCATGATGCAAAGAACACGTGCGGTGTGGGCGACAAGGTCATCATTGTGGAAACAAGGCCGCTGAGCAAGACCAAGCGGTGGCGGGTCTGTGAGATTGTGAAAAAGGCTGTTTAGGGAGAACGGTGGCCCATGATACAGGCGGAAACGAAGTTACAAGTAGCCGATAATTCAGGTGCAAAAAAATTGTACTGTATCAGAGTTCTAGGGGGAAGTCGGCGACGGTACGCAAGAATCGGCGACATCATTATTGTCGCAGTGAAAGAGGCCATACCACACGCGAAGGTTAAGAAGGGCGATGTCATGCGGGCGGTCGTGGTCCGGACCAGAAAGGAATTGCGTAGACCTGATGGTTCTTACATAAAGTTTGATGATAATTCGGCGGTATTGATCAATCAACATGGAGAGCCGATCGGAACCCGTATCTTTGGCCCGGTGGCAAGAGAGCTTCGAGCCAAGAAATTTGTCAAGATTATATCATTGGCTCCAGAGGTTTTGTAGGGTAGAGCGCTAGGCAAAGGGAGAGCCGTGTATGTCAACCGGAAGGCGCCGCATCAAGAAGGACGACAAAGTCAGGATTATAGCCGGGAAAGAAAAGGGCAAGATTGGTAAAGTCTTGATGGTGTTACATGAAAAGGAACGCGTTATCGTGGAAAACGTGAATTTTGTGAAGCGTCATACAAGACCTGGAGGCAAGACACCCCGAGGGGGGATCTTAGAAAAGGAGGCCCCCCTCCATTGGTCCAATGTTATGTTGATGTGTGACAAATGTATAGACCCCACAAGGATTAAGATGCAGCGCCTTGAGGACGGCAGCAAGGTGAGGATGTGCGGAAAGTGTGGAGAGATTATTGATTGATGAATGAGCAATGATAGATTCCTAGAGGGGTGTTATGTCCCACTTAAAGACGCTTTATCGACAGGACCTGATTCCAAGACTCATGGAACGATTTGGTTATAAGAACGTCATGCAGGTGCCGCAACTGAGCAAGATCGTCCTGAACATGGGGCTTGGAGAGGCCATCCAGAACATCAAGATTCTTGATTCCGCCGTGGATGAACTTGCCTTCATTGCTGGCCAAAGGCCTGTGGTCACCCGTGCACGGAAATCGATTGCGTCATTCAAACTCAGGGCAGGTGTGTCTATAGGTTGCAGGGTGACCCTTCGGGGTGAGCGCATGTATGACTTCTTCACAAAGCTGGTCAACATTGCATTGCCGAGGGTGCGGGACTTTCGGGGCGTTTCAGGCAAGGCCTTTGACGGTCGAGGTAACTATTCCTTAGGAATCAAAGAACATATTATATTCCCGGAAATCGATTATGACAAGATTGACAAGATTAAAGGGTTGAATGTCACGGTTGTGACCACTGCGCAAACCGATGAGGAAGGGAAAGAGCTCCTTAAGTTGATGGGAATGCCCTTTAGGAATTGAGAGGAGGCATGCGTGGCAAGGAAAGCGCTCGTGGTGAAGGCAAAACGTGAGCCAAAATTTCGGACCCAGGCCTATTCAAGGTGTCCCGTATGTGGGCGAGCAAGAGCCTTTATAAGGAAATTCGGAATCTGCCGAATATGTTTTAGGAATCTGGCGCTTACGGGGCAACTGCCTGGCGTCGTCAAGTCGAGCTGGTAATGCGAGTTGTGGGAGGGTTTATCCCAAGGAAAAGTTTTTCATGACGGGGACTGTGGCAAGAGGAGACAAGTGATGGCCATGACCGATCCAGTGGCTGATATGCTGGCCCGCATCAGGAATGCGACTGTAGCCAAGCATAGCAAGGTGGACATTCCTGCATCTAGGATGAAGATTAGCCTGGCGAAGATCCTGAAAAGCGAAGGTTACATAAAAAATTACAAAGTACTCAAAGACCAAAGCCATGGCGTTCTGAGGATTTACATCAAGTATGACGAGGCCAACCAGGGCGTTATTGCCGGGTTGAAACGTCTGAGCAAACCTGGTCGGCGTGTGTATGTTAAGAAAAAGGACATTCCCGTTGTTTTGAATGGGATGGGTATCGCCGTGCTGTCCACATCAAAAGGGATTCTTACCGACCGTGAAGCGAGAAAACAAAATGTCGGGGGGGAACTCTTGTGTAGCCTGTGGTAGGTGTAAAGGCTCAGCCTGGTGTCCATCTATCCATAGCCTGTAAAGGGTGGACGCCAAATGGGTTTCCAATCGGCGTAAGAAAGGGAGTACCAACCATGTCACGCGTGGGAAAGCAACCGGTTCCCATACCCGATAAAGTAAAAGTTGTCTATAAAGGTCGGACACTGAGTGTCAAGGGGCCAAAAGGAGATTTGTCTCGTGTCATACACGAGGATGTAAGCCTTGCTGTTAAGGAGGGCCTTATCCATGTCTTGCCGTCTCACCATGGCAAGAAAACCAGGGCCCTGCAGGGACTCACGCGTACGCTGGTGGCCAACATGGTTACCGGAGTGACCCAGGGATTTGAGCGGGTCTTGGAGATTACCGGTGTGGGATACCGCGTTGACCTCAAGTCGAATGTCTTGACGTTTGTCATAGGATATTCCCATCCTGTTGTTTACAGACTCCCTGATGGCATAACAGCTACGGTGGGGAAAACCAGGGTGGTGTTAGCCGGGATCGACAAAGAACTATTGGGGTCGACAGCTGCAACGATTAGGAGTTTTAGAAAGCCTGAGCCGTACAAAGGCAAAGGGATCAAGTACGCTGAAGAGCGGGTTAGGCGTAAGGTCGGCAAATCCGGCGCCAAGCAGTGAAGGTAATCTGACTATGGGAGCATTGAGCAAGAGAAAAGAAGCACATTTGAAGAGAAAAAGACGGGTGCGCAAGAAGATCTTTGGCACCGACGATCGGCCAAGGCTGACGGTGTTTAGGAGTGCGCGGCACGTTTACGCCCAGGTCGTTGCGGATATCACCGGTCGTACGCTGGCTTCAGCTTCTACCCTTGACAAAGAAACGCGCCAGCGTTTCCCGTTTGAAAGCAAAGTGGAGGCAGCAAAATTTGTGGGAAAACTTGTTGCACGGAGGGCCATGGAAAAAGGGGTGTCTAGGGTGGTCTTTGACCGGAACGGGTTTTTATATCACGGTCGAGTGCGGGCTGTTTCAACCGGGGCTCGTGAACAAGGCCTCGAATTCTAGCAAGGAGAAAAACGATTGGTTACAAGAGCAAGAGACATAGAAGAAGTCCAGTTAATAGATAAGGTGGTCCATATCAGCCGGACCGCCAAGGTGGTCAAAGGGGGACGCCGCTTCAGCTTCAGTGCGGTCGTTGTTGTTGGCGATGGCAACGGCAAGGTGGGGTCTGGTTTGGGGAAGGCCAAGGAGGTTCCTGAAGCCATTCGCAAAGGGGTGGAACGTGCCAAAAAGAGCATGACAGAGATCCCTTTGGTGAACCACACCATTCCCTATGAGGTCATGGGAAAATACGGTGCGGGGATGGTCCTGCTAAAGCCGGCTTCCCGAGGTACCGGTGTCATTGCCGGTGGTGCAGTGCGGGCTGTCTTGGAGGCGGCAGGGGTGCAGAATATTCTGACCAAGTGCATGAGGTCTCACAACCCCCACAATTTGGTCAAAGCGACTCTAAATGGCTTGAGTCAACTCCGGAGCCGGGAAACCATTGCGGCTAGGCGCGGCAAGCAGCCCAGTGAGATCTAAAGAAGGCGCAGCCCCACCACCTTCATCCACCTTTAACGGTTTCAGGTTGTCTCCTCACAGGGGCAGTACATGTCGATTTAAGGAAAGCATTCGATGTCTGCAGCAGTTAAGATTACACTGAGAAAGAGTGTCATAGGAAGGCCTGAGAAACATCGCAGGACGGTTCAGAGCCTGGGATTGAGAAAGTTGAACAGGACGGTCGTCTTAAAGAACACGCCTTGGGTTAGGGGCATGATTCACAAGATTTCTCATCTATTAGAAGTTGAGGATATCGTCAATGAAACTCAATGAACTCTCTCCTCCGAAGGGTGCCCGCAGGCCTCGCAAACGGGTTGGCAGAGGCCCGGGCTCAGGGCATGGCAAGACTTCGGGTCGTGGGACGAAAGGCCAGAAATGCCGTTCCGGCGGCAACATCAGGCCTGGATTTGAAGGCGGCCAGATGCCTTTGCAGCGTCGTTTGCCCAAACGGGGGTTTAAGAATATCTTTAAGAAACAATACGCTATTGTGAACATACGAGACCTCGGACGTTTTGAGAAAGGCTCGGTAGTCGACGAGGCGGCGCTGGTGGATGCGGGGCTGGTGAAACGAGAGCGAGATGGGGTGAAATTGTTAGGACAGGGCGCCATTGACCACCCCCTGGTTGTCAAGGTGAAGCGATGTAGCACGTCGGCACGGACCAGCATCGAAGGGGCTGGTGGGCAGGTGGAGCTGATTTGAGATGATAGGTGGCTTTCAAAACGTTTTTAAGATCCCGGAGTTAAAGAAGCGTATTCTGTATACCTTCGGCCTCTTGTTGGTGTATCGTATCGGCTGTGCCGTACCCACACCGGGCATAGACGGAGATGCGCTGTCCACCTTTTTCGCCGCTGCACGGGGGACCTTGTTGGGACTATTTGACATGTTTTCGGGCGGTGCCCTGGAAAGGCTTTCCGTTTTTGCCCTGGGCATTATGCCGTATATTAGCGCTTCCATCATTTTGCAACTGCTAACCGTGGTTATTCCCCACCTGGAAAGGCTTTCCAAGGAAGGCGAATCGGGGCGAAAAAAGATCACTCAGTACACGCGTTACGGCACCGTTATTTTGAGTATCATCCAGGGATTTGGTGTCAGCGTGGGGCTTGAGAAGATGACCGCGCCCGGTGCGGCTGCCGTGGTGGCTTATCCTGGATGGAGCTTTCGGGTGATGACGGTTATCACTCTCACCGCCGGTACGGCATTTATCATGTGGCTGGGTGAGCAAATCACAGAGCGCGGTATCGGAAACGGGATTTCCCTCATCATATTTGCAGGCATTGTGGCGCGCATGCCTAGTGCCGTTGGTAACACCTTTCGTCTCATGAGAACAGGGGAGATGGGCGCCTTCTTGGTATTGATCCTGCTGGTGCTCATGGTGGTTGTTGTGGGATTCATCATATTTGTAGAAAGGGGCCAGCGACGGATTCCAGTTCAATACGCCAAGCGGATTGTTGGCCGCAAGATGTATGGGGGGCAAAGCACCCACCTGCCCCTCAAGATTAATACTTCAGGCGTCATCCCTCCCATTTTTGCCTCTTCGATCATCATGTTTCCCGCCACTATTGCCAGTTTTATTGGGGAAAAAATTCCATGGGTTCAGAGCGTTGCTCAAGCCATGACACCTGACAGCATCGTCTATAATCTTGTATATGTTGGGTTCATCATCTTCTTCTGCTTTTTCTATACCGCGGTCACTTTCAATCCCGTGGATGTCGCGGACAACATGAAAAAATACGGGGGCTATATTCCCGGCATCAGACCTGGCAAGCGCACCGCTGACTATATCGATCGGGTGCTCACGCGCATCACCTTTGGTGGAGCCCTTTACGTATCAGCCGTTTGTGTATTGCCAACATTAATGATTGCAAAGTTTAATGTGCCCTTTTACTTTGGGGGTACGGCCCTTTTAATCATAGTGGGCGTGGCCATCGACACGGTTGCCCAGATGGAAAGCCACATGCTGGCTCGACACTATGAAGGTTTTATGAAGAAAGCAGGGCCGCTAAAGGGGCGTTATGGATAGGGCCATCTTGAACCGCAAGAGGTGCCTTGTAGCCACCACATGGTTGGTCGGATGGTTCCCAAGGCTTTAAGGAGAGGAAATGAAAGTTAGAGCCTCTGTGAAGAAGATGTGCGCAAAATGTAAGATTATCCGTCGCAAGGGAACGGTTAGGGTGATTTGCGAGAACAAGAGACACAAGCAAAGACAAGGATGAAACCGTTTATCATGTATGGCTAGTCATGGATCGGATAAGGAATAACGAGAGTGAGGGGGCGGACTATTGGCACGTATAGCAGGTGTTGACCTACCAAAAGCCAAGAGAGTAGAAATAGCGCTGACATACATCTATGGGCTTGGCCGGAGTACTTCCAGAAAGATATTAGGTGAAGCCGGCGTAGACCTTGACACGAAGACGGATCACTTGGGCGAGGACCAAATCAGCGCGATCCGAAAGATTATTGACAGCCAATACAAGGTTGAAGGGGAACTTCGGACTGAAGTGTCCATGAATATTAAGCGACTCATGGAACTGGGTTCTTACCGCGGGGTACGGCACCGAAAGTCACTGCCGGTCCGCGGGCAGCGCACGAGCACCAACGCAAGGACCCGAAAAGGACCCCGTCGGAGTGTTTCAGGGAGAAGAAAGAAATAAGAGGAGGCAAAACACGTATCATGGCAAGATCTGCCAGAAAACGAAAAGAGAAGAAGCACATCTTGAACGGGATAGCCCACGTCCAGTCCACCTTCAATAATACCATTGTGACCATCACGGATCCGGCAGGCAACGTCGTGGCGTGGTCCAGCGCGGGGGTACAGGGTTTTAAGGGCTCCCGTAAGAGTACGCCTTTTGCGGCCCAACTTGCCGCACAAGATGCGGCCAAGAAGGCCATGGAACACGGGATGAGAAATGTTGAAGTTTACGTCAAGGGCCCAGGTGCCGGTCGAGAGGCTGCTCTGCGGGCGCTTCAGGCGGCCGGATTTAACGTGGTTTTGATCAAGGATGTAACACCGATTCCCCATAACGGATGTCGGCCACCCAAGCGCCGAAGAGTATGAAAGGAGAAAGGTATTGGCACGACATATCGGTTCAGTATGCAGGCTCTGCCGCCGCGAAAACCTGAAAATGTTTCTGAAAGGAGACAGATGTTATTCTGACAAATGTGCGTATGATCGCAGGGGCTATGCCCCAGGAGAGCATGGACAGAGGCGCAGGGTCAAGATCTCGGATTACGGCATCCAACTCCGGGAGAAGCAGAAAGTCAAGCGGATGTACGGTTTGCTTGAGGGACAGTTTCGGGGGTTGTTCAAGAAAGCGGAGCAAAAACGTGGTGTGACCGGCACAAACCTTCTGATTTTTTTGGAGCGCCGGTTGGACAATGTGGTTTATCGTTTAGGTTTTGCCAATTCCCGCACAGAGGCCAGACAGTTGGTCCGTCACAACCATTTCACGGTCAATGGAAAGAAAATGAATATTCCATCCTACCTCGCCAAAATCGGTGACGTGATCGAGGTGCGAGAGAAGAGCCGGAAAGTTCGAGTTATTTTAGATGCCATAGATACAGTCGTTCGGCGAGGGATTCCGGCATGGCTTGAGGTGGAACAGGGGACTTTCAGGGGCACGGTCAAGGCTTACCCGACCCGCGAGGAGCTGACGATGCCGATACAGGAACAACTTATCGTGGAGCTTTATTCAAAATAGTCAGAAGGGGCCCGGCGGGCGGTTCAGATCCGCCTTTGAACGCAACCGTAAAATCGGAGACTAGATGATGTCATCAGGATCGGATCAAGTCATGTACATGAACTGGCGTGAGCTCATCAAACCGAAGCGGGTGGAGGTCAGTACCGCCACCAAGAGCTATGGAAAGTTTGTGTGTGAGCCTTTGGAGCGGGGCTTCGGTACGACCATCGGCAATGCCCTTCGCAGGATCCTCCTTTCTTCAATTCATGGGGCTGCCATCGTTTCAGCAAAGATAGAGGGTGTCATGCAGGAGTTTTCCGCGATACCAGGTGTGCTGGAAGACGTGTCTGAACTCTTGCTGAACCTCAAGGAAGTTCGGCTGAGAATGTCAGATCCTGAAGCCCGAGTCCTTCGGATTGAAGCCTCTAAAGAAGGGGAGGTCAAGGCGGGAGACATCATAACAGATGGAGGCGTTGAGATACTGAACCCGGAGCATCATGTCGCAATGTTATCCAAAGATGTTGACCTGAACATGACCATGACGGTCAGGGTGGGCAAGGGTTATGCACCGGCCGAGATGAATAAGGGAGAAAATGATCCTGCCGGCACGATACCCATCGATGCGGTCTTTTCTCCTATGAGGCGAGTGACTTACGTTGTTGGAAATGCCCGGGTCGGCCAGAGAACTGATTATGATAAGCTTACCCTTGAGGTATGGACCGATGGGAGCGTCCTTCCAGAAGATGCGGTGGCCTATGCAGCAAAGATACTCAAAGAGCAGATAAGCATTTTTATCAATTTTGATGAGGAGCCGGAGCCTGAACCGGAAGAGCCGGAAGAAAAAGAAGAGCCGATCAACGAAAATCTTTATCGCAGCGTGGAGGAACTGGAACTTTCGGTCCGTTCGGCAAACTGCCTGAAGAATGCCAATATTGGGTATATCGGGGAGTTGGTCCAGCGGACTGAGCCGGAGATGCTTAAAACGAAGAACTTTGGGCGAAAATCACTGAATGAGATCAAGGAAGTGCTTGGAGAAATGGGATTGTCTCTTGGCATGAAGCTTGAGAGTTTCACGCCGCCGGAAGATCAGTCCGAAGAAGGAAAACAAGGCGACGTATGAGACACCAAAAAGCCGGAAAGAAACTCAACCGCACGGGGAGCCATCGTGACGCCATGTTCCGGAACATGGTCACTTCCCTTTTCACCCATGGCCGCATTCGGACAACGGATACCAAAGCTAAGGAGTTGAGGCGATGGGCTGACCGCATGATTACCCTGGCAAAAAGAGGTGACCTTCATGCGCGACGCCAGGCCCTGGCAGTCATGAGAGATAAGTCTGTGGTTCACAAACTCTTTGAAGACGCATCTGAACGTTTTAGTGACAGGGCCGGGGGGTATACGAGGGCGATCAAAGTAGGCAGCCGACGGGGAGATGCAGCGCCGATTTCACTGGTAGAATTCGTTACCGCGAAAGATAAGAAGAAGGGGAGAAAGAAAAAAACCAAGGCGTCGAAAAAGGGCGTGGTCAGAGGCAAGAAGGAGGCGCCCGCCAAGTCAAAAGAAAAGAAAACGGCGGAAAAAGCCGAAATCGCAGACAAGGCATCGGAGGAGATGGCTGCAAAGCAAGGGGTCTCCAAAACCAAGGAGGAGGCTGTCTCCGAGCCCAAGGCCAAGGAGGGCGGTCAAGAGGCGGAGACGAGCTTTGAAGATGGACAGGCCCAGACGGACACCCAGGAGGATAAAGACAAAGCGTAGCCAACGCCTGAGAATCTCTTGCCGTCTCCACATTGCTGCGGAGAGGACAGCGAATAAGACAAAGAGGTTAGCCCTTATGGGTTGCCTCTTTTTTTGTTGCTCTAAAGAAGCCCATGCTAATGTGGAGATGGCAAGAGATTCGGCACAGGGTTCTTTACTGACCAGCCAGGGTCTCCTGGAGACAGAGGCTTGCCAGAAACGCAATGAGGCCACAGACAAAAAGGATGAGAAAGGCCTGCTCGTAACCGGCTAAAGTAAAGGCCCCCTCCACACGGCCGTGGCTTTCCAAGAGATGTCCCAGCAGGGGTTGGAAAACGGCCCCGCCAGCAAAGGGGAAGATGTTGACCAGCCCGGTGGATGTCCCCGCTATCTGCAAAGGAAACAGTTCCTTCGTCGTGGTAAAGCCGATCACCACGATGGCACTGGAAAATATGCCGAGGCCAAGGCAAATCAGATAAAGGCCCGGCAGGGGCAGTTGATCCGTGTAGAAGGCCAAAAGAGCCGTCAAGCAAAGCAGGACAAAGCTGGACAGTACGAGCACTGCTTTCCGCCCCTGGAAAACTCGGTTGGATAAGAAGCTGAGCATCGGACTTCCCACGATCATGCCGATGGCCAGCATGGAGAGGACCTGACCTGCCTGGGCCTTTGTAAGCCCGTAGACCTGCATGAGATAAGGGCCTCCCCACAGCCCGCCAAAAGAGAAAAAAACAGCACAATCAAAGAAAAACCAAATCGCAACAGGCCAGAATCGTGGGTAAGTGAGTACCTTTTTCATGCCTTCCAATAGCCCGACGGCTTTCGGACTCGATCCTGAAAGTTCTGAAGGTGAGGGCCAGCCCAAGTCAGCGGGCCGGTCCCGGACAAAGAGCCACACCAGGATGGCCAGCAGAAAGGTAATAATGCCGACGACCACAAAGGAAAGGCGCCAACCGATCCACGTGCTGAGCAGGGCCAGAGGCGTGGTGGCGGTCAGCGTGCCTATGCCACCCATGGCCATGAGAATGCCGGTCATGGTGGCAAACTCTCTGATGCGAAACCATTCTGCCAGTGTCTTCATGGTCGGCACAAAGAGCATGGAGACACCTAGCCCGACTAGAGTACGCCCCACGATTGCCCACAACAGAGAGGGGGCTAATCCCAACAGGATGGAGCCGACGAAAGCTATAGTGAAGAACAGCGTAATGGTTCGGCGAGGGCCCCAGGAATCAGCAAGGAGGCCGGAGGGTAGCTGCATGAGTGCATAGGGGTAAAAATAGACCGAGCTCAAGAGGCCGAGAAGGCCTCCTCCGGCTTGGAGATCACGCATCATGTCAACGGCTAGCACCGCGGGACAGACACGGTGGAAATAGACCAGGACATAGCTCAAGGCCAGGATCCAGAAGATCAGCCAGCGGTACCGAAGGGCTTTGCTCAAGAGATCAGACATCTCAGCCTCCTTTTCACTTTCGGCCCACGATCGAAATGGAGTAGTATCTTCTGGCATCAAGTCTCCTGTAAACCCAAGGGCAAATCCGCTTGCGGACATGACACATTATTTGCAGGAGTGCCCCATCCAACCAAAGGTTGATGGTTTCCTAAGAAGTCGACTTTACGAGTCTGTCAAGGTCCTGATTGCAAGTATCTGAAATCACAACGCCTGTCAAAACCTTTAGAACTAGATGGCCGACATTCAATCACGGCGGTTGACAATGGAAGCCTATTCAACGCCTCCCTTATCACCGTCAAGAAGTTCACAACTTTATCAAGACCATTGAAACTGTGAGAGACGTTTGAATATCTCACTTAAACGACCATTAGGGACATCATCCGGCGAAAGACCAACCATCGTTGTGTCAACGGACGTAAACGGAACAACCACGCCACATGACACATTTTCTGAGCTTGTCAGAGCTGATGGCTTATTTGATGAAATGAACATATTGATGACAAGCTACACCGAGGGGAAATGTCGGTTTTCTGACGTGCTGCCGAGGATGAAACAGCTGGCCGCAGGCATTGACCGGGGCCGACTTGAATCGTACGCACAGAAAATGCCCCTGTATCCGGGCGTCACGAAAACCTTAAACGACCTGACTCATTCTGAAAATGTGGACGCCAGGGTGGCCCTTTCCACGACCGGTTTTGCCGGCCTCGTGGCTCTGGTGAACAAATTTCGTCACAGATTCTTGTTGACAGTCGCAGCGTCACCGGTTCTTGTCCACCTGCTGAGTGAAAAGGAACGGTCATGTTTGATCAGGCCCATCATCGACGAGGAAGAAAAAGTACGCGTCATCGACGATCTCGTAACCCGGCACAGGCCGAACCGGCGTCTCTTGTTCCACGTTGGGGATACCATGGGAGATTTTCTCGCTATAAAACATGCCGCAGAACTCGGTGGCATCGGCGTTGCCTTTAATCCGAACGAGGCGCTTAAGGCGACTATCTCAAAGCTGTCAACGACCCTTCGCACAAGGATTTGTGAAATGGATTTTGCATCTCATGAGACACCCAATTACGCCAAGGTCGGTGATCTCATTAGAGAGACCGTGTGGAAAAGACTAGGGACAAAGCTTTAAAAAACGCTGAGTTGCGGGTTGCGAGGTGAGAACCAGATCAGCGCAACCGACCAAAGACCCTGCCGTTCGTCATCTTCTCAAGTCTCACCTCAACCACCTGATGGCACCATTCGTCAGTTGCTTGGACAAGGACAGGGATGTAGTTTTT
>DAOUZN010000110.1 GCA_030665585.1 Deltaproteobacteria bacterium | reverse complement strand
TTGGGCATACGATTTTAGGAAGCCTCTCAGATGGAATCTGGAGGGCAGTTCGTGAAACTGATCCTCTTCAATGGACCGTAGCAGGGCGATCCGAACCTTGGTCTCTTGGGCAATGCGTTCCAATGACACCCCCAGTTTGGTTCTAATCCTCTTCAGGTCGTTTCCTGTGAGCTCGTGGCGTGCCAGGATCTCGTGGACCAGAGGCATGACGGCCGGCTCGAGCGGTTTTGGTCTTGATGGGCCGGATGTGACATGCTTGATCCCGCTGGAGGACTTCAACTTGAAAAGGGGGATCGGCTTTTTGGAGGCCCTTGTGAATCGGGCGCCTTCTTCCAACTCTCCGCTTCCCATGAGCATCTGGTCGTATTCGGCTCGACTTTTTTGATTCAGCAAGGTGACAAAGGCCTCTTCGAGCTGGCAGAGAATTTTCTTTCTTTCGGACTCAGAAAAGAACGAATAGGTTGCCATGGCCTCATCTCCATAGAGTTCCAGGCTGGCTTTGTAGGCCTGGCGAATCTCGAAGGGTGTGGCATCAGGCGGCAGGTCGAAGACCTCATAGTGATTCTGTTGTTCAAAAGGCTTCATGGTTCTCTCAACCTACTCCTTATGGTGAAGCGCCCACTTCTTTGGGTCGAGCCTTGGCCTGGTCGTTTTCCATTTCGAGGATCGTCTGAGAAATGGCCCGGAGATCGAGGGCCGCTTGTGTGTATGGGTATTTATCCACAAAAGAGACCTTCTGGCATACGGCATAATGGACGCGGTCATCAAAGCGGATGTTCCCCAGGAATTGCATCTGCAGTCCAAGATGTTTTTCGCAGACCTTGCAGATTTGAAGGCCGAGCCTTGCATCGTCGTGCTGTCGAAACTGATTGAGAACCAGCTTAAAGCGAAATGCATTCAGGGCCTTTTCCACGGACCCGGCCCTTTCCGGCACCTCCTGCCTGAGCATATCCACAAAAGCCGCAGGGCTTTTGCAGGGGGCATCCGTATGCCGATGTAAGGCGCAAAGCTGTTTTTGTTTAAGGACCTGTCTTATCTTGCGGATATAGGCAGATCGGACAAAATGGTATGTATTCTCAATGGATGTGGGCTCAGGCGTGGAGACAAAGATGCCGCTGTTGGATAACAGGAAAAAGTCGAGCGTATTGAAAGAGGCGCCCGCTCCCAGGTCCAAAAGGATGTATTGGTAGGGGAGCTTATAGATGGCCCGAAGGAGTCTCAACTTCTGAGCATATGGCAAGTTGGCAATCTCCAGGGAGTCTCGGGCGCCGCTGATGAGAAATAGATTGGGGTGGCCGGTTTCAATGATTGTTTCCTCAAGGGTATGAACCTGCCTGTTGATAAAAGCCGAGACCGTCCTTGCCGGGTGGGGTATGCCGATGACCGTGTGCAGGTTTGCCCCGCCCAGGTCCGCATCCACCATGAGGGTCTGTTTACCTGCCTTGGCCAGATAACTACCAAGGCCGGCCACGAAAAGGCTCTTGCCCGAGCCGCCCTTTCCCCCACCGATGGGCCATATGCGTGCCATAGGGTCTTTCAAATGAGCCTTTCAAAGGTCTCAATGTGAGGCTTCCGTCAAAGAAGCGGACGGGTCAAGGTGGACCAGCATCCTGTAACTCACCTTTTTTGCCAAAATATATCACGCGTGTCAAACACAATTTCCATAAGCGTTCCCAAGACTGAACAATTGCCCTAGGGTTTGCAGGGTGGGAATCGGGTCTTGCCGTGGTGAGTTGGGGCTACACCCCATTGAGCACAACGCTGGGACCGCTCTTCCAGAGCCAGCATGCGTCTCTTCAGCTCTGTCCCCCCAGCAAAGCCGCCTGGTGACCCGTCCGCCCGAACGATCCGATGACAGGGGATGACGACTGGGAAGGGGTTGCGTGCGAGCGTCGTCCCCACAAATCGACACGCCCTCGGTCGTCCAATTTGTGCGGCTATCTGGCCATAGGTTCGAGTCGTTCCATGGGGAACGGTCGCCACAGTTCTTAACACCACGCGCTGTAAGGGGGTTAGGCCGCGCAAGTCCAGGTGCTTCCAGGGGGACCGTACAGGGGCCCCGTCAAAATATGCCTGAATGTCTCGACAAAGGCTGAGAACCTCTGGTGTGTGTCCTGCCGTGGCCGGGCCTGTCTCTTGTATGTGCCCTTTGAGGACGTTCCTGCTAGGATAGGGTAAGAAAATCCGTTGGATAAGCAGAGGGGGGCTTTCAAACAGGATCGCCCCGCATCCGAATGGTGTGGAGAATAGGTGGTATTTCATCAAGTTTCAGTACGCGTAGAACCCCCTTCCTGTCTTGCGGCCCAGATACCCGGCATCCACATACTTTCTGAGTAGAGGACAGGGTCGGTATTTGGAATCTCCAAGGCCTTCGTGGAGGACTTCCAGGATGGATAAGCATGTATCCAGACCGATGAGATCGGCCAATTCCAGGGGTCCCATAGGATGATTCATTCCCAGCTTCATGACCGAGTCGATGGCCTCGGCTGCTCCTACCCCTTCGTACAGGGCAAAGATGGCCTCATTGATCATGGGCAGGAGGATCCGGTTGGATATGAAGCCTGGGGAATCGTTGGCTGCCACCGGGATTTTCTTGAGCTGGACAGCCAGGTTCTTGGTCGACTCAAAGGTTTCTTCGGATGTGGCCAGCCCCTGGATGATTTCAACCAATTTCATGAGAGGCACGGGGTTCATGAAGTGCATCCCGATGACCTGAGAGGGTCGTTTTGTGGCCGCCGCAATCCGTGTGATGGGAATGGAAGACGTATTACTTGCCAGGATGATGTTGGGTCGGCAATGCTCATCGAGTTGCTTGAAAACCTCCAGTTTCAAGTCCTGGTTTTCAATGACGGCTTCCACTACAAAGTCCGCAGTCTCCAAGGGCTTGATTTCACGTGTAGTTTGAATCCGTTCCACGGCCGCTTTTTTTTTGCTTTTCACTGATGCGCTCTTTTCTGACTAGGGTCGAAAGGCTCTTCTGAATACGCGCCATGGCGCGGTCCAGAAACACGTCTTTGATGTCATTTAGGATCACCGAAAATCCGTTCATGGCCGCCACCTGGGCAATCCCTGCACCCATCTGGCCGGCTCCCACAACACCTATCTTTTCGATCATGATTCTCCTCCATGCAACCCGGGTTGGTCATAAGCATTAACCCCCTTGGCTCGGCAACGGGCAATCGGGTTCTTATCCATTGTCATGGCTCCCGAGGGAACAGTCTTGATGATGTGATGAAACAAGGTAGGACTAAGGCCGTAACGGATACTTGAAGAGCAGAGGTTGGAAGCTGGTCCTTGATGCGAATCCCGCCGGCATCAAGGACCAGACACCATCAACCGGAATGACATTATGTTTCTTCGACAGTAATGGCCGCGGCCTCACAAACCTCAACGCAGCTTTCGCATCCTAGACACTCTTCTGCATTGACAGGTTCGGATTTTTCGTCTTGGAGTTCGAAAACCTCCGTAGGACAGACCTCGACACATTCCCCACAGCCGGTGCACTTGTCCTTATCCACAGTCGGTGTGAACATGAGCTAACTCCTCCTTTCTCATCCTTTTTCAATACGTTCTACATCCAAACCGATATCTGAATACCGACGTCCCAAGTTTCGGATTGGTGTTATTACATCAATTACCCCGGATCGTCAAGTCTTCTTCATGGTGCCCAGTGTTTTTTTTGAGCCATTGATCCAGGGGATCTTTTTCGTCCACTGCGCAGAAGGTTCGTTGTGGGTTCATCACGGGACCCCGTGTTCAACGAGGCCCACGAGGGTGTTTTGAGCCGAGCGCACCGCCTCACCACGGCCAAGCGCCCGTCGCTGTTTCAGCACGCCGGAAGGGGTTTGCTTCGGCACCACGTGCCAATGGAAGGAGGCCGTCTTTTCACCGGGCCTGGTGACGGATTCTTTCCAGCTTACCATCAGCGCCTCTATCTCACGTGCCGTCCCGTCGATCCTCTGTTGCAGTGGCTCGTTCCAAGGTGTGGTGAGCACCGTATGAAAAAGCTTTTCCAGGGGATCTTTCCATGGGAGGTTGTTGGTCGGGGGTTGAGTGCAGGGGAGGTTAAACTTCAACCAGGGGATCTTTTCTTGCGCAAGATCGAGGAACCAGGCATGGGCTGCAGGCGAGTCGGTGAAAAGGAGACCGGATTCATGAGGGTCTTCCTGAAACAGGTGGTTCCAGGCAAGCATTCGATTTTTGATCATCAAATCGCTCAGGTCTTCATTCGATTCCGGGAACGGCTCCGGAGAGATCGGGTCTTCGCCTTCCTCAGGCCTATCCACACGAAAAAGGGCCTGCAAGGCTTGCTGCTGCACGGTGAATCCCTTCAGCTGCCCCCCTAATTCGCGGGACTGGCGGTCAAAGTCTTGGGCTAGGTGCAAAAATAATTGGAATGCCAGGTTCCCTTCCTTGGCATCTTCCTGGGTTTTGCCGGCGGTCCCCTTGATTTCAGACGCGATTTCCGGGACCACGGGATGAGCCGGGGCCATCTGCCCCCCTGTCGCCTTCAGATAAGCCGTGTCGGCCCCTTGATTCAAAAGACCCCACGTTCTCCATTGCTCCAGTGCGGCCATCAGGGCATTCTTGTCTATGACCTCTTCAAAAGGGACACGAATTTCCAGGGACCCTTGGGCTATCCAGCGCTGGAGGCCCTCCATCGGTGGGGAGCCCACCGGTCGATAAAGGATCACACGACCGAAGTAAGGCGACAAAGCCTCCACCAGTGAAGGCGCTATGACCGTAAAGGGAAAATAGACCAGAGACAAGGATTGGCTTTTGGATTTGGAGATCATGTTATGAAATCTTCTTATCTTTAACCTCGACCCCCATGGCCCTGAGGCGGTCCCTGATTTCGTCGGCACGGGGCCAGTCTTTCATCTGCCTGGCCTCTTCTCGTTGGCGGATCAGTTCCTGAACCTGGGCATCTAATGCCGGCTCTTCAAAATCAAAGACATTTAACACCTCGTCGATCCGTCGAAACGCGTCCTTGATGCGCCTTGCGCCCCTTTGATCCATCTCTTGATGCGTCACTAACCCATTGATCTTTCTGACGATCCTGAAAACAGACGCCAGGGCGGAAGGGATATCAAGATCGTTATCCATGGCATCCGTAAAGCCTGCCTTGATATCGTAAAGAAGCTGGTCGAGCTCACGGTAAGCGTGCCCACGTTTCACCCTGTTTAACAAGTGGATGCATGCATCGAGCCTGCGGATCGCACCGCCTGCTTGATCGAGGGCCTCAAAGGAGAAGTTCAAAGGTTTACGGTAATAATGGGAAACCAGCCAATATCGAATCGCCCGACCACTGTATCCCTGGTCCAACAGGTCTCGAACATAGGGCATGCCAGGGCCTGCTTGACCGTCCTTTCTGCCGGATAGCACCAGCTCGCTGTGCATCCAACAACGCGTTAGGGGTTTTCCGGTAAGAGCGCTGCTAACAGCTATCTCATTTTCATGGTGGGGAAAAATGAGGTCACGGCTGCTCGTATAAATGTCAAAGGTTTCCCCAAGGTGTTTCATGGCCATGGCGACGGACTCGATGTGCCAGCTCGGCCTGACATTGCCCCATTCGGTTTTGGTGTAGATACCGCGCCTGAGTTCAGGAAGTTTGGCCCGTTTAAGGAGGGTAAAATCCCTTGGATTCGCCTTTTCATACTCGTCCAGGTCCACGGTAGAGCCGAGCCTGATCTTGTCCAGGTCAATGCCGGAGAGTTTGCCGTAGTCCGCGAATCTGGAGATATCAAAATAAACGGACTGGAGTTTTTCATAGGCAAAGCCCTTTTCCAAAAGCCGTCCGGTGAGTGCCACCATATCGTCAATATGTTCACTCGCTCTGGGATACTGTGTTGCGGGTTTCACACCGAGGGCTGCCATGTCGTCCAAAAAGGCCTGGACGTACTGATCGGCAAAGGGTTTGAGCTCCATGCCGGCCCTCTCAGATCCCTGGATCGTCTTGTCATCCATGTCCGTGATGTTGACCACATGGGTCACTGCATATCCCTTATAGGCCAGATGTCGGCGAAGGAGATCGGCCACGACAAAACGCCGACACTCGCCAATGTGCATGCGGTCATGGACGGTTGGACCGCACGAATAGATGGAGACCTTGCCGGAACGAAGGGGTTCGAAGGGTGTCTTGGTGCGGGTCAGGGTATTGTAAAACCTCAGATTGGTTTGTTCTCGCACGGCAAAGAGCGAGGTGCTCAAGTACCGCTCGCCACCATCGGGCAAGATGGCCACCACCACCCCCTCAGACATGGCCTTGACCTCCTCCAGTGCCATGGCCATGGCGGCCCCGGAACTCATCCCCACGAACAGGCCTTCTTTGCCGGCCAGCCGGCGGGCCATTTCAAAGGCCGCCTCATCATCCACATTCACCTTTTTGTCCAGACGCGTCTTGTCGTATATTTCAGGCTGATAGGACTCCTTCATATTCTTGAGGCCCTGAATCCTGTGACCCAGATAGGGTTCAACGCCCACAATCTGAATGTTCGGATTATATTCCTTCAAGCGCCTTGATGCACCCATCAGGGATCCCGTGGTCCCCATGGTTGCGACCAGCATGGTGATGGCGCCATGAGTTTGTTCCCAGATTTCGCGGCCAGTGCCTTCGTAATGGGCCCGCCAGTTGGCCTCGCTGTTGAACTGATCGGTGATAAAATAGGTGTCAGGGTGCTCGCGGGCTAAGCGATAGGCCTCCTCTATAGCCCCGTCGGTTCCGAGATGAGCGGGTGTGAGGCGGATTTCAGCCCCCATG
>DAOUZN010000169.1 GCA_030665585.1 Deltaproteobacteria bacterium | reverse complement strand
TCAAAGCTGAAAGGACACGATCGATAAACGGAGTCCCTCCAGATGTTTGATCTGAAGGCCTACCTGAAAGTAAAGCAGCAAAGGATCAATGCCGCCCTTGAGGAGCTGTGGCACGATCACGAGTCCTCCCCTACCCTCTTGGTGCAGGCGATGCGCTACTCCCTCGAGGCCGGGGGTAAACGGTTGCGCCCTGTTTTGTGTCTCTGTGCCTCTGAAGTCATGGGTGCCTCTGAAGCTGATGTGATGCCCGCTGCATGCGCCCTGGAGCTCGTTCATACCTATTCTCTGATCCATGATGATCTTCCGGCCATGGACGATGACGACCTTCGTCGCGGCAAACCCACATGCCATAAGGCCTTTGATGAGGCCACGGCCATATTGGCCGGAGATGCCTTGCTCACAGCCGCCTTTGAGGTTCTCGCAGCTGCGGGACGCTGCCGGCCCGGCAGCGCCTTGAAATGGCTGGAGGTCATTTACCTCATTGCCAGGGGGGCTGGGTATTCCGGCATGGTGGAAGGTCAGATGATGGATATCTCGTCAGAGGGAAAGACGATTACCTTGGAAGAGCTTGAGAGGCTCCAGCGACTCAAGACAGGCGCTCTGATTGAGGCTTCTGTCCGCGTTGGTGCGGTGCTTGGTGGGGGCAGCGCTCAGCAAATAGCTGCTTTGGGTGCCTATGGCCGACATATCGGGCTTGCGTTTCAGGTCGCTGACGATATACTCAATATTGAAGGAAAACCTGAAATGCTTGGCAAGCCTGTGGGCAGCGACGCGGCCCACCAAAAGGCCACACGGCCCTCTTTGACGGGACTGGATCAGGCTAAGGCGCGCGCCGTCCAACTGGCGGACAAGGCCTCGGATGCGCTCAGAATCTTTGGCAACAAAGGGGAGCCCCTGGTTGCCCTAGCGCGTTATGTGATTGAACGAAACAGATGAGTTTGGAGCGCCTAACCCAGACAAGGAATTAGCAGTGAAGTATTTAGATGGAATAAACTCCCCGCAAGATCTCAAGGCCCTCAAACGCTCAGAACTGCCCCAGCTGGCTAAAGAGATCCGCAAGGTCATCATTGAAACGGTCTCGCGGACGGGCGGACACCTGGCCCCCAGCCTGGGCGTGGTGGAGCTGACGATAGCCTTGCATTATGTGTTTGATCCGCCTAAGGACAAGATCATATGGGATGTGGGTCACCAGGCCTATACCCACAAGCTTCTTACAGGGCGAAGAGAGCGATTCCACACCCTTCGACAACACGGCGGCCTGAGCGGCTTCACTCGTATGAGCGAAAGTCCTTATGACGCCTTCTCTACAGGGCATGCCAGCACCTCCATTTCCGCAGGCCTTGGCATGGCCTGCGGCAAAAGTCTAAGGAACGACACGGGCAAGGTGATCGCTGTGATCGGAGATGGTTCCATGACCGGTGGCCTGGCTTATGAGGGGTTGAACCAGGCGGGCGATCTTCGAAAGGACCTCATTGTTATTCTAAACGATAACGAGATGTCCATCGCCCGGAACGTGGGGGTCCTTTCATCCTTCTTGAGCCGGAAACTCTCTGCAAGGTATTTTGTGGCCCTCAGGGAAGAGCTTAAAGAGTTCCTTAGGTCCCTTCCCAAGTTCGGAGATGATGTTTACAACCTGGCCAAGCGAACCGAAGAATCGTTCAAGGCGTTCATCACGCCAGGGATGCTCTTTGAGGCGTTCAACTTCAATTACTTCGGCCCAATAAAGGGCCACCGACTGGACCACCTGATTGACACGCTGGAAAATGTCAAGCAGATGCACACACCGGTCCTGTTTCATGTGACAACAACAAAGGGCAAGGGCTATCCCCCGGCAGAAGGCAATCCTAGCTATTTTCATGGCGTTGGATGTTTTGAAATCAAAACAGGAAACAATATCTCCTCCAAAGAAAAGGTCCCGACTTACACGGAGGTCTTCGGGAAAACCTTGATTGAGCTGGCCCGCGAAAACGAGAACATTGTGACAGTGACGGCGGCGATGCCCGAGGGAACGGGACTCAAAGCTTTTTCCGAGGCCTTTCCCGAACGTTCTTTTGACGTGGGTATTGCCGAACAGCATGCGGTAACCTTTGCGGCCGGCATGGCCACCGAGGGATTTCGTCCGGTGGTGGCGATCTATTCCACTTTCTTGCAACGAGCCTATGACCAACTCCTGCATGATGTGTGTCTGGAGGCGCACCCAGTGGTCTTTGCCATGGACCGTGGCGGGATCGTAGGTGAGGACGGTCCCACGCATCACGGCCTGTTTGACCTCTCTTATCTGCGCAGTTTGCCGAACATGGTGGTGATGGCGCCTAAGGACGAAAATGAGTTGAGGCATATGCTAAAGACGGCCCTTGACCATCGTGGACCCGTTGCCTTGAGGTACCCCAGAGGCTGTGGTGTCGGCGTGCCCATGGACGAGGAGGTTCGCGCCCTTCCCATTGGCAAAGCCGAGGTCCTGGCCACGGGAACGGACGTGGTGATTCTCGGCATCGGCGTGACCGTCATAGCCGCCCTGGAGGCGAAGAAGCGCCTTGAAAATGAGCACATCTCAGCCACCGTGGTCAACAGCCGCTTTGTAAAGCCCCTTGACAGGGAGCTGATGACGTCGCTCGCAAGGAAGATCCCATGTGTTGTGACGGTTGAGGAAAATGTTGTTCAGGGTGGCTTTGGCAGTGCCGTCCTTGAATGCTTGTCGGATGAGGGCATTACAGGAAACCGAATCCTCCGGCTGGGTATAGGTGACACCTTTGTAGAACACGGCTCACAGGAGATTTTGCGTGCGAAGTACGGCATTGATGCAGCCGGCATTGCAAAGGCGGTCGTTGGTTTGGTAGGATCATCAGGATTCAAGGGGTCAAGGGGTCAGGGATTCGAGTGAAATACTTAACAATGACAGACTCGTAAAAAGTGTTTTGCGAACGACATTGAGCATTTTGGGAGAAAGGCACTTGAGATGTTTAGCGTTAAAAAATGCTAACTGTTTGAGGGCCTTAGCCCGAGTTTTAGCATTTTAGCTGAATATCTTGAGGGC
>DAOUZN010000091.1 GCA_030665585.1 Deltaproteobacteria bacterium | reverse complement strand
AAGCTGGTGACCTATGTCGCTTTTTCCAATGAATCTAAGGCTGTCGAATTCGAAGAATATCTTAAATCAGGATCTGGAAGAGCTTTTGCGAACAAAAGGCTTTGGGGATCATAAAGTGGATCAAGCAGTCTCACAACCGCAATCGACTCCCCCGACTGAAAGAACACAACTCCGGAAAAAATCCCCACACTGCCAAACCCAGGCCCTGGAAAGTCAAAACGGCGGTTGCTTTTGACAACCGCCAGAAGGCCCTCAATTTTGAGCGCTACCTGAAAACCGCATCAGGCCGCGCCGACTTGTCCCGCAGTAGTCTTGGCGTAGGCGGAAGCCCTTCAGGGCAAAGGCAGGGCCCCTGTCCATTTGTGCCTTACAGGGATCATTTCACCCTCAAAAATGAACTTCTAAGCCCCGTCTGGCGCGAAGCCTTGGACACTTTCCATTTGGTTTCAATGAGTTAGCATGGCGACCCCAACTGAAACTGAGAAAAGCCAAATTACCAAAATAACTTTTGGAAAGTAGCTGGTGAAAAAAATCAGATAGACCGAAAAATATGACTTGCATATTTTCTTAAAATGACATATTTTCTTGATTAAGAAAATGATAGAAAACAGGAAAACACCAACAGTAAAAGAAATGCTCGACCAGCTTCGGGAAGGAAAGATTGAGTTACCCCCTCTATCTTTTCGCTTTCTGGACGCACAGGCGGGTGAGGGCGGAGACCGCCGTTTTGATGCCATAGTTGAGGCTTCTTGGCAAAGGAAAACAGCGAAGTTCGCCGTTGAATGCAAAGCGCTTTCGACACCCAAGGCCTTTCAAGGCGGTCTCAATATGTTGAAAACCTCACCTCTTCCAAAGGGCACATTCCCCATGCTGTTTGTGCCTTTCCTTAGTGAACAGCAATTGCAGGAACTGGAACGGGAAGAGATCAGCGGCATAGACCTGTGCGGAAACGGTGTAGTGTTTGTGCCTGGCAAATTTGCTGTATCCCGCAGTGGTGGAAAGAACCGATTTCCGTCCTCGGCTCCCATCAAGAACATCTATCGAAAAAACAGTTCCATGGTGGGCCGGGCCTTTCTTGTCTGTGCCGGCTACGAAACGGTTCAAGAAATCCGTGCCGAGGTCAACCAGCGCAGTCTCCTGGTGAATCGTTGGGACAAAAAGCCCATGAGTCTGTCGACGGTATCAAAGGCGCTGAAGACGTTGGAAGCAGACCTGGTTGTTACGCGAGAACCAACTATTCGAGTGTTGCAACCCGATAAGTTATTGGAAAAATTGAATGAAAATTACGAGCCTCCGACAGTCAGACAACGCATCCGTCTCAAGCTACCGGAAGAGAGCGGGACGGTTTTAGAATTACTGTCGAAGCAATCGCAGGAACTGGATGTACCGCTTGCGGCTTCAGGAACATCATCCGTTACACGATATGCGGTGATGCAGCGTGGTGACCTGTTGTCTGTCTACTGCCCGCGAGCGGATTTGCTGATCGAGGGTTTGCCTGAAAGCCAGTCAGCGCGTTTTCCGAATCTTGAGATTGTGGAGACGGAGGATGAAACGGTCTATTTCGATGCCCGGCAGGAGGGTGGTTTTTGGTGGGCCTCTCCTGTACAGGTGTATTTGGAACTGATGACCGGAGACAAGCGAGACCAGGAGACCGCTGAACAGGTGAGGTCTCTTATTATTAAAGATATTGAGGTTGAGCGGCAATGATTGCGATAACCGACCTCAAAACGGCGTTGCTCGACCTTCTTCACGAAGTCCGAAGCACGGATATCAAAATCATCGTGGGTGGCGGCTATGGCATCTATCTCAAAGCCGCCCATGTACGCCAAATTGACGCGCAAACGTTTCTACAAGAGTGGCCTGAACCGCGCTCCACAAATGATTTGGACTTATTTCTCCGACCTGAGTTGCTCATTGAATCCGAGAAATTGAAACCCTTGGCAGAGGCGATTGCCAAGCTGGGATATCAGGTTGTTCGTGGTGCAGAAAATTACCAGTTTGTAAAACCAGGGCCGGAAGGGACTGAAGCGGACAGCCTCAAAATAGACATCCTCACGGGGCCACAGAACCGCTTTGAGGGCACACCGGTGAAGGTGGACACCCGTCGTGCCAAGCCCAGGCCTTCTGTGGGCATACACGCCCACCCTGTAGATGAGGCACTGACACTGGACAAGGGGTTGCTGCCGATAACTTTGGGCGGTAACCTGAGCTCAGGTGATCCTTGGGAAACCGAGGTCTTTATTCCCCATCCATTCACGTTTTTGATGATGAAGCTTTTCGCATTCCGCGATCGGCTTGAAGATGCGAACAAAGAGTTTGGTCGCTACCATGCCCTTGACCTTTATATGATCCTGGCCACGACAACAGAACAAGAGTGGGAAACCGGCCTAGAAATGCGTGATCAACATGACGGAGAACCCGTTATTGAGGAAGCGAGACAGCTTGTTTCCGAATATTTCTCGACTCTTGAGCGCGTGGGAATGATCCGACTGCGAGAAAGCCCTTACTATAGAACCCAAATGCAACTCGATGAATTCATATCCGCGCTACAGGAGTTGTTTCCGGCGCCTCTTTCTTTCGTTTCTACTTGAGATCTTTTGCCGGTTCCTTTTGTATGCAAAATGAGGTCTGGTAGAATCCTGGTACTTTTGAAACGCTATTATTGAATTAGGTGGTTTTTATTGAAGGTATTGAAGAGACCTAATTATGGAAAAGCACATTGAAATTAGAGAAAAAGTCTGTTGTATCAGCTGGTTATTGTTTTGATGTCGCGGAAGATTCGACTCCCGCCGCCTCCACCAGACTTTAGTTTGCTTCAGTATATAGGAATTGCTGTTCCCACCGTCAGCGTAGCGGGCGAAGGAGGAGAACAGCCCCCTTATCTCCCCAACCCTGTGGATCTTAGGCTGACACCGTTGAAAAAGGCCTTCGCACTCATTTCCCAATACAAAACCGGTTGAAGATCTGGTCAAGGATATCGTCGGTGGTGGTCACGCCAATAATCTCACCAAGGAAATCCAGGCCGCCCCTAAGGTCAATGGCCACCAGTTCGGGCGGCCGCCCTGTTCTAAAGCCTTCTTCAGCCGCCTTTGAGGCGATTATCGCTTTTTGAATAGCCACCTTGTGCCTCACATTTGGAACAATGGTGGGCAGATCAGCAGGCCCTCGTTGATCCGTGATGGCCGCAAACACTGTGGCCTTCAATGCCTCGATCCCCTGGTTGTACAAGGCCGAAATAGCAGTCCAGACAAGCCCTGGAAATTGCGCAACAATCTCTTCAATGGAGCCGTAAGATGTCAAGTCTGTCTTGTTAACGACCAGGATAGCCTGTCGGCCCTGCACCAGATGATAAATCTTGAAATCTTCTTCCGTGAGGGGCCCGCTGCCGTCTACCATCAATAGGACAATATCCGCCTCGTCCAGTCGCTGTCTTGTCAATCGAATCCCCATGGCTTCCAGGGCATCGTCTGTGTCGTGCAGACCAGCCGTATCAATCAGCCGCAACGGTATGCCTTTGATATTGACCGTCTCCTCGATAAAATCGCGAGTCGTTCCGGGAATGGTTGTAACGATGGCACGTTCCTTTTGAAGGAGCCGATTCATCAGGCTTGACTTTCCCACGTTAGGACGTCCAACAATAATGGCAGCAATGCCCTCCCGGTAGACATGCCCTTCCTCATAATGGGCCAATAGTTCCTCCAAGGGTTCGATCACGTCCTGCGCCATTTTCTGAGCAAAGGGTTCGGCCTGGATGATCTCTTCCACATCTTCGGGAAAATCTATAGCCGCCTCCACCTCCACCAGCGCAGTCTCCATGGGCTTCCGGATCGATTCTATGGCCTCATGCAGGTGCCCCGCCAACTGTCGGGTGGCCAGTTCAAGCCCTTCCGCGGTCTGTGCGGAAACGACTTCAGCGACCGCCTCGGCCTGGGTCAAGTCGATGCGACCATTGAGAAAAGCGCGTTTGGTAAACTCCCCCGGTTCTGCCAGGCGGACGCCTTGCTTTAGGACCAACTCCAAGATCGTACGGAGTCCGCACCTGCTCCCATGGGCCTGGATTTCAACCACGTCTTCTCTGGTATAAGTATGGGGGGCCCTCATGATGGCATAGAGAACCTCATCCACGGCCTTCTCCGTCTCGGGATCAATGATATATCCGTAGTAGAGGTGGTGTGATTTCAGTTGGGATGAATCTCTTGAAGGACGAAGCAGGGGAAGGGCCCCGGAGATCGCCCGTGGCCCTGAGATCTTCACCACGCCAATACCCCCTGCACCCGGCGGGGTGGCCGTGGCAGCTATGGTGTCAGCATCCAGATACCACATCTTTGGCCCCTCAGCAGAGAGATTGGAAAAACCGGTAAGTCGTTAAAGGAAACCGATCCTCTTGGGAGTTGCGGACTATTTGTGCTTCCTGTGGGGGTAGATGACCAGTTTTCTGAGTGATTCCGTACCTGTGCTTTGCGTCCTAACCCCGGCATGATCCTTCAAAGCAACATGGATGATTCTTCGGTCGTAGGCATTCATCGGGCTGATGGTGGCTGGCCTGCCAGACCGTTTGACCTTCTCCCCTAAGCGCAAAGCGAGCTGTGTCAATGAGGCTTTTCGCCTATCACGATACCCTTCCACGTCGATCGTGACACGGACCCTGGTCTTCTGTTTCTTGTGGACAATCCTGTGAACAATGTACTGCAGAGCGTCCAGGGTCCTGCCGTGTTTACCGATGAGAAGGGCCGAGTTGCCCCCCTCCACCTTCAGCCTGACCCTGTCGGGCTTCGTCTGTATGGAGACCGTCGCATCGTCCAGGATGAATGAGATGATCTTTTCCAGCGCACCTTTGGCTAGCGCAGCCACTTCTTCAGGCTCCTCTGCAGAAGGAGGCTGTTCTTTGATCACGGCTTCCGGCCCTTCGGGCAACGTCACCTTGATCTTGGCTTTTTTCACACCAACGAGCCCAAATATTCCCGTGGAACCATAAGAAAGAACTTCAACGTCGAGTTGATCCTCAGAGACGCCCAAGGCGTCAGAGGCCTTGATTATGGCTTCTTCTTTGGTCTTACCCTCAAATTCATATGCAGACGTCATATAGCCCTCCATCGTCAAGCCATTTTTTTGGTGATGTAGTACTGCTGAGCCATGGACAGGATATTGTTGACCAGCCAATACAAGACAAGCCCTGATGGAAAGTTGATAAATATGAACGTAAAAAAGATGGGCATGAACATCATCATCTTAGCCTGTGCCGGGTCCCCGGGTGGCGGGGACATCTTCTGTTGGAAAAACATAGAGGCTCCCATGATAATGGTGAGCACCGGTATCCCATAGGGAGGCGCCATCATCGGTATCGTGAAGCTGAAGCGGAACAAGCGGTCCGGCGCTGACAAATCGGTGATCCACAGAAAAAACGGGGCATGTCTCAGCTCAATGGCCTGGTACAACATCTTATAAAATGCAAAAAATACAGGTATCTGCAAAATCATGGGCAAGCATCCACCCAGCGGATTTACTTTATAGACCTTGTACAGACCCATGAGCTCCTGGTTCATCTTCTTCTTGTCATGCTTGTACTTGGCCCGAATCTCTGCCATCTTCGGCTGTAATCTTTTCATCTGGCTCATAGACTGATAGCTCTTGTTACTCAATGGCCAGAAAAGGAGCTTAACGATGACGGTTATGAGGATGATAGCAATGCCGTAGCTGGGGATGTAGCGATGTATGAAATTCATAGCAAGGAGTAATGGCTTGGCGATAATGTCAAAGAACCCGAAATCCAGGATCCTTCCAAGTTCCGACCCTACGCGACCCAGGGCCTCCAAACTCTTGGGGCCAAAGTACAGCTTATATTGGTACGTTCTTTCAGTCCCTGGCGCCACCGGTGGTGACGGATCCACGTACGTGGTCTCAAGGACCTCTGGTGTCAAGGAGAGCCTCATACTCGCTTTCCGGGGCTCTTCCGGTATGATAACGGAGACAAAATACTGGTCCTCACTGGCGACCCAGCTTATCTGGCCTGTATACGAGCTACCTTCGCTAGCAATCTTCTTGATCTTGATCTCTTTCAGTTCCCCGTCGATTAAGGCGGCGGGCCCGGAAAAGACATATCTGGAGTTCTCCGCCTCCTTCAGGCTGGTTCTCAGAGAAAGCGCCAGATTGTCCTCTATCGGCCCGAGGCCAAGATTTCTGACGTTGATCTCCAACCCCATTCCATAAGTGTCTGGGAAAAAAGAATAGGTTTTGATGATCGTCACCCCATTCGGCGAGGTCCAATGGAACCTCACGTCTTTTCTTGCCTCCCTGACATCTATCCTGTTCGCGTCGGTGGTTGCTTGGAAAGCCGGCTGCCCTACGCTCCCGCCCGTACCCAAGAAAGACACCACCGGGGTGAATGCCTGCCCGCCGGGCAAGTTGACGAACCCTTTCATAGGGGCATCGGCCTCCAAGGATTCCCTGTAGTTCCTGAGCTTAAACGTCTTGAAGGCCCCTGCACGTTCTGCGAGCTCTGCCACGTAAAGCGGAGTGGATATGGTGATTGTCCGGCCGAGGTCTTGTTCCTGTGCCACGTCCGGTCGTTTGACCGAGGGCCTTTCTTCCAAGACCTTAACCCGTTTGTCGCCTACCGGGGCCTGCGCCTCCATCGCTGCCTCTTTCTTGGGCGGCTCTTTTCGCTGGACCGGCGTCTCCTTCACAAAAACCACCTGATAAACGAAAAATATCAAGAATGATAGAACAATGGCCAACAACATCCGAAGTTCCGTGGACATGGATTCACTTCTCCCTGATCTGACCGAAAATCCCATACAAACAGCCGGGCACTGGCCCTAGGCACTTCAGAAGCTAGGGGACAGGATCATACCCGCCGGGACGAAAGGGGTGGCACCGCAAGATCCTTCTGATCGCCATCCCAGAGCCCCTTAAGATACCGTGGCGTTGCACGGCCTCGTAGGCGTATTCGGAGCACGTTGGACGGAAGCGACATGCTGGTGTAAAGAGGGGTGAAAGGATATATTGATAGGTCTTAATGAGTGCCAGTAGCCATGGCCTCATACTTACTATCCTTTGACATCTCGCGAAAAATACTTTCCAGCGTCTGATGGATTTCCTGAGACGACAGATTCGCAGCACCCGTTCTTGCTATCACATTCATATCGTAGGCTTTGTCAAATCGAGCCCTGTTCAAACGAAAATATTCACGCACCAGACGCTTGATTCGATTCCGCATGACAGCACGTCCGACCCTCTTGCTTACCGTGACCCCCAAGCGCAGATTCCCAAGGCTATTTCGGCAATAGATGACAACAAAATGATCCCTGTGAATGGTTCTGCCGTATTTGGATAATCTCTCAAAGTCGGCCCTTCTCAAGAGCCGCCTTGCCTTTGTCAAAGAAAAAGCGCTCAAGATCTTTCGACCCATTCTTATACGGCTAAACGTTTCCTCCCCTTGGCACGCCGACGGTTGATGATCTTTCTTCCCTGTTTTGTAGACATCCTTTTAAGGAATCCATGGGTTCTGACTCGTTTCATTCTGCTCGGCTGATAGGTTCGTTTCATGATGTGTCCCCTTTATCCGTAAGCGGATGATCCCTCCTTTGTGAAATATTGAGCGGGCTCAAGATCTATAAAACTTTAAAAAAACACAGGTCTCAAATTTTGTCAAGACTTACGCGACAATGAGTCACCCCAATAATTTGTCATTGAAGTATGATGGTTTCGTAAAAAGTCGATTTTACTCACTCCGTGAACATTTTGGGGGCCCTTAAGATGTTCAGCTAAAATGCTAAAACTCGGGCTAATGCCCTCAAACAGTTAGCATTTTTAACGCTGAATATCTCAAGTGCCTTTATCCCAAAATGCTCAATGTCGTT
>DAOUZN010000056.1 GCA_030665585.1 Deltaproteobacteria bacterium | reverse complement strand
CGAGGACATGGAATAATAGCGCATCTCAAGGACCCGGAGGTTCAGGACCGCTTCGTTGATCTGCTTGATGACCTCCTTGAAACTCGAATAGTCCTTGAAGGGCTTAAACCCAATGTGGAAGGTCTGCTCGATGCGCCTCAGATAAGAAAGGCTCTCTTGGGGGAGGGTGGACCGAACCTTGCGGAAGAGCTCATCCAGGGATTCATAAAAGACCGTGTCTTTGAATATCCGGAGGATGTCCCGGTAAAAGTAGAGGCTCATGAGCTCTGTAACGGTGAAGGGGACTGGCAGGTGAAAGGTGTACCCCTCGACGAAACTCCAGCGGCTTTTCTGGCCGTCTTTTTCGGAATATAGAGGGAACCCTGCTTCTTGGATGGCGGCAAGATCCCGCCATATGGTGCGGGTGTGACAATCTTCTTGTTGGGCGAGTTCAGCTACAGTGGCGCCATGTTTTCGAGACTCGATGGTCCGCAAAATACGCCACTGTCTGGCTAGCTGGTCACCCCGCACATTGTCCTCCATCGGCTGGGGTTAGGCGAGAATCGTATTCTGAATTGTTTTGGGGAGTTACATTGGTTTTCTATCATAAACAAACGCCAAAGTAAAGCTTGGCACCCAGCGAATCCTTTTTGTCAGTTTTTCCATAACATAGAACCGTGACAGATACGGTCACACTTCTGGTTATTGTCAAGGAGACAGTCTCTTTGTGAAGGTTTCGTTGTTGAATGTTGAATAAAATTAGTTTATTGAAGGGCTTTGAGAGTTCAAGGCGAGGTAACAAGGACAGGACATGGACTACATCACGTGCAATCATACAAAATCCAGATACAGGGTGAGCGTGGAGATATGTTCAGTTTGCAAGCGAATGAGAATGTGTGCTGATTACAGGACGTATCTCCAGCCGTCGTTGTTCCCAGAGGCATTGAACGCAAAGGGAATAACGAAGGCGATGTTTAGAAAGCGGAACAAACAAAGAACAACCAATCTTAACCCTTCCGAACCGCCTGACAAACCCGAACAACTGCTGCTGAATATTTGAGGAATGATTCAACGAAAGTCTATTTGACCATTGAGGCGTGTAGCCTAAAATGACAGACTTCTTTGCAGCCTTGTCACCCTGCGAATTGACGGAACATTCGTTTCGAATATTTTCAAAGGAGGTTGAAAATGAGACTGAATGTAAAGGCTTTTGCACTGACGTGTGGCTTGATCTGGGGGTTTGGTCTCTTCTTCATTACTTGGTGGATAATTGCTTTTGATGGCTCTACAGGAGAGATAACGTTCATCGGACGTCTGTATCGTGGGTATAGCATAACTCCTATGGGCAGCCTTGTTGGATTGATTTGGGCTTTTGTAGATGCCCTAGTTGGAGGTGCGATATTCGCTTGGCTGTACAATTTAATCGCACTCCGCATGGATATGCTCAGGGCAGACAATCATGATTCGTAAATGTGAAAACACAGACATTGAGACCATTTACTCCATTGTCAACGACGCCGCAGAAGCCTACAATCGCGTCATCCCACAAGACCGTTGGAAAATGCCTTATATGTCTAAAGATGAGCTTCAACATGAAATCGACCAGGGTGTGGAATTCTGGGGCTGTAAGGAACATGGCGAATTGATTGGAGTGATGGGCATTCAGGACGTTCAAGATGTCACCCTGATCAGGCACTCCTATGTTCGCACGGCTAAGCAAAATCAAGGCGTCGGTGGAAAACTATTATCTGAACTTCGAAAGAAGACCACACGCCCCACCTTGGTCGGCACTTGGGCAGATGCTGTCTGGGCAATTCGGTTCTATGAAAAGCACGGCTTTCGACTAGTCACTCCAAAAGAAAAGGATCGGTTGCTCAAGAAATACTGGTCGATTCCTGAACGTCAGATCGAGACTTCTGTGGTTCTGGCGGACCAGAGGTGGCTCGATCTTTCTGAAAGCAATTAACCCAGCCTCGTGCATCAATACTATGGGCCTAGGCTTACGAATCTTCCTAATCAACGACGACGACTCAATACAGCGGCTTCCATTGGTTCGATACGAGCGGCTGTGGCGGCGCGACCCTGAGGAATGCCTTCCAGAATATGCGAGCAAGCGTGTCCGATACGCTGAGGAAGTTATGGGGTCACCCATGCCGACATTCAATGGTCTTGGGTATTTTCGTTTGTTCTTTTCAATCCCCCAAAGCCCAACGGTGCTAATATTCATCGGGAAGGTATTTAACAAGATCTCGAACCAGCAGTTCATTGCGGTAGCGGAACAACATTAGAAGTATTTTTTCTTCGATGTCTATTTCGGACCAGTTTTTTTCGCCTGCCTTCCCATCCAAACCAGACATACAGCGTTCTTTGTCTTCAGCTCCTAGTCGACACCACCAGCGATCCAGCCAATCATGCAGTCTTTGAACGTCATCGGAGTTGTCAAAATCATACCATTTTCCTAAATCGGGCAGGATCGCATCGCGTTGCCTTACTATTTCTGAGACGTTCAGCATCTTGTCACCGTCTTGGTGCTTTGAGTTGAGGAACGGGGTCTTACTAGGCAAGCCATGGAATTTCTTTTTGATTGGCTAAGCCGATAGTCATGGGTTTATCCTCTCTTAGCTTGCTTTATTGACCACACGGTGAAGCGTAAGAAATAGACACAGCCTATCGGTATTACAGTGAAGGTTGTTACCCGCTCGTGGCCTTTCAACAGTAGCCGCCAATACAAATCAACCGATGCATGTGGGTAAAAAAAACAGAAAACAGTCCATCCCACCAAGGTTGCCGCAACTGTGCCTGTGAGCCATAACCATTCCTTAGCTATCCTCTTTCTCCAAGTCACGGTGTCCCCCAGGCAAGGCTATTTCTTGTCCTTCTTTTCGTCCAGGTCCAAGGCTTTTTCCAGCAGGCGTCGAATGGCCTCTGTTCTGGTAGGGATACGGTTTTGGTAACGAAAGTCTTCCACGCTTTCAAGAAGCTCTTTGGTAAAGACCATCGTGATTACGGGATTTTTTGTCGGCATAGTTCCCTTTAACAGGAAAATGGCATCCTCATCAATATTTTATTGACAGCGGCTAATATTATGCCCTTAAACCGCACTCAAATGGTCTTGAAACACGCTCAAACGCGCTCCTATGAAGGGATGTTTTTGAATCTATGCCTCTGAGTCTGGGGGGCAATAGAGAAAGGGCAAAATTTAAGGCCAGGAGCCTCCAAAAGGTAGGATAATATAATATCCTTAGCTGTTCCCCGTTTGTGGTTGGGTTTGGAAGGAGGAGGCTCCTACGGCCTTGTGGGTCTTATCGGAATATTTGGGACAAAACTGAAAGGGGATCAAAAAGAAATGGCCGGGGGCTCCTCGAATGGTGTTTTGATATTTGCAGCCAAACCTTGAGGAGGTTTGTTGGAGAGGTCAAGGACTTCCCCCGGTCCAGATCATCTATGAATGGGCCATTGTTGGAGGGTAAAAAGTCCCCTGGTGCAATCTGAAACACCAGGGGAGGAGGACATTATGGCGGGCGCGCACTCCCACCAAAACGTATGGATGGATTTCCTACCAGAACACTAGGAAATTGTCAAGGCAAAAAAAGCCCCTGGTGCCGATGTATCCTCCTCGGTGCCTGTTCAGGGGCCCACTCCCCACAAAGCGGTTTTTCTATTCAAGGGATGTCAGCTAGAAGCCGAATATATAGAATACAAGCCAAAGACGAGTGGTCTGAGACTGGAGGTTGCGTGGATGACACAGCATAAGGTGGTTGTTCATTACAAAGATGGTCAGATAGTCAAAGGCCACACGTCTGATTTCATGCCAACCAAAATCAGCTTCCACGTCACCACGCTTGTAGATCACAAGGAGACCATCGAGGTGGCCATTTCTCTGCTCAAGGCGGTTTTCTTCGTCAAGACCTTTGAGGGAGATAAGAACCATCTGACTCACGAGATCTTCTCTATGGAAAACTTTACATTCGATGACGTCAGCCCAAAGGTCAGCGTGCACTTCCTTGACGGAGAAGTAATGTACGGCATGACGAATGGATATGAGCCGGACAGAATGGGCTTTTTCCTTTTCCCCGCCGATAAGAAAACCAACAACGAGAGAGTATTTGTCATCAAGGAATCCACGGCTTCCGTGACCACGTGGAGATAGGCAAGACACCCCATCGCTCGGGGTCAGGGCTACACTCTTGACAGCCTTGTCAAATGTGTGGCCTTGACCCCTTTTTTTTGATAGGAAATATTTTTGTGCTTGTTTATCATCGTCCCTAATTTGCCGAAAGGAGCCGACAATGAAAATTGAGGTCAAGAAACTGCGAAATGAACAACTTGAGGAAAAAGGCATTTCGTCCTGGCCAATCTGGAAGAAAGAGATTTCCCGGTTCGACTGGCACTATGACACTACGGAGGAGTGCTACCTGCTTGAAGGCGACGTCGTCGTAGAAACCGAGGACGGCGGGGAGGTGAGATTTGGCAGAGGCGATTTTGTCACATTCCCCAAGGGTTTGTCCTGCATCTGGGATATCAAGCAGCCTGTCAAGAAGCATTATAATCTCAGGTAGGGCACACCCCAACGTTGCATAAACAACATGGCAACTGATAAAAAAGCTTACAATAACAATATATTGTATATATGTAACGCATCATTCACAAATGCACAGACGGTAAGTTCCACAAAAAGGCCAAGAGCTGCCATGTTGTTTACCCTTGGGGCACACAGATCGTCCTCGCATCGGGCTCTCTTTCTGATCGAAAAGCGGAACTGACCCGGGTCGTGGATAAGGCCGAAAAAGCTGCAACCATGGGAGCCCAAACCGACATCATCATTGAGGCAAGTGCGGCTCATATGGCCAGAAGGGGCGCAGAAATATGGTGCCAAAGTGCCCAAGAAAGCGTTGGCCTTCGGGGCCGGTTTGCCCTGGCCGTTTCTGGTGGGTCCAGCCCGAGACAGATGCACAGGTTGCTGGCCGAAGAGCCTTATCTCTCTCGCCTCCCGTGGGACAAGATGCATCTATTCTGGGTTGACGAACGCTGCCTGCCGGTGACTCACCCAGACAGCAACTTCGGCGCAGCCAGAAAAGACTTTTTGGATAGGGTGCCCATCGTCCCGGAGCACGTCCACCCCATGCCAGGACGGGTCCCTCCTGAACAGGGAGCCGTCAGATACGAGAAAGAGCTCAAGGCCTTCTTTCAGCGGACCGAAGACCCCCTGCCCTGCTTTGACTTAATATTTCTTGGCATCGGCCAAGACGGCCACACCGCGTCCCTGTTTCCCGGTCAGGCATCCCTGGAAGAAAAGGAAAAGTGGGTCGTTTGGGTCAAGGGAGGAAATCCCTGCGTTGATCGTCTCACCATGACCTTTCCGGTGCTGAACCTGGCCAGGCGAACGGTATTTCTCGCCTCGGGCAGGGATAAGGCCGAAGTACTGAAGGCCGTGTTGGAAAGCCCAAAGGCCCAATTGCCGGCCCAAAAAGTCCGGCCCTCCAAGGGAAGCTTAACCTGGCTCGTTGACCGTGAAGCGGCGCTGCTACTAAGCAAGACTGAAGGGCTTTACGGATCTTTGCGCTAACCCCTGTCAACAGGCTGCTGTCCAACTGTCTTTTCTCGGGCCCAAGTGGCGGCGATGCCAAGGAGCAAGGCTGTGACGCGATCTGCTTTAGAATATCATCGCCAGACGAGCTATGATCGCCATGACATGACAGGCCACGGACTGGACTGGCCCAACCAGCCCGATGTCCTTAAGAGCTATCCCGGCCTGAGGACCGTGCCCCTTCCCGAGGTGACGGCCTGGCCTCAAGACAACCTCTCCGTCCTCATCCGCAAGCGCTCACAGGAAGAGGGCGCAACGAACGTGACCCTTGAGAAGCTCGCCCAAATCATACGCCTGACCCATTCTCTCACAGCCAAGGCACGTATGTCGGGAACGGCGTTTTACTATCGCAGTGTGGCCTCGGCTGGAGCCCTGTATCCTTTTGAGCTTTACGCGGCAGTGCACGGCATCGCGGGTCTCGATGATGGGCTGTATCATCACAGCATCGGTCTTGAAGCGCTCACCGCCTTGCGGTCAGGAAACATGATGCCAAACGTGTCTGATGCCCTACGTGCCGGCACGGGAGGTTCTCCGGTGCTCGTTTTTTTTCTCACTTCGATTTTTTTCAGAAGTTCATGGAAATATCGAGATCGGGCCTATCGGTACCATCTTCTCGACACTGGGCACCTCGCTGAAAACCTCTTGCTGGCCCTCAGGGCCCAGAATTTGCCCCCTACCCTCTATTATGATTTTGACGACGGAAAGCTGAACAGCCTTCTGGGCGTCGATCCCCGCCGTGAGGTCTGTCTCGCGGTGGTCTGTGTATGGGGCAAGAAGGCTAGCGGCCAAAAGGAGACAGGAGACCTGAAGATCCCTGCCAGGAGTCTGACGCATGCCAGCCGGGTATCGGCCCGAGAAGTGGACTATGCACTGATCAGGGACCTGCATACGGCATCGTGCAGAGTAGTGAAGCCAGACCAAGGGACTCCAAAAATGCTTCACAACCTTGGATTGAAAACGGAACCGGCACAGCAAATACCGAGGACCGACACCTGGCCGGAGCTGATGAACTACGCTGAGGTAGTCTTTAAGAGACGCTCCAGGCGGAATTTTGTTCAAACCGAGCTTTCCGTCACGAGGCTGGACGCGTTGCTGGAGCTGCTCTGCGCAACCGGACACGAGCAAGAAGATGCCCGCTCGTTTGCCAAGGAGGCTCTGTCCGTAGGATTCTTGTCTGGAAATGTGCAAGATCTGAATCCCGGTTTTTACGTGCTGGACCTGGAGCAAGGAGAAATGGCGCTTTCGTCTCAGGGATTCATGACGGACAAGATGGCCCATGTTTGCCTGGATCAGGCATGGCTGGCCAATAGCGCTTTACACTTTGTCTTCCTGACCAATCTGAAACTTCTGGATGAGACCTGGGGACCGAGGGGATATCGGTACGCGATGCTGACAGCCGGTCGCCTCGGCCAGAGAATCTATCTGGTAACGACTGCCATGGGGATCGGGTGCTGCGGCATCGGCGCCTTTTATGATGACGAAGCAGCACACATCTTGGGGCTGAACGAACAAACCAGGTTACTCTATCTTGTGGCGGCTGGACCGCTGAAACGGTAGGACGCTCTGGAGACGCATAACCGCTATGACAAATCCCCTGACGCTGGGGCCGTTCAGGACCTGGCCGATGGCATGTTCGAGGCACTGGCCCGACATTTTCCGGTCTGCTCGGCAAGTGATGAGTTCCATTATTTCCCTCAGGCCCAGCCTTCGGAACACGACTGGTCCAGGTGGGACGACTTTTCGCCGGATGCCGTGGAGGAAGCGGCAGGCAAACTCTCCGTCTGGGAAAAGGAGCTCTCCAACCTTAGGGGAGGAAAGGTGGACCGGGACACACGCGTTGACGTCTCCATCCTCTGCCAGGTGGCACGGACCCTTCGAGAGCAGCTCACGGAGGTCCGATCCCACCAAACCCAGCCTACTTTTTATCTGACCATCGCCGGTATCGGCCTGGCTGAGGCATTGGATGAGAACCCGGCGGCCTGGATGGAGCGGGTGGAAAGCCTTCCCGCCTTCCTGGACCGCGCCAGGAACCATCTCCGACAGATTCCTTCCCCTTTCAGGGATATCGGCCTTGAGATGATCGAACCTGCCCGATCATGGCTCGCTTCCGTAAGCCGCATGCGTCCCGGGGTCGAGCCTGTTCTCGAGGCCCTTGATCGCTTTGAAGGCCATCTCCGCCAAGCATCGCTGCGAGACACCTTTGTCCTTGCCCCCGAGCTTCTGGAGCGCATCGTTCGCGATCACATGGGTTGCGGCATGGGGCCGGACGGAGCCCGGAAGGCACTCGACGAGGAGATCCGGGAGATGAAACAAATCATGGACGAAGAGGCCACACGACTCTCTCCTGGCAGCGCCTGGCAGGAGGCCTTTGAAGCCATTCCCTTGCCCCGCCTGCCGGACGATGGCCTGGTGGGGTTGTATCGCGAGGCAGTCTCTGCACTCGGGAGGCACTGCCTGGAGCAGGGCCTGGTACCGCCAGGCCTGTTTCGTTCCTGTCCGGTGCGGGTTGAGTCGGTTCCTTCCTATCTCACGACGATTCGCAGCGCGGCGGCCTATAGCGTACCGCCGGGCCATCCTCCCTGCGGCGGCACGTTTTTTGTCATAGACGGTGACAATCCGGAAGCTGTCCCTTACGCCCTTTACCGCGATTATCGCATGCTCGCCGCACACGAGACCTATCCCGGCCATCACCTCTTGGACGTATCACGCTGGGGCCTTGAGCGGGCCCTGCGCCGACCCATCGAGTTTCCCATCTTCTACGAAGGCTGGGCGTGCTTTGCCGAGGACCTTCTGACCCATACGGGCTATTTCCATGGGCCTGTTGATCGCCTCCTCCTTGCAAGACGCCATTTCTGGCGCGCCCTTCGGGGCAAGGTAGACCTCGGCATCCAGACCGGAACCATGGACCTTGCGGCTGCAGCAGGCTGCCTTACGCAGGCAGGCATGAGCCGGGATCGGGCGGCGTCGGTCGTGCGGCAGTACGCATTGAAACCCGGATATCAGCTCTCTTACACCATGGGTGTGAGGCGATTCCGGGATCTCTATGGGCAGTTCACAGGACATGGCCCCCGGGATTTTGCCCGACAGGTACTGGCCGAGGGCGAGATCGGCTTTGATGATTTGGAAGCGGTGCTTGTTTGCTGAGTGAGCAATTGCTTTGAACAGATTCGACAAAAATACGTCATCGTATTTGCGAATCGAAGCACTTAGGATGTTGGGCGGAGGGCAGGATTAGGCTAGGAAGGACTCGGCGTTTTTCTGCATCCGTTCAAAATCCGTCTCATCCAACCCGGCACCCAGGGCGATTTTCATCGCCTGCTGGCGTGTCACCAGATCTGAGGGTTCGTGCGCATCCGAGTCTAAAACTAATTTCGCACCGAGCCTTCCGGCCAGTTGGGCGACATGGCCGTTCGTTAAACTGTGTCCCTTCCGAGCGCTGATCTCCAAAAAAACCCCTCTCTCTGCCGCCATTTTCACCTCTTCTTCGGAGATCAGACCGGGGTGAGCCAGGATATCAATGTCGGCAGCCAGGGCGGCACGGTTCGTGCCGGCAACGACGGGCTCGGCAATGGTTTCTCCATGGGCCACCACTATCTTGGCCCCGAGAGAGCGTGCCTGCGCAGCCAGGGGTCCTATCTGAGGCGGTGGAACGTGAGTCAACTCGATGCCGGGGATCATTTGAATCTGATTGAAACGATTCAGTTTTTCGGAAACATGGACAAGTCGCGGAATGATAAAATCCAGGTTGGAAGCGTCAGCGTGGTCGGTGATCCCTATGGCCATGATGCCCAGCACCTGTGCCCGTCGCACCAGTTCCGAGGGGACCAAGACCCCGTCACTGAAGATGGAGTGAGTGTGAAGATCAATCACCTGTCTCTACATCCGTGCAAGGGGGTAAGCATAATACGTCGGAATTACTTAACTTCTTGATTTTTTATGATCTTTGGTTTATACACAATAGAAGCAAAAAAAGCAAGAAAAGTAATTACTGTCACAAATTGTCACAAATTGGGCTAGGGACGTGCACCCCGAAAACCTGGTATCTCCACTGCCAGACTGCCCCTACATCCTTAAAGTGGAGCCTTTGTCTTGTGGAGAGACTGCTTTGAACCAACATCCCCACAATGTTGACTATTTCAGCTTTATTCATCAAGCCTATTTATTGGGAAAGCTGATAAGAGTCTATCCTGAAAAGACCTTCCGACGTGTATGGAAAAAAATAGCTTCAGGATTTGATTCCGATACGGAGGAAGTCTTGCAGAGGATTCTCATTGGAGATACGAGTAGGAACCCGCATCTTTTTAGACTCATACTGACCACATATCATGAACCACTCGAAGCATGGGAATTCAGGTTCCTACATCTCTGGAATATAAATAGTGAAAAGTCTCATGAGGATCTGCGCCATCTGCATGGCAAAGACCTTCACTATGTAAGAGCTTGCGGTAAACATTATTATCAACATCTTTTATTGCAACACAATTTGCTCAAACGGTTTTTCAACAAACTCTCCTGGGATTGTTTTGTCAACTTTCGGGTGGACCTTCAGAAGTTCGTATATAGACGAAAAGGGAGCGTGAAAGATCTCAGGGCGACGCACATCACTGAAGATGACAAAGGAAATTTGACGATTGATAACTGGCCTTTTGAACCCATTATCCACAGCTCCTCCACGAGTTGTATTAAGGGAGATCCGGAACGGCAGAGCACCATCGCCGACCAAGAACTTGTTGAGTGTTACCATATCTGGAAAAACTTTCCTGAAGAAAGAGATGAAATCCTTGGTCGAAAAGAAAAGGGCCGACATCAGATTCGGGTCGAAACAGAGGGAGAAGACAAATCGTTCCCTTTCAGCATATTCAAGAAATATGATGGACTGGTACAGTCTTCAGTCGCCAATGCAAGAAAGAAGGACCTGGCCCGGCCTATTCAGAAGCGGGATCGGAAAGGTTCCAAGCCCCCCTTTGCAGCCCAACTTCGAGAGGAGGGAATCATACCTGGAATTGAATCCTATGATCCAGCAAAGGGGGCTGTTGCGTCATGGTTGAAGGTACATGCGAGGGGATATGTTACCAAGCGTTTCCGGAGCAAAAATCATACAACAACGGCATGGGAAAAACCATGTACAGAAGATATGGTTGAAGTGTGGTCCAACTGTAGATACAAGAGGCCGGAAGAAAAGGACGATCCTCTATGCCAGAGAAGAAGGAAAGGCTTGTGTACCCATCCAGAAGCGAAGCGGGTTTTGTTGAGAGAATTGCTAGACCCTGGACCCTGTTACATGGGCGTGGACCAAGGCAAGGACCTGCACGTCGTCATTTCGAGAAAGCTGTATGGCACGGCTCAAATCATCCACATCGGAGTTTATAGGGATTGGGACGAACTGGACCGCTTGATTAAGGCGTTCCATGTTGCCCTCGCTGTCGTAGATGCTTTGCCAGAGACACGAAACGCCAGGGCTTTGGCTGAACGTCACAGGCGTAAGGTCTATCTCAACTATTATTCTATCCATCAAAAAGGCTCGTATTTGTGGAACGAGAAGCAGCTGATAGTTACTTCAAACCGCACTGAGAGCCTAGACACCTCACACAATCAAATCCTGGGGGCCAAGGTCATTCTACCAAGAGAGTGCGAGATTGTTCGGGAGTTTGCCAAGCATCTCTGCGGTGTCGCAAAGAAATTAGAGGAAGACGAAGAGACCGGCAGCAAGCGATATGTCTACGTGAAACTAGGGGCTGACCATTTTCGCCATGCATTTAATTATGACGCAATAGCACGTCAGCACGCCGGGGGCTCCTTCTTTGCCGGTTGTGACTTCAGTTGAGCGAAGCCGCCGATAGATTTCATGACCACATCTCTAACGAGTGCTCACACAGGCAAAAGTGTTAAGGAGCTTTCGGATAGCTATCAGGGGCGTCTCAGTACCTCTTCAACGGTGCTTTATTTTGAGGTTAAGGGGTAAGGCCACACAAAAGACGGTTGTTCTTTGACAATGCCATACCCGCAAGGGAGCCGAGAATAACACCCTGGCTGAAACGGCGTGTAAATCGTGGGCAGCAGTGCGGTTCACTGTGAGACACATCCTCTGGGCGGCAGAGTCGGCCTCGGTTCAGAGGTAGGGCGCCCGTCCGATAGTGGGCAGTTTTTCATCTTCGGGTTAAAGATTTCAGATGAAGATAAAACCCTTCGTGCGGTGATTCAGAGGATAACC
>DAOUZN010000124.1 GCA_030665585.1 Deltaproteobacteria bacterium | reverse complement strand
CGGGATATCATCCATCCCAAAGCCTTGAAGGTCATGGGCATGGTTAGGCGTCACCTTTTTGTCGACCCTCATCTTGCATCTCAGGCATACAGCGATCATCCCCTGCCTATCGCGGAGGGTCAAACCATCTCCCAGCCTTATGTCGTCGCCCTGATGACGCAAATCCTGGATGTTCAACCTGGAGAAAAGGTCCTGGAAATCGGCACCGGCTCAGGTTACCAGGCCGCCGTGCTGAGCCATTTCACGGACCAGGTGTGGAGCATTGAGATCAGAAAAGCGTTGGCTCAAAGCGCCTCAAGCCACCTCGAAACCCTCGGATACAACCGTGTCAAGGTGAGACATGGGGATGGATACTTTGGATGGCCCGAATACGCCCCCTTTGACGCCATCATGATGACCGCAGCGGCCAACCATGTCCCCCCTCCGCTCCTCGACCAACTCAAGACGGGCGGCCGTCTTCTCCTTCCCCTTGGAAGCACCACTTACTATCAGTCCCTCACCAAGATCACCAAGACCCCGAAAGGCAATCAAGTTGAACATTTACTAGGCGTTGTCTTTGTACCCATGGTGGGCAAGGTTCTGGACAAGTAAGATCCCCAAGGCAAGGCTATAAGCAAGCGCAGCAGCGCATAAGACCGTTGTGAATCCGTGGCTGACAGCCAGCACTGCAGCCAGAACGGCCCCCGCCACTGAGGCACACCCATTCACAGACCAGGCCCAGGGAATCGCACCGTCAAAGCATCGGCTGAGGGTCCGTATACCCACGGGAAAAAACATCCCCATCGTGAATCCCAAAGGCAGGATGAGAAAAAACGAGGCCCCATAGCGCATCCAAGGAGGCCATCCGATAGCAAGGCTGAGCAGTCTATCCAGACACACGGCATAGGCGAGGATCAAGACGGGGGTGATGACCAGGGTCGCGGGTTTTTGCAGGAATTTCTTGGAATAGTAACTTCCAAGGCCCGAGGCGAGCAGCACAGAAAAGAGGACCACGGAAAACGCGTATGCCGGTCTTGCCAGAAATAGGATAAAACGCTGGATCAGGCAGATTTCGGTGAGCATGAAGGCAATCCCGATGAGTCCAAAATACAGCAGAAACCAGGACGAAGAGCCGAGACCGGTCTTTTTCAATGGCAGGGCGATGAGAACAACGCTGATCAGCAAGGCCTGAAAAAAGATGAGATGGACCAAATAGCCTCCCTCCAGAAATAACTGCCATTTTTTGCCCACTGCACGGTACAGAGGAACCACCTTGTCCATCCTGAAGTTGTGATAAAAAAAAGGCCGGTCATCCGTGACAGGGCCCACATCGAAAAGGTATGCCTTGTAAAAGGCCTCTCTCTCGTGGGGATCCAGGACCTTTTGAATCATGTCGTAATAAAGGGGACTCGGGAAACGGTTATATCGGTTGGCCTCGGCCCTGGGCATATTCGGATAATATACAAGATCAAAACGACGCCCACGGCAAAACGCCTTCATCCGGTGGATGTCCTCAGGTTCGAAGGGGCTTCTTTTCACCACCAGGGTGAAGGCCCCCCAGCTCCTGATAGCACCAAGATGCCTTTCCGGATGCGTGATGCCCATCGCCTCAAGGGCTGCACACGCAAGACCCGCCAACCTGATTTCGTGTCGAGGTGGCGGCAGGAGGTACTGCGTGACCGTCAAGGTCCCTTCGGGTTTCAGGGCGCCAAGATACGTCTTGAATGCCTCCACGGTCAGGGTGTAGTCTTCGGACAGACCATAAAGACCAGAGGAAACCGCTCCTGCGCTGTCCGTCAGGGGAAGTTGGATCACATCAAAGGACATGGGGGTTCTCAGGAGAAAGCTCCTTGCCTGCTCCTGAACTGGTGTGGCATAGTTCTCATACAGATACCCGCTGAAGCCCCCAAGGAAACCCTTCATGGCATGAAGGACAAGGGGGCTGCCATGGGTTGTCACAATCTTCCTTGCACCATGGTAATGGGCGATGAGGATATCAAGCCCTCCCATGGGTTCCATGACAAGTACGTCCCTGGGTTCTGTCAACACGTAGGCCAAAGATGCCGGCAAAAACTCAGCAAACCTCAGATCCTCCGTGTCGCCCGAAAAACGCGTGGCGGCATTGAGGTTGCCTGCGTCTACGCAAAGCCCGACCTGGTCTGGCAGCCCGCCCTGAAATTCAAGGCTAAGCCCGGGTGCAAACCGAACCCCACCACTTTCAATGACGTCCAGTCGGCCAGCGCCGTCCCACCGCGTGTCCAGGAGGCGGGCGCCCGGATATCTCAAGGCCACCATCAAGGCCTTGTAGGGAGAAATCTGGAGCCTCGCGATCCCAGGCTTTGCGGCCATCAATAGACACAACAACCCAAGCCACATCCCCCGGACCAGATTCATTTTCCACCCCTTGGGCCAGAAGGCGAGAGAGGCAACCCCGGCCACGACTGAAACCGTGACAACGGCCGTGGCTTCTCCCACCTGGGCGTAGATCCACAATATCGCCAGGCATCCCAATCCTGCGCCTACCAAGTCCCAGGCGTATATGCGGCCCACATGCCGGGCTTTGTGGGTGTAAACGAGAGCCAGGGTCAGACCGGCGAAGAAGAACGGGACCGCCAGGACACCATAATAAGCCATGAGATAGAGCCACTGATAGGGGTCCCACATGAACCGGGCAGGATCGAAGGGAATCCGGTTTGAACACCAGTAAGATAAGAAAACGGCGATGGATAGAGCAAAGGTAGACTTCGCTAACGTGGGACGCAGAGAAAGGGCCTTGGCCTTTGGGGCCAGCATCAGGAATGTGCCGCTTGCCCCAAAGCCCAGGAAGGCAATACTGACCACCATGAAGGCAAGGTGATACCAGAGGGACACTGAAAATATGCGCGTCAGGGAAACCTGGAGCATGAGTGTGGCTGAGGAGGTCAGCCCCACCCCGGCAAGGAGGCCCCGGCCTCTAAGATCTTCGTTGTCCCGATCCATCAGGCTCCTATCAAGTATACATGGAAAAAAGCGACGCCATGTGATACCATCCAAATTGATGACAGAGGTCAAGAGAAATGTGATGGTTTCGTAGTCGTTCGCAAGACACTTTTTGCGAGTCTGTCAGATTCCCCGGGAGTGCCGAGGTTATTCTATATGTCTAAAGAATTGATCATCAACGCCACTGAGCACGAAACACGCGTGGCCTTTGTGGAAAATGGCAACCCCCAGGAACTGTTCATCGAAAGACCCGCGGAGGGTGATATCGCAAACAATATTTACAAAGGACGGGTGCTTCGCGTACTTCCAGGTATGCAGGCCGCTTTCGTAGACATAGGCCTGGATCAGGCCGCCTTTATTTATGTGGCAGATGTCTTGAATAACTATCAGGAATTTGAGCAACTCATGCAATCATCCTTTGAGGAGGATGAAGACGATCTGGCTGAACCGGATGTGGATGCCCATGAGCGCCCTCCCTCTCTGGACCAGGATTTCATGATCGAAGAACTCCTCCACGAAGGCCAGGAAATTCTAGCTCAGGTATCCAAGGCACCCATCGGGAATAAGGGGGCCAGGATTACATCCCGGATATCACTTCCGGGTCGTTTACTGGTTCTCATGCCCACAACGGATCATATCGGGGTTTCACGACGGATCGAAGATGAGAATGAGCGGAAACGCCTAAAGGAGACCCTGCTGGCCATGAGACCGGAAAACTATGGTTTTATTGCCAGGACGGTCAGTGAAGGGGTTGGCACAGAAAAACTTGCCACTGAAATGAACTTTCTTGTGTCTCTGTGGGAAGAGATCCAGAGAAAAAACGGCAATGCCCCAGTGCCAAGCCTGTTGCATAAGGAACTTAATGTGACCTTGCGGGCCGTGAGAGACCTCTTTACACGGGAAGTAGACAAACTCGTCATTGACTACAAGCCTGGATATGAGGAAATCCTGCAGTTCTTGGATACGTTCATGCCGGGACTCAGGGAATTGGTTGAGTTATATGATGACAGTGAGCCCATCTTCGATGCGTACAACCTGGAATCGGAGATCTCCCGCGCCCTCAAAAAGAAGGTCTGGCTCAAATCCGGCGGATATGTCGTGATTGAGCATACGGAGGCCTTGGTTGCCATTGATGTGAATACCGGGCGGTTTGTGGGTAAGCACAATTTGGAGGAGACGATCCTAAAGACGAATCTGGAGGCGGTTAAGGAGATTGCGTACCAAATCAGATTGCGAGACATTGGCGGGCTGATCATCATCGATTTTATCGACATGGAAAGGAGCTCGAACCGCGAAAGAGTGTATAACGCCGTGAAAGACGCCCTCAGGAAAGACCGGAGCAGGACAAATGTCCTGCCCATGTCAGAGCTGGGCCTCGTAGAAATGACCAGAAAGCGGACCCGCGAGACCCTCAATCGCATGCTTTGTGAACCATGTTTCTACTGCGACGGGGAGGGATATCTGCAGTCGAAGCGAACGATTTGTCACAATATCTATCGGGATTTGCGACGAGAGTCCGGTGAAATGATGGGGGATTCTATTACGTTAAAGGTCCACCCAGAAATCGCAGACCTTCTTCTGGGAGAGGGACGGGGGATGGTAGAATCTTTGGAAGGGTGGTTGAATAAGGAGATTATCATTCGTCCTGAGGAAAAGTTTCATGTTGAACAATGGGAGATGTATGAAATGCACAAGAAATAAATTGACAAGACTGCCCATGTGGAATTAAATTATTGATTTATGCTTAAAGCCTAATTTTCACCCTATGGTCCAAAGGGGTTGTAGCGTTAGAAAGGTCACCGTATGTATGCCATAATATCTGCCGGAGGAAAACAATACAAGGTCGCCGAGGGGCAAACCCTAAGGCTCGAAAAGGTCCCGGGTGACGTCGGCACAACCGTCTCATTTGATCGCGTCCTCATGGTGTCTGATAGTGACGCTGTGAAGGTGGGCCGGCCAACCCTGCCTGGTGTAACCGTGACGGGCCGCATCGTAGAACAAGGCAAGGCCAAGAAGGTCATCGTATTCAAGTATAAACGGCGTAAGGGTTATCGAAAGAAACACGGCCATCGGCAGCATTATACAGCCCTCAAGATCGACGCCATCGAGGATGTGGACGGGGCTCTTAAGGAGTAACAAGACCATGGCACATAAGAAAGCAGGCGGCAGTTCAAGAAACGGCAGGGACAGCAATGGCCAGAGGCGCGGCGTCAAGCGCTTTGGCGGACAGACGGTTTCAGCGGGCAATATACTGGTGCGGCAGTTGGGAACAAAACTGCATCCAGGCAACAATGTCGGCATGGGAAAGGATTACACGCTGTTTGCCAAAATTGACGGGCTCGTTCAATTTGAACGACTGGGACGTTCCCGCAAAAGGGTTAGTGTCTACCCCGCGTCTGCCTAAAGTCGTCTGTCCCCGGGTCATCCATTGGAGGGTTCTGATCCGTCAGTCGTGCTCACCTCCAGAATACGAAAAAAACGTTTTTCTTTGACCTCCCATGCCTCATCCTTGAACCAGGCCATCAGTGTCATCCCCCATTCCCTTGCGGCAGGCGAGAAAATTGCGCAAACTTGATGGTTTCGTAAAAAGTGGATTTTACTCACTCCGTGAACATTTTGGGGGCCCTTGAGATGCTCAGCTAAAATGCTAAAACTCGGGCTAAGGCCCTCAAACAGTTAGCATTTTTTAACGCTAAACATCTCAAGTGCCTT
>DAOUZN010000062.1 GCA_030665585.1 Deltaproteobacteria bacterium | reverse complement strand
CACTATTGTCGGAAAAACACCGTGCCGTGCGCCGCTCAGTGCGTGAATTTTGCGAGCGCGAGCTTCTACCCATTGCCAAAGACATCGACCAGGAGGCCCGCTTCCCCTGGGAGGTGGTTGAAAAGATGGGGAGGCTGGGTTACTTCGGGATTCAGGTACCCAGGGAGCTCGGCGGCGCGGGTATGGACTCGGTAAGCTACGTGATCGTCATCGAGGAGGTCTCACGGGTCTGTGGGGGCCTCGGACTCTGCGTGACGGTTCACAACAGTGTGGCCGTCTATCCGATCCTGGCTTTTGGCTCCGACGAACAGAAACACAGATGGGTCCCCCCCCTTGCCAGGGGCGAGAAGCTTGGGGCCTTCTGCCTCACCGAGCCCAATGCGGGATCAGATGCAGCCGCCATTGAAGCCACAGCCCTGCGTGCCGGTGACCATTACGTGGTGAACGCCAACAAGGTCTTGGTCACCAACGGCGGCGTTGCCGACATTTGTTTGATCTTCGCCCGCACAGACCCCGAAGCCGGCCGCAAAGGGATGAGTGTCATCGTTGCCGAGCGAGGCACGGCCGGATTCGTGGCAGGTGACCTTGAGGACCTCTGCGGCATGCGGGCCAACCCGGTTAGCTCCATCCGGCTCTTCGACTGCCGTGTCCCTCTGGATAATCTGTTGGGCAAAGAAGGCATGGGCCTGCGCATCGCGCTGGCGGCACTGGATACGGGCAGGATTGGAATCGCTGCTCAGGCAGTGGGGATTGCTCAAGCCGCTTTTGAGGAAGCGGTCCGATACGCAAAACAGCGCCGCCAGTTCGGTGTTCCCATTGCCAAGCACCAGGCCGTGCAGATAATGATCGCAGACATGGCTACCCAGGTAGAGGCGGCCCGGCTCATGGTCTATCGCGCAGCTGTTCTGCGCGATCAGGGCAAGCCTTTCTCCCAGGCATCCGCCATGGCCAAACTCAACGCCTCGGAAGTCGCCAGTAAGGTGACCGACATGGCGGTCCAGATCCACGGTGGATACGGTTACTCAAAATCGTACCCTGTGGAGCGTTACTACCGCGACGCCCGAGTGACAAGGATCTACGAGGGAACGTCTGAGATCCACCGCATAGTGATTGCCAAGGGCGTATTGGGCGACTAGAGGAGACTCGATGGAACGTCACATCGTCGTATGTATCAAGGCTGTAATGGCGCGGGCTCCGGAAAAGCGTGTTGTGCGGGCCCCTGACGTCTTGGCGTTAAACCCCTTCGACCGACCGGCCCTGGAGGTGGCCCTGCGCACAAGGGAAGAATGCGGCGGGACCGTGACGGCTATTTCCATGGGTCCAGAGACGAGCACCTTCGCTCTTTCGGAAGCCATGGCAATGGGCGTTGACCGAGGCATTCTGGTTTGTGACCCTGCCCTGGCCGGGTCAGACACGCTGGCAACCTCTACGGCCCTGGCCGCTGCGATGAATAAACTCGGGGCGTTTGATCTGGTCCTTTTCGGTACCAGGACCGCCGATAGCGACACCGGCCAAGTGGGCCCGCAGACGGCGGTCCTCCTGGATCTTCCTCTGGTAACAGGGGTGTCTTCCATCGAGCACAGAGATACAGCTCTGATCGTTGAGCGCAGGGCTGACGGGTTCCAGGAGAGGTTCGAGGTTTCTCTCCCCGCAGCACTGACCATTCACCCGCGGTCAGCACAACCCAGAGATCTGGGGCTTTCTGGGATCGAACGGGCTTTCGAGCAAGGAGAAGTGGAAAAGTGGGGCTTGGCTAACCTGGATCTCTCCCCGGACCAAGTGGGATGGGCAGGATCGGGCACCAGGGTGGCCTCCCAGACACGCGTGGTTCGGGAGAAGAACTGCGAATTTTTATCAGGCGCGGCCGATGAACAGACCGATGAACTGGTGAAACGGCTGATAGCGTTGGGATTGATCGGGTAATGGCAACTGGTGCTGCAAGAGAAATCTGGGTATATGCGGACTTAAGGAGTGAGAGGCTTTTCGGGCTTTGCCTCAACGTCCTGGCCAAGGCTCGGGAATTGGCCCGGACGGTGTCTGGCAAGGCCGCGGTTGTGTTGATGGGTTCGTCCGCCAACAGCGGACAAGATGTCTCCGCGGGGCCTGTAGCCTGCATGTCGGCCGAGCCTGCCGCCGAGCGGTGCATCAACCACGGCGCGGATACCGTCTACGTCTTGGATGACCCGGACCTGATGACACCAAGAGCGGACGTTTACGCGCCGGCCCTGGCAGACGCGGTCCAGAGGCAGCAACCCCGGCTCGTTATGTTCGCACTCACCGACTTTGGTCGGGAGCTCGCAGCCCGCACGGCTAGGATCAGCAACGCCGGGTTGATCGCACATTGTGGGGACCTCCGGATCGAAAAGGACAAAGTCGTGGCCACATGTGCCCCGTGGGGCGGCGAGATCATGGCCGAGATCACCTTCTCCAACGATCTTCGCACCGGGTTCGCCACGGTGCAGCCTCATATTCTTCAAGCCATAGCCGTACGCGGTGAGCCCGGCACCACCAGGCGGCTTCAGGTGGATCGTATAAGGCAACCCAAGGGTCTCAGACTCCTATCAAGCTCTGCCGAGCCTGAAGAGCGCCGGAAGCTGGAGGAAGCCGAGGTGGTCGTCGTGGGAGGCGCCGGGCTTGGTAACCCGGACGGATTCGGGTTGGTCAGGGAGCTCGCCGCCGCGCTGGGAGGCGAGGTGGGCGCGACCCGACCGCCGGTGCTCCAGCACTGGGTGGATGAGGAACGGCTGATCGGACAGACGGGAAAGACGCTCTCTCCTAACCTGCTTTTTTCTATCGCTACCTCAGGGGCCGTGCAGTACACGGCTGGGATCATGGAGGCCAAAACCATTGTGGCCATTAACCGTGACCGACATGCGCCGATCTTCCGGGTTGCCGACATGGGCATCGTGGCAGATGCAAAAACCTTTCTGCCCCTTCTGACAATGAGGGTCAAGCAGGTGGTGATGCGCAAGCTGGTTGACGTGTTGCACGAAGCGAACGGAGTCATAGCCAAGTCTAGCTTTGGCGCAAAGATACGCACACTTCGAGAGGCGCACCACTGGTCCATGGAGGCCTTGGCCCAAGCCACAGGCCGGTCTCCAGAATTTATCGCCCAGGTCGAGAACAACGAGGTCGTTCCATCCGTGAGCTTTCTGCTCAGGCTCGCCCGGGCCCTGAAAGTCGACCCCGGCACCTTCCTTCGGGAGGAGGAAAAGACCATGATCCGGGACCAGAGGGCAGCGGCATTCATCAGGCGCACGCAAAACTATTCCTACGAGACCCTCACCCCTGGTGCCGAGAACCAGCACCTGCGTGCCTTCATGATCACCATCGACCCCAGACAGGCCCACAAACCGGTAGCCTATAAGCACGAGGGAGAAGAGTTCATCCTGGTCATGGAGGGAGCGCTTGAGCTCACTTTGGGCGGCAAGATCCACCACCTCAAGCCGGGCGAGTCCAGTCACTTCAACTCCGAGATCCCCCATAAGCTCAAGAATCTCTCGGATGAGCCCACCCGCTGCGTTGTGGTGCTTTATACACCTTGATCTGAACGGGTAGGCAAAAGGGGAACCCTGACATGGAGATCCAAGAGCTCCAGGAGGAAATCAGACGAAAAAAACGAGAAAAGGACGTCGTGATCCTGGCCCATTATTACCAGCAGCCAGAGATCCAGGACATCGCCGATTTTGTGGGAGATTCGCTGGAACTCAGCAGGGTGGCGGCGTCGGCCCCTCAGGGGACCATTCTCTTTTGCGGGGTCCGATTTATGGCAGAAACGGCCAAAATCCTTTCCCCAGACAAAAAGGTCCTCACGCCCTATCCTCAGGCAGGCTGTCTTTTGGCCGACATGGCTGAACCCCGACAGGTAGAGGAGGCAAAGAAGGCCCACCCCACCGCCCGGGTTGTCGCCTACGTCAACGTCTACGCGGAGATCAAGGCCCTGGCAGACATTATCTGTACGTCGGCCAATGCGCGGAAGGTCATGGAAAAGATAGAGGGCGAGAAGATCCTTTTTGTCCCGGATCGAAACCTTGGGGCCTACCATGCCCGCGCCGTGAAAGGCAAAGAGGTCCTCCTCTGGGATGGGTACTGTCCCATCCACGAGAGGATCACCCCGGCATCCATTGACAGGGTCAAGGAAAAACATCCTGACGCCCTGGTCATCGTTCACCCCGAGTGCCCCCCGGCGGTGACAGAGCAGGCCGATTTTGTGGGCTCCACCTCGCAGCTGCTCCGGTTTGTGGAAGAATCGGATGCAACATGTTTTATTATCGGTACGGAAGCGGGCATCCTGCATCAAATGAGGAAAAAGGCCCCGGACAAGGAGTTTCTCCTCCCGGACCCGATTCCTGTCTGTGACCAGATGAAGATGATCACCTTAGAAAGGGTATACACGTCGCTCAAAGAGGACATCTACCCCGTCACCGTAGAAGAAACCATCCGCGTCAAGGCTGAAAAGGCCATTAGGAGGATGTTGGAATTGTGAAAGGACTCGACCCTTTTGTGGTGAAGGATCTACTCAGGACCTATCTGAAGGAAGACCTGGGCCACGGAGACATCACCAGCTGTAATTTGCCTGAAAAGGAAAAGACGGTAACCGCCGTTATCAGAGTGAAAGATCAGGGCGTCTTGGCAGGTTTGCCGGTGGTGTCAGAGCTCTTCTGCCTGTTGGACCCAGGGGTAAAGATCGAACCTCAGGCAAAAGAAGGCATGGCTCTCGCAAACCACGCTGAAATCGCCCGCATAACCGGCCCCGCATTGGCCATCCTGCGAGGGGAGCGCACAGCCCTGAACATCCTTCAGAGGCTCTCAGGCATTGCGACCACGGCCAGGGAAATGGTGGATCTGATCGCCTCTACCGAGGCACGGCTCGTGGACACCCGAAAGACCACGCCGGGTTTGCGACTTTTGGAAAAGTATGCGGTGACCGTGGGAGGCGCCTGCAATCATAGGATGGGCCTGTACGATTGTGCCATGATTAAGGACAATCACATCAAGGTGGCAGGGTCGATTCAAGCGGCAGTCAAAGCCGTGAGGAGAGCGATTCCATTTACGGCTCGCGTAGAGGTGGAGGTGAAGAACCTGGGGGAACTCGCAGAAGCCTTAGAGGCCGGCGTCGATCTGGTGCTCCTGGATAATATGGACCTCTCCACCCTCAAGGAGGCCGTGGCCCAGGCCAAAGGCAATGTCCTCACTGAGGCGTCCGGAAATATTACCCCCGAAAACATCCTCGCCGTGGCCAAAACAGGAATAGACTATATCTCATCCGGCTCGATTATCCACCACGCCGTCTGGCTGGACATGCATATGAAGATCCTGTAGGAGCGACTGCGGGAAGCAAGCCCCTCATTCCTGGAAGCCCGTCAGGCCTTTCGTGCCTATAGAAACACCTGCTGCACTGCTTTTAGAACCAGGTCGTGGAGTGCTCCGTTGGTAACAACAATGCCCCTGTTGTTCGAAAGCCTTCTTCCCAATGAGAAATCCAGCGGTTTGCCCGCCATGTCCGTCACCTTGCCCCCGGCTTCCTGGACAATGATGGAACCGGCGGCATGGTCCCAGACCGTTTCCAGATAGGATTGGCGGGTGGGGAGTCTCAGGTAAATGGCGGCATCTCCCCTGGCCACCATACCGTATTTACACTGACTGTCCATGCGCAGAGGTGATTTGTTAAGGCCTAGAATCTGCGCGATCCGTGCAGCGTGTTCATGAGAGGAGTGGGACGATTCGAAGGATTCACAAAACCGGGCCTCAGAAGGATGGGCGATCTTTGTGACCTCGATCCTGCGTTCGCCAGCATCATTGAGCCCCCGCATGGTGGCTCCTTCCCCCTTGGCCGCCACAAACAAACAGCCCCGACGACCCTGGGGCTCATACAGATCCAGAGGCAGGTTCGGACATCCCAAGACCCCGAGAATCACCTGGCCCTCTTCCACAAGGGCCAGGGCGACAGCATACTGATCCCCCCGCAGAAAACCCTTGGTCCCGTCTATGGGATCAAGGGTCCAGAATCGTCCTTTGGGGCCACCTTTGCCACATCCTCGATCGATGGATTCAAGGATCTCATGATCACTCTGATCAGGAGTGATCCGTTTGACCTGATCAACAACCAGCTCTCTGAGCCGGGCATTGTCATCCCGACGCAGCAGGCCGCAATCCTCTTCACCGACTAATGGGACGTTCGGGAAGGAGGCCGCAAGGTGGCGGCTCACCACGGCCTGGGCGCCAAAATCAGCCACCGTCACCGGGGAACCGTCCTCCTTTCCAATCGCTTCATCGGAAAGGAAATGAGACCGTACCGTCTCACAGAGTCTGCACGCCTTGAGAACCGATTCAATCGCTACGTGGCGTTCTGATTCATAGGGCATCTGATCACGTCCTCCTAAACCTCTGTGAAAGCATTGACATAAAGCATGCCTGTGAAATGAGTATAACTCTAATGCTGTCAAAATCCAATGAGGGAGTGATCAGTTTGCGGTCATCAGTATCATGAAGACGGGCCACACAGGGCAGCCTTGCCCTGTTGACAGCTTCGAATTATCTCTCTATTCTCCATGTATGCCCAAGCTTCTCCCCATAGACGGCTGTGTTCTTGCTACAATCTGACCGGAGGTGAGCCATGAAAATCAGTCGGGTTTCGGAAATGAGAGCACTGGATAGGACCGCCATAGAAAGATTCGGCATCAAGGAAGAGCTCTTGATGGAAAACGCCGGCGAGGCTCTTTACTTTGTCTTGTTGCAAGCGTTGGGCATCAACGACAAGAAATTTATCGTCTTTTGCGGCATCGGCAATAACGGGGGGGACGGGTTTGTTATTGCGAGAAAGATCCACTCAAACGGAGGCACGGTGAAGGTTTTTATCTTGGGCGACCAGAGCAAATACAAGGGCGCAGCCAAAATGAACCTCGACATTGTGTCTCAGTTGCCCATAGAAGTCCGAACCGTTGAATCGATCGAAGCGATCAAGACAGATGTTTACCACTGCGATGCGATTGTGGACGCCATCTTTGGCACGGGCCTTGCGCGGGATGTGGGAGGACTGTATCGTGACGTCATCGAACTGGTCAATGAAAGCGGCAAAACGGTCATTAGCGCTGACATCCCGTCCGGTGTCAACGGCGATACAGGAAAAATCATGGGCGTCGCCGTGAAGGCGAATTACACGGTGACCTTCGGGCTGCCTAAGATCGGTAATCTGCTTTTCCCGGGATATGACTTGTGTGGGAAACTATATTGCACCCTCATCTCCTTCCCGCCATCCATGTACAACGCAGATTCCTTGAAATTTGAGATCAACGAGCCTGCGCCACTTCCTCCCAGGGATCAAGAGGGTCATAAAGGAAATTTTGGCCAGGTCTTATTCATTGCCGGTGCTTCGAGTTACTTTGGGGCCCCCTATTTTGCCGCCCTGTCTTTTCTGAAAGCCGGGGGCGGGTACGCCCGCCTGGCAGCACCAGCATCCATGACGCCCTTTATTGCCAATAAAGCAAGTGAGATTGTTTTTGTCCCCCAAAAACAAACACGATCAGGAAGCATCTCCCTGGAGAACAAAGGTGCCTTGCTGGAACTGTCAGACAAGATGGACATGGTTGTCTTGGGTCCTGGTTTGTCCTTGGAGGAGGAAACTCAACAACTGGTGAGGGCATTGGCCGCTGAAATCAATAAACCGCTCCTCATAGACGGTGACGGCATTACGGCGTTATGTGAAGACCTTCACATCATCAAGGAAAGAAAGGCAGAGACCGTTCTTACGCCTCACCTAGGGGAGATGTCCAGGATCACCAAAAGGGCAGTAACTGAAATAGACACGAACAAAATGGAGATCTTGCAGCAGACGGCCAAGGAGCTCAATGTCATGATCGTCTTAAAAGGCGCTCATTCGCTCATAGGATGCCCTGATGAGAGGATTTTTATCAACATGAGCGGCAACCCCGGCATGGCAACGGCCGGGTCCGGCGATGTGCTCACAGGGACCATTGCTGCCATGTTCGGCCTGGGACTATCCCTTGAGGATGCGGTCAGAAAAGGGGTCTTTATGCATGGCTTTTCCGGAGATCTGGCCGCTGAAGACATGGGGCAAGACGGCATAACAGCCCAGGACATCCTGGACTATCTACCGCTTGCCCTAAAGATGGATCGGCAAGGTCTCAATGAACGCTTTAGGGAGCGTTACGTTGGGGCGCACATCGTGTAGAGGCTGAGATACTTGGTAAGACTTACACTATTGATTGGCAATAACCCTTTTAATGACCGCTCAAAGAAACCTGGACCATTCCCTTTTTTGGCTCAATGAAGGTGCAAGGGAGGTGCAAGCCACTCCCTCTCCAGTGCCGCAAACCTTTTTTCTCTGATGGCAGCCCGGATCTGGGCCATCAATGATTCCAGAAAATACAAGTTGTGAATGGTTGCAAGACGGATCGCCAATACTTCCTTGGCGACGAATAGATGTCTAAGATAGGCCCTGGAGTGATGACGACAGGTGTAGCAACGGCACCATTGCTCAATGGGACGAGCATCGTCTTTGAACTGCTTGTTTAAGATATTGATCCTAAATCGCTCAGCATACTTGACCAGCAGCGTCCCGGTACGGGCCATGCGTGTCGGTGCCACACAGTCGAAAAGGTCAATCCCGCGTTTGACGACCTCAAAGACGTCCCCTACCTCACCGATCCCCAGAAGATGCCGAGGCTGATCTGGCGGCAGGAGGGAAAGTGTCCAGTCCAGGACCTGATGCATCTCTTCCTTAGAGCTCCCCAAGGACCCCCCTATGGCAAAGCCGTCAAAGGCCTGGTCAGCAATGAAGCTGGCGCTCTCTTGCCTCAAGTCTTGGTAGGCTCCGCCCTGAACAATCCCCAACACGGCCTGCGTGTTGTTTTGCCTCCTGTGGAAAGCCTCCAGTGCCCGGAGGGCCCACCGGTGCGTTCGCTCCATGGCTGCCCTGGTGTAATGGTAATCGTGGAGCGGCGAGGTGCACTCATCCAGCACCAGGATGATGTCTGCACCCAGCTTCTTCTCTATCTCAATCACCCCTTCAGGCGTAAACCGATGGGGCGAGCCGTTTAGATATGAAACAAATTCAACCCCGTCCTCATCGACCTTGACCAAAGATTTGCCCGTTCTTGAACGCAAATGCCCGCCGCGATCCTTCTCCTCGGGAAAGATCGGTGCAATCTTTCCTACCCCATGTTCCTTGCCCGCACCGAGGCTAAAGATCTGAAAACCGCCAGAGTCGGTGATCAGCGGCCCTTGCCAACCCATAAATCGATGGAGCCCCCCCGTGTCTGCTATGAGATCTTCCCCCGGTTGGAGATGAAGGTGGTAGGCATTGGTGATAATGACTTGGTTTCCGATCTCGCGAAGATCTTCCACGGACAGGCTCTTCACGGTCCCTTGCGTGCCCACAGCAACAAAGGACGGGGTCTGGATGGCCCCGTGAGGGGTCACCCATTCGCCGGCTCTTGCCCTGTCTTCTTTTCCTAAGACCTTAAATGAAAACATTAGTAAAAAATGGTTGCTGTCCTATGATAAGGTTTTTTCTTGAACACCGCTTCCTGGCCCAGATGCCAAAGGATCTGATCGATCTCAAAGGCCCTCAAGCCCTTCCCCATACGGTCCAGCTCCTGCCGGATGAGCTCCACGGCCCAGATCGTGTTGGCCCGGATCTCAACCTCCTCAGGCCCCCCTGACTCAAGAAGGATCTTTTGATCCACCTTTTGGGCCAAGGCTCGAGTGTAACGCAAGATGCCGAGCTGACGCAGGACCTGAGGCAACTTATAATCGGCAAAGGCCGTGAGCTTATCGATATCTGCAAAATGTCCCCAGTCTTTACCGCCAAAGGCCCCGTGGAGGTCAGCAGCGAATATCTGCGCCCGTTTATAGAAAAAGGCTTTGTGATCCTGGTAGTCTGCCGTATCTCGGAACGATGAAAGTTTTTCGGCCAACAACCGAGCCAGCTTCACGGCGGATCCTTCAGCCGTCTCTACCAAGTGATGGGCTTTGCCGCCGTAGTCCTCAAGCAGGACGTGGCCCAGTTCATGAAGGATCTTCAGACGATCTTCCAGGAGTTGCAATACCCCTTGTCCCCCCAAAATCTGTTTTATTTGATCTAAGGAGAGCTCGGCCAGATACTCGGCTTCGGTGATGGGAACCCCTGACTCCACCGCCCGTTTGAGAGAGGTTGCCAGGGCATAATATCCGGAAAGTTTGCCCAATTCGTCCTCAATCTCCCACCTAAGGCTTCCTAACGGAGGCCAGAAGCAGAAGTTGAGGCTGTCCAAAACAAGCAGGTACGCGACCGTTTCCTCCTTACCGCCACAAAAGTGGTAGCGGTCGTCCCAGGGTGGGACCTTGATCCCTTGTTGAAGGCGTTTGCGGCAAAAACGGATTAAGGCTTCCTTGTCAAGCGCAACTGCTTGGCTCTTTGCCGCAACATGCTTGGCTGTCTTAAGGACTTCGTCCATCTTTGCGCATGATCCCGAAGGTTACAGGAAAACGCCGCACTGAGTCGCCAGCCCCCACAAGAAAGATACGCAACCCCAAAGGACCATAGCGTCCTTTGGATTCGGCTTGAACACAGACGCGGTATGACTGACGAACCTTTAACCCGTATCCTGCCATCTGTCAAAACCTTGCGATTGAGCCCAATTTGTGAATGCTGGAACGGGCCAAGGGGTGTGGGTGGTGCCGGATCAGTGTGGCGAGATCCATGAATCGAAGGCGTTAGGATTCAGAAACGATGATAACCCTCCCCCATGTTCTCTTTGGTTTGACAGTTCCATCCGGCCAGCCTTCCTACCCGCGACAAATCATGCTAATGAAAGGCCCAAAACCGTAGGCTCACAGGAGACCCCCATGGACAGAGACGTTTACAAGAAGCTGGCTCAACATTTGGATGACCTCCCGGGGGGCTTTCCCCCAACTGACACGGGCGTTGAACTGCGTATCCTGCGCCGGCTCTTCACCCCCGAGGAAGCGGAGCTCGCTGTGCACCTGAATCTCATCGCAGAAGAGCCTCACGTCATTGCGCGCCGTGCCAAGCTGCCGGTTCATAAGACTGCTCAACGCTTGGAGGAAATGGCGTGCAAAGGTCTTGTTTTCAGAATTGAGGGTAAAAGGCGTCCTCCTCGCTACCGGGCGCTGCAATATATGATCGGAATCTGGGAGTTTCATGTCAATGACCTGGATGTGGATCTCATCCGAGATATGAATGAGTACGTCCCGACGCTTTTGGACGGTGAAATCTGGAAAAAGGTCCCTCAACTGAGAACCATACCGGTTGAAAGAAGCA
>DAOUZN010000072.1 GCA_030665585.1 Deltaproteobacteria bacterium | reverse complement strand
CAAGAGGGTAGGGGAGGACTCGTGATCGTGCCACAGCTCCTCAAGGGCGGCATTGATCCTTTGCTGCTTTACTTTCAGGTAGGCCTTCAGATCAAACATCTGGAGGGACTCCGTTTATCGATCGTGTCCTTTCAGCTTTGACAGACCCGTAAAAAGTGTTTTGCGAACGACATTGAGCATTTTGGGAGAAAGGCTCTTGAGGTGTTCAGCGTTAAGAAATGCTAACTGTCTGAGGGAGTTAGCCCGAGTTTTAGCATTTTAGCTGAACATCTCAAGGGCCCCCAAAATGTTCACGGAGTGAGTAAAATCGACTTTTTACGAAACCATCAGGAGTGACCAAAAAAGGCCGCCCGGCTCACACTCCCAGGCGGCCTGTCCAATCACGTCAGATTTGAAGCCTTCAGCTTTGAGCTTTGAGCTTTGAGCTTTCACCTTCCCCTTTGCCTGCCATTTGTCTATAGGTTTCGTATCGTTCCTTCATATCCTCCTCGGCCTTTTGAAAAAGCGCTTTGGCATTCTCCGGAAAGGTCCTTGTGAGGCTGGAATAGCGTACCTCACCCATCAAAAATTCCTTGAAATCACCTTTGGGTTCTTTGGAGTCAAGCATGAGGGGATTCTCCCCTGCCTCTTTACGTCTGGGATCATATCGATACAGCACCCAGTAACCCGCCTCCACAGCCCGCTTCTCCTCATGCTGGCTCCGGCCCATGTTGATGCCGTGATTGATACAGGGGGCGTAGGCAATGATCAGAGAGGGACCCTGATAGCTCTCGGCCTCAACCAATGCCTTCATCAGTTGATTCTTATTGGCACCCATGGCAACAGACGCTACATAGACATAACCATAAGTCATGGCCATTCTGCCCAAGTCTTTCTTGCGGGTCGGTTTACCACCGGCTGCAAATTTGGCCACGGCCCCCATGGGTGTTGCCTTTGAAGACTGACCACCGGTATTGGAATAGACCTCTGTATCCAGGACCAACACATTGATGTCATGACCCATGGCAACGACATGGTCCAATCCGCCGTAACCGATGTCATAGGCCCAGCCATCACCACCAATGACCCAGATCGATTTCTTGACAAGGTAATCACTTCGATCAAGGATTTCACAAAGCAAGTCGTTGGCCGGTCCCCTTTGATCGAGGGTCTCAAGTTGGGCAAGCTCTTCTACCTTGCGGCCGTATTCCTTGGATTTATCCCCATCGTACATGTTTTCCAACCACATCTTGCATGCGTCTTTCAGCTCTTTGGAAAGCTTAGTATTAAGGGCCTCACGGATAAGGTCAGCGAGTTTCTCCCGCCTCTGCGTCACACCCAATTCCATGCCGAAGCCGTACTCTGCATTGTCCTCAAAAAGGGAATTGGCCCACGCAGGACCATGCCCCTCTTCATTCACGGTATACGGACAACTCGGCGCAGATCCACCATAGATAGAGGAACAACCCGTCGCATTGGCGATCATCATGCGGTCACCAAAGAGCTGGGTGACGACCTTGATGTAAGGGGTCTCACCACACCCCGGACAAGCCCCTGAAAACTCAAAGAGCGGCTGCCGAAACTGGCTCCCCTTGACCGAGGTGACCGGTATCACATCGTCCAGGATGGGAAGTTCGGTAGCAAATTTGTGATTAGGAACCTCTACTTGTGTTTGCGTGGCCAGTGGTCGCATGACCAGGGCCTTTTTCTTGGCCGGACAGATATCGGCACAGTTTCCGCAACCCGTACAATCCAGGGGACTGACCTGAACCCGGTACCTCAAGCCCTTCAACTCTTTCCCCATAGCCCCCAAAGTTGCAAACGCCTTCGGTGCATTCTTCAGGTCCCCTTGCCGTGCCAGGACCGGTCGGATGACCGCATGGGGACAAACAAAGGCGCATTGATTACACTGTATGCAGTTTTTTGGAATCCACTCGGGCACATTGATGGCAATCCCTCTTTTTTCATACTTGGTTGTCGCTGTAGGAAATATACCGTCCGGGCTGAAGGCGCTCACCGGAAGCTTGTCCCCTTGCTGAGCCTGCATGGGTCTCATGACCTCGCTCACAAACTCAGGCTCATCTGCTTCCATGTAAGCTTCGTGGCCGGCAGTGGCCCAGGTTTTCGGCACCTTAATCTTTTTCAGGGCACCTATGGCCTTGTCCACAGCATCTATATTCATCTGCACAATCTTCTCGCCCTTCTTGCCGTAAGTCTTTTTGATGGCCTCCTTGATGTACTTGAGGGCCTCCTGGGAAGAAATCACTTTTGCGATATGGAAAAATGCCGCCTGCATGACCATGTTGATACGGCCTCCAAGCCCCACTTGGGCAGCAATCTTTCCAGCGTCAATATTGTAGAAGCTGAGTTTCTTCTGGGCGATGGTCCTCTTCATATGATCGGGAAGCCTGGTTCCCATTTCTTTGACGCTCCATGGCGAGTTGAGCAGAAAGGAGCCTCCCTCCCTGATCCCCTCCAGGATCTCGTACTGGGTAACAAATGCGGGATTATGACAGGCAACGAAGTCAGACTGGGTCAACAGGTAGGGGGACTGAATCCTCTCAGGCGAGAATCTGAGATGGGATATGGTAATGCCCCCTGACTTCTTGGCATCATAGGAAAAATAGGCCTGTGCATACATGTCCGTATTCTCACCGATGATCTTGATGGCGTTCTTATTGGCCCCAACGGTTCCATCGGCGCCAAGCCCCCAGAACTTGCATCGTACCGTCCCTTCAGCCGTTGGATGGATTTCCTCGCCCAGGGGAAGAGACGTGTGTGATACATCGTCTATAATACCCACCGTGAAGTGATTCTTGGGAGCTGATGAGCGGAGATTGTCAAACACGGCCTTGACCATGGTTGGGGTAAAATCTTTGCTTCCCAGACCGTATCTTCCTCCCACAATAACGGGATGCTCTGCCTTTTCCTGAAAAACCGTACAGATATCCTGATAGAGGGGTTCACCCAGCGCCCCCGGCGCTTTGGTCCGGTCCAGAACCGCCATTCTTTTAGCTGTGGACGGCAGGGCCCTCAAAAAGTGTTCTTTTGAAAACGGCAGATACAGCCGAACCTTGATCAGCCCCACTCTCTCGCCCAGTCCGTTGAGGTAATTGACCGTCTCCTCGATCACATCACAGCTGGATGCCATGGATATGATGATTTTGTCTGCTTCAGGGTCTCCCACATAATCAAAAAGATTGTATGAACGACCCACTAGATCCCCCACCTTTTGCATCTCCTGCTGAACAATGTGGGGGATCCTCTCATAGAAAGGATTGGACCCCTCCCGGTTCTGGAAAAATATGTCGGGGTTCTGGGCGGTGCCTCTCAATTGAGGATATTCGGGGTTCATACAACGGCTTCTGAAATCATCAATGGCCTCCCCGTCCACAAGGGCTGCCATGTCATCATAATCAATAAACGCTATCTTCTGTATCTCGTTGGACGTCCTAAATCCGTCAAAAAAATGAATAAACGGAAGGCTTGCCCGGATGCTCGCAAGATGGGCCACAAGGGCGAGATCCATGTTTTCTTGAACGGATGCCGAGGCAAGGAGGGAGAATCCTGTCTGTTTGACCGCATTGATATCCGAGTGGTCTCCGAAAATAGACAGCGCATGGCCGGCAACGGCTCGGGCCGAGACATGAAAGACAGCCGGCATGATCTCGCCCGATATCTTGTACATATTGGGAATCATAAGCAGCAGGCCCTGGGATGCCGTAAAGGTTGTGGACAAGGCGCCCGCTGAAAGCGCTCCATGAACGGCACCTGCCGCCCCCGCCTCAGACTGCATTTCCATGACTCTCAGAACCTGACCAAAGATGTTCTTGCGTCCATGGGCGGCCCATTGATCGCAGTACTCCCCCATACTGCTTGAAGGCGTAATAGGGTAGATTGCAGCCACGTCGCTCATGGCATAGGCCACATGGGCTGTTGCCTCGTTTCCTTCAACCGTCTTTGTCATTGGGTTCATATTCTCTCTCCCTTCATCGTTGATAAACTAATAAAAAGTGCTTTGTGAGCGACATTGAGCATTCTGGAAAAAGCACTTGAGATGTACAGCATACATTAGCCAAACACTTCGCTGGCCTCTTTGCCCAATTCTCCCAGGTGTTCCACCACGTGAATGCCGCCTTTTCGCATGGCAGCTATTTTTTCTGCGGCCGTTCCCCCGCTGCCTGATATGATCGCACCCGCGTGTCCCATCCGCTTTCCCGGCGGGGCGGTAAGCCCTGCAACAAATCCAACCACGGGTTTGCTGAAATGATCCCTAATATACTCCGCAGCCGTTTCCTCGTCATGGCCCCCAATCTCTCCAATAAGCACCACGCCTTCAGTATCAGGGTCCTGGTCAAAAAGCTTTAACATATCCACAAAGGACGAACCGATGATTGGATCGCCGCCGATCCCGATGCAGGTGCTCTGCCCCAAGCCACTCTGGGTCAGTTGGTGGACGACTTCATAGGTCAGCGTCCCGCTCCTTGATATGACGCCGACAGAACCCTCTTTGTGGATTTGGCCCGGCATGATCCCTGCTTTGCAGCGACCCGGAGAAATCACTCCGGGACAGTTCGGGCCGATGAGGCAGCAGTTCTTGCGTTTCAAAAAGGGAACCACCTTCAACATGTCTTTGATGGGAATCCCCTCGGTAATGCACACGGTCAACCCAAGCCCTGCAGCCCCAGATTCCATGATGGCATCTGGGGCAAAAGGAGACGGCACAAAAATAAGACTGGCGTTGGCACCGGTACGGTCAACCGCCTCACCAATGGTATTAAAAACCGGTATCCCGTCCAGGCCTTGGCCCCCCTTGCCAGGGGTGACCCCGGCCACAACATGGGTGCCGTACGCCACACACTGCCGGGTGTGAAAACTCCCTTCCCTGCCCGTTATCCCCTGCACGAGCAGGCGTGTGTCTTTGTCGATCAAAATACTCACATCAATACCCGGTTGAGTGGCCCGGGGACCCCTTTACGCAACAATGGCCCTGACCTTGGCTGCCGCATCGGCCATGGTGTCGGCCACAATAAAATCCAGGTCGGACCGGGCCAGGATCTGTCGGCCTTCCTCCACATTGGTGCCATCCAAGCGGACGACCACAGGCACCTTAATGGCCACCTTTTTGGCTGCCTCCACCACCCCGTTGGCCAGCACGTCGCATCGGAGAATGCCACCAAATATGTTGATCAAGATCCCCCGCACATTCTCGTCCCCCAAAATGATCTCAAAGCCCTTGGTCACCATTTCTGTGGTGGCTCCGCCGCCCACATCCAGGAAATTGGCCGGTCTGGCCCCGGCCTGTTTGATCAAGTCCATGGTGGCCATGGCCAGGCCTGCACCATTGACCATGATCCCGACATCCCCCTCAAGGCGGATATAATTCAAGCGGTGGTGTGAGGCCTCTCGCTCCAAGGGTTCTTGCTCGTTAGGGTCATCCAGTTCCAACAGGTCCTTGTGGCGATATAAGGCATTGTCATCAAAATCTATCTTGGCGTCCAAGGCCAGAAGCTGGTTATCCTCTGTCACGATCAGGGGATTGATCTCGACCAACATGCAATCCAAAGATTCAAAGACTTTGTAGAGCTGATTAAATACCCCAGTGCCGGCCCGTACAAGACCCGCGTCCATCCCCACGCCAAAGACGAGATTTCTGGCCTGAAAGGCCGGAAGTCCGATGCCCATGTCGATCCACTCCCTGACAATGGCTTCAGGACGGCTTGCAGCCAACTCCTCAATCCCCATGCCGCCCTCGGCACTGGCGATCAAGACGGGGCACTGCCTAGCCCGATCCACGGCCGCCCCCACATAAAACTCCTGTTTGACCGCAAGGGCCTCCTCCACCAGCACCGCCCTCACCTGCCTGCCCTGGGGACCTGTCTGAGGGGTCACCAGGGTCATGCCGAGCATCTCCTGAGCGATCTTACCCACAGCCTCCGGTGTTTCTGCTATGCGGACGCCACCGCCTTTGCCGCGGCCGCCGGCATGGATCTGGGCCTTGACGACCCAACGAGACCCACCGATCTCCTCAGCGATTTTCCTCGCCTCTTCAGCATTCTGGGCCACGGAGCCCCGGGGAACAGGGATCGCAAATTTGGAAAAGATCTCCTTGGCCTGGTATTCGTGGATTTTCATGATCTTCCGTCTAGGATTCTATACAACCGTCTAAATCGTATGGCTGTTGAAATCGCTTCTTCTGCCGATTAGTTGATGCACAGGATTCAAGGGATCAAGTGCCGTTCCTTCCAACGATTTAGTAGGAGTGTCTTTCTTGATTAGGGAATCTCTTTGTTATTTTGTAAATTTCCTGACATAGCTGATGGGGCCTTTACCAAACCTTTAATTCTTTATACTTTTTGAGCATTTTACTCGAACCCTTGACCCCTCGAATCCTTGAATCCTTATGATTCTACCAACCTTTTTGGAGATGATCCTTAAAACCCATGAGCCCTTAACTCCAATTATCAGCAGAGCGAACACATCCTCTACATATTCGCGGGCCGCTCCACCATCTCGCCCATGGGTCTTCCATTTAGATCGTCGATAGCTGCCCCAAGTGCCTTTAGGACCTTAAGCTTCTCGGCGCCTCGTACTTTCAGACTCCGGTGACCGGGCAGTTGGAAAAAATAGAGGTTCTTTAGCTTCCTGATGCCACCCAGGTACCTGCGGATCTTCCATTGTGAGTTCACAGGCAAGGTGGTGTTCCTGAAGACCGACACAAAGCCATAATGAATCTCCAGGCCCTCCGGAGTTGCAGTGACCGCACTAAACCCCCAGAAAGGGCCGTTGAAGAACCACAGGGCGATCAACCCCCAGACCACCACAAGGGCTACGTGAGTCAGGTTCTGTTTACGGATAGTCCGGATCAGGAGCGCCAGAATGATCGCCACGATAATCCCCATGATGACATTTTGCACCATCACAGAGCGGACAAAAAAGGTTTGGGCCTCCATCTGAAAAACTCTCAACGTGAAAACGAATAACGTTGGATCGGTATCACCCGACAGGCATTCTGTCAAACGAAAACAGGCTGTTGCTCAACGAAGAAGCCAGCTGAAAGCCCAAAGCTGCAGGCTCAAAGGTAAAAGCAAGACCAATGGCTGGCCATTGGGTTTACCAAGCGCCCGTGGTCATAGAGGCTATATCCTTTGTCGAATCTGCCAGGGCTGTCGGTGAACTTCTCTCAAAAAATTGATTGACCCAATAAACCTTTTATGCTAAGAGCCCGAGGCACTTTTGGTAAAAAATTCGGGTCATAAAAAACCGTCATGGTTTCCGGGGAGGTCTCCAAAAGGGACCGTTACTGGGGGATCAAAAGTCGGGAGGAGGAACGTTATATGCGCACACGAAAAAACCTATTGCTCGTCACGGTCACCATGGCACTGTCTTTCCTATGCACCTTCGCCTTTGCTGGCGGTCACGGAGCAAAGGGCGGCCACGAGATGGTCCCTATCGAAGGTGGAGACTATGTGACCATTTCAGGCACAATCATCGATTCCCACAAAGAACCGGTTGCAGAAGCGGTGATCACCATACACATGAACGGCCATGACATGGCCCATGTGGAGACCGCCCACAACGGCCACTTCGTCAGCGACTTCATGGTGGAAGCAGGCACCATGGAGACTGCCCACTTTGATATGAAGGTGCGAAAGACCAGCTTTGGGACCAAGACCCTGCCTTTCCCCGGATCGGACTTCGCCAAGATAGGAAAACACTATTATGTAGCCGAGGAGGTCTCTCTGGACCGGGTCCTGGGTCCAGCGTTCTGGATCTCCACCGTGGTCTTCATCCTTGCCTATGTCCTGATCGCCTTTGAACTCCTGCACCGTACCATTGCCGCCATGCTGGGGGCCGCCATGATGCTGTGTATTTCATACACCATCGGCACAATCAACCCCGAATTTCGCATCTACTCCTTTGAACGGGCCGTCTATGCCATTGACATGAACGTGGTCTTTCTCTTGATGGGCATGATGATCATCGTGGGAGTCCTCAAGAACACCGGCGTCTTTCAATGGTGCGCCTATATCTCCTACAAGGTTGCCAAGGGGAAAGTCTTTCTCTTGACCGTCCTCTTGATGATCTTTACGGCTGTCTCTTCAGCCTTCCTGGATAACGTGACCACCATGCTGCTGTTGACGGGCGTAGCCATCGAAATCGCTGTTTCCTGCAATCTCAATCCCCTCTATTTGCTGATCCCATTGGTCCTGGCATCTAACGTAGGGGGCACGGCCACCCTCATCGGCGATCCACCCAATATCATGATCGGCTCCTATGCGGGCCTCACATTCATGGACTTTGTGATTGCCCTGGCCCTCGTATGCGTGGTCGGCATGGGTGTTATGTTTGTTTACACCAAGCTGGTGTGGGGCAAAGCTTATGCAACGGCCCAGGCCTCGATAGCCAATGTGGAGGAATTTACTGCTGAACTTAAAGAAAAGTACAAGATCTACGATGCGACCTTGCTTACATACGGTCTAATTATTTTAGGTTTTACCGTGTTCCTCTTCCTTTCCCACGGCTACTGGCACATGGAGGTGAGTATTGCGGCCCTGACTGGGGCGAGCATCCTTTTCACTGTGGGCGTTGTCACCAAGAAGGTGGACGTGCTCCATTTGATTGAAAAGGATATTGAGTGGCCTACCCTTATGTTCTTTATCTTTCTGTTCATCCTGGTGGGCGCGGTGGAAGAGGCGGGTCTCCTGGCTGTTATTGCCGACTGGATCCTGGACCTGTCCGCAGGAAACTTCTTGATGGCCATGACCCTGATCCTCTGGGTAGCCGCCATCATGTCGGCCTTTGTAGACAACATCCCCTTTACGGCCACCATGCTCCCGATTGTGGCCTATCTTTCAAAGGTCATCCCGGGCTCTGAAAATACCCTGTGGTGGGCCCTGGCCCTGGGAGCCTGTTTTGGCGGAAACGGCACCATCATCGGCGCATCCGCCAACGTGGTCACCATGGGTATTGCCGAGTCCAAGGGGTATAAGATCTCCTTTATCGGGTTCATGAAAACCGCCTTTCCGTATATGATTATAAGTATCTTGATAGCCCAGGCGTGGCTGATGATTTTCAGGCCGACGTAGAAATACATCAGATAAGTTCAAACGCAAGAAAGCCCCAACTGTTCTAAGCAGTTGGGGCTTTTTCATTCTCTGGAAGCTTGGGGCCCTCACCCTTGACAGGTGAGGTTGGTCTCATTCCTTAACACATCCAACCAATCCAACAAACCAAACAACTGGGACGTTGCAGGGGCAACGACCGTGACAAGGGCCTCCTACATGGGTGAGCCTCCCGTCAGCTTTTCTATCCTCTTTTCAACCGGGGGATGGGTGCTGAAAAGGTGCATGAGGCCCTTGGCGGACAAGGGGTTCATGATGAACATGTGGGCTGTCGCCGCTTCAGCCTTCATGGGCATGCGCTTTGAGGCCGAAGATATCTTTTGTAGGGCACGGGCAAGCCCCTGAGGACTCCCCACATAAGAGGCGCCTGCCGCATCAGCCGCATATTCCCTGGATCGGGAGATGGCCATCTGGATCAACATGGCCGCCACGGGTGCAAGGATAGACATGGCAATGAGGCCGATCATACCACCCCCGTCATCATCATCCCGGCTTCCAAACCCACCAAACAGCGCGGCCCACCGGGCCATGCTGGCCACCATCATGATGACGCCTGCCAGAGTCGCTGCAATGGAGCCGATCAGGATATCCCGGTGCTTCACATGGGCCAACTCATGAGCCAGCACACCCTTAAGCTCATTCTCGTCCAGGAGCCTCAAAATGCCCTGGGTGACAGCCACCACCGCATGCTCGGGATTGCGGCCTGTGGCAAAGGCATTGGGCGACTCAGAGGGCATGATGCAAATCTTGGGTATGGGAAGGCCGGCCTGCCGCGCCAGTTGTCTGACCATACGATGCAGGTTAGGGGCCTCTGCCTCTGACACGGGTCTGGCCCGGTATATCTTCAAGACAATTTTATCTGAAAACCAATAGCTGCCGAAGTTCATGATCATGGCCAAGAAAAATGCGATGACCATCCCATGATTTCCACCTAGGTAACGGCCGATGACCATGATCAAGCCGGTCAGCACGCCCAAAAGAAGAGCGGTCTTTACTGAATTACCCATGGTTCCTCCAATTCTTATAACTGACAGATTCGTAAAAAGTGTTTTGCGAACGACATTGAGCATTTTGGGATAAAGGCACTTGAGATATTCAGCGCTAAAAAATGCTAACTGTTTGAGGGCGTTAGCCCGAGTTTTAGCATTTTAGCTGAACATCTTAAGGGC
>DAOUZN010000055.1 GCA_030665585.1 Deltaproteobacteria bacterium | reverse complement strand
GTATTTGTTTTACGGCATTATTGCAATATAATCCGACATAGCTATTCGTCTGTTTTGCCATACAACACCCTCGTGCAGGGGGTGTTATACTGCATTGGATCTGCTTGGGTCAAACCAGTTATTCCCTTGAGTCACAGGCCTTGCTCTTCCAGATATCTTGCTAACATCAGAAACGGCCAGACGAAAACCCAGATCACACATATCTTGCCAACTTCGATGATTTACCGGGAATCGTGATCTCAAAACCATATCAAAACCTCACCTCTCCAATGAGAAATGGGGTCTTGGTATTCAGTTGATGGCGTGTCCCCTTTGATTTTCTACGCCGATAATTATGCGTGCCCTCTTTCCTGCCACAGCCCAGCTTTAATAAAGGCGTCTTTGGCAGAACCCCTTTTTGATACCAAACTACTTCGAACGGGCGCTTTGATAAAAGCCAAGGGGAAATCTCCCTTTTTCCTAATAAGCTCCGGGGGCGAATTGAACCATGACCAGGCGGGTTTTCGACCCTCTCGCATGGCTATTGGGTCACACCATTTCACTTCGTGCTCTGGGACTAATAAAGTCCATAGGATACCCTTCTCCAATTCCTCCATGCCTCTGGGGTCAGCCTCAAAATGCTTCAGGTTTTGAAACCCCATAAGCCAGTAATCCCATCCTAAGTAACTGGCCAAGGCGGTGGCCCGCTGTTTTTCTATATAATCGGTAAGAGCTGGGTGCCTGGCAGTAATGTCGAGGCCAGCGTTTTGGATTACATAAATAGTGCTCATGATATGCTGGTAAGACAGGATGCGAGGAAACAACCTTGTAAACCAACCCATAGCAATTCCCCTGTGGCGGCTGTCTACCTCTTTGGGTTTGCAGCTAAACAGGCAAGGCAATAATAAGAGCCAAGCGTTTGTGGGTGGTCATGGTATCCCCTATCATTGGGGTTGACAGACAACAGCGAAAATTCTTTATCACAAAATGCATTCTTGGGCAAGGATTGTGACCAATGCTTTGTAAATGCCATAGGTCACTCTGGCTAGATTTTGATAATCAAGCTTATCAGCAGTATCATGCATGGAATGATAATAAGGATATCGAAACAAGGCCGTGTCAGTCAGCATTATAGCTTGATAGCCCATCTTCCAGAAACTCCAATGATCCGACCAGTCAACCCCTGTAATGAATCCGAAAGGGGCTGCGCACTCCACTGGAAAATCACTTTCCTCCAGGAATTGTCGGCTAAAGGACTGAACCAATGGCTTTGACTGGAGGTTGCCCACAATCGCTACAAAATTTCCCCGATCCGGATAAAAGAAGCTGAGGGGAAAGGGATAGTTTTGCGTTTTGGGTTCATCCCGGTAGTAACCTATGGTTTCAAGGCAAACCATGGCTACAATATTATCTTTTCTCTTACGACATTCCTTGGCGTAAACAAGGCTGCCCATGGAGCTCGTTTTAAAAAAGGGCGGTTCTTCATTGGCAAAGGCCACAAAGCGTAAGGTTCTGTTGGTGGAGGTTTCGCTGAAGAGTCGGCTAATCTCAAGAAGGGCTGCTACAGCAGAGCCGTTGTCATTCGCTCCAGGAGAAAGAGACACCGTGTCATAGTGGGCACCGACAAGGACAATTTCATCAGGCGTTGATTTTCCAGGGATTTCAACGGCAAGATTTTCACATAGCACGTTCCCTACTTTATAGGTCTGAGCATTGACCTGATATCCTGCCTCCTCCCAAAACTGACGGATATAGTCGCTTGTAGCCTTCAATTTGTCCGGTGTGTAGAGGCTCCTGGGCCCGATATCTTCGGCAAGGGCTACGACATGCCTCTTGAGTCGCCCTTCTAAATCAGCGATCATCTCATAGGCATTCTCATCCAGTTTGGGACGAACGACCTCTGGCCGGATATCAATCATGGCCTTGTACGCCCATATGCTGAACGCCGCCAAGCATATTACCAGTAAGAGATAAACCATGGCCCTTGGGTAAAACGAAGGGAATCGATTCACATGCAATCCAGGGCTTCCAGACCCGACATGCCCACCTTAACACCAAGTTTGATGGCCGCCCCATTCACATCTTTGACCTCTCCTACAAGGAGATCGTCAATGGTAGCAACAGAGGTTCCCCGGGTTGCTTTCACCCGGGCCGCTGGATAACCAAAATGGTCCAATGCAGCTACGTCAAAGGCTCCGCAGCCGACCATTCCTCTATCAGTCACCACGTTAACCAGATTAACAGGTCCCAGAGGAATAACGTAGCCGTCTGCGTGCTTATTCGTCAGTTTTACTTTCTCGTGAAGCATGGCATTTTCTCCTCGTTGATGGATTCACCCTTTCAGTGCTTACCCGTCTTGCCAAGACGTGAGCACGCCGTTTGTGAAATGAAGGCATTTGTCGCCGTACGTCCATTGCTCTTTTGTCATCCGATCCGTGGCCCTTTCGATATGCCTCTTCTCAGGAGGCCCCACAACCGCCTTCACCTGCCACATTTCCATGCCCAAAGTGACCTTGTCCCAATCAATGGGTTGCTGCCGCACATCCTCTTGGGGCCTTGGCATAACCCCTGTTAAAATCATAAGCTCTCTGTTTTCTTTGACCAACCAAACGCCAATCCCAAATCCTAACAATATGAGCAATACAAGAACATGCTTTTTCATCATGCGCTCCCTGGGTATCTCTAACACAAATTTTTCCCCGTCTCAACGATCTCACCCGGATAGGTGCCCCAAAATGCTCATCATCGTCGCTCAAATGGGTTATGCAAAGACTCGGACTCGGGGGGTGCTGATGTGAATGGGAACTTATCGGTTGTCTAAGCGTAGATGTCTATCACGCTTCCCTTTTCAAAACGTAGGGGCAGTTTTGATGGGCGAGCACGGCGAGCGAAGGAAATCTGAGGAAGTTCGCTGTTCTTTTGGTGTTGAAAGCTGGAACCGAAAGGAGACTTGTCAACAGATGTGTTAAGCGTAACGATAGGAAAATGGTGCACATTTCCGCTTGGGTTCAACTCCATCGTGGCGGCACTTGTAACACAACCGGAGGGTTTCGTCAAGGGTGATGGGCCGTTTGGAAGACAGACAGAGACGTCTCTGGCCTTCATGACCTCACCCAGGTCACTGTTCCGGAAACAGGGGGACGGTCTATTGGGAGGTGGTTGGGGATTTCCAGCCTCAACCCTTCTAACGCTTCAAGGCAAGCACCCCTTTGACTTGTGGGAACCAATATGGCCGCCCGGCGCATGGCTGAGTCGACCTCCATGATTCCTCCATACCTTTGCACCACAGAACGCATGCAGCACAGGTACAGGACATGGAGCCCAACCTTTTCACTCTTCGATAGCAAGGGTGTATCCCAGAAATCCTTGTTCATCATGATAGCGCTTCTTCTCTGCTTACGTTCTTGTACTATTCCTTATATGAAAGCATCGTGCCAAGATGAATGACTAAAGCTTTTTGCTACAATTTCAGTTAGTTTAGTCATATGATGCCAAAAACCATCTTCGCCATATTGGGTAATTAAGGTTATACTTTGAGAAAAGAGATGCCAGTTGTGGGAATCTGCAAGGACAAACGGAAGCTCTTCTTGACAGAAGACAATGGCATGGATTATGGCCATGAAACGTTGCCTCAAGGAATCGAGCGTGAAGATCAACTGTCACTGCCATATCTTTAGCCTGGATTGTGTGCCTTTGGAATTCCGCAAGCGGTTTTTCCTGAACCTGAAAAACCCAAGGCACAGATTTGTTCATCGCCTGATCAGAGGGATTCTGCCGCACGATTCCAGACTTGATGACTGGTTGGCGTTTTTGGATATGCCGATCTCCGAAATCGCCCAAAACTTGGTGGATGAAATGGATGAGGCCGGTATAGACATCTGCACGCCCTTGATGGTGGACATGGAATACTGCAAGAAGTTTGGCGCTGCCACAAGAAGTTTTGAGGATCAGGCGAGGCAAACGGTGGCCGCCGTTGACGCCATAAACAAGAAATATAACCGGACTCGGATGCTCCCGTTTATTGCTGCTGATCCCCATAGAGAAGGTGTGGTAGACATCGTCATAGATCGGTTACGGCACGGCGCGTTCAGGGGGGTGAAAATCTACCCGGTCATGGGATTCACGCCGGACGACAAAAGGCTCTACCCTATCTATGACTATTGTGTGGAGCACCATGTACCCATAACAACCCATTGTGAAAATGGGGGCATTCCAGGTCTCAAAGAATATTACTACCTGGCAGACCCGAAATACTGGGTTGCCGTTCTGAAGGACTTCCCCAGGCTGACATTGAACCTGGCCCACAATGATCGAACAGGATCATCGTGGCAGGAAAGGATCGCCGAACTCATCCAAACCTATCCGAACGTCTACACAGATATTTCATACGATACTGAGATGTGGTTTGCGCCCAGAAGATACTTCAAGCACATCAAGCGTATGCTGGGAACACCGAAAATCCAGCATAGGCTCCTTTATGGCACGGATTGGTATATGGGGCGATGCCTTTGGACGGAAGCGTCTTACTTGAAGTGGTTCTTGGAATACTCCAGAAAGATTTTCTGGTGCCGGGTAGCATTTACGCCGCAAGAGATAAAGAGGCTCACAGAGAATAATCCAAAAAGATTTTTACGACTAACGGACGAGGAATGCTCTCCTTCTCTTTTTCTTTGATGCATTACCGTGTCCTTGTTACGGTCCACCGTTTAAGAGGTCAAGGCGTTTTTTCGCTTCTGACAACTCCTGGGGTACAAATAATTCACGATACTCCTCATCAAGAACAAGTGACTCAACGGTCAAGTCTAACCTGCCATGTTCAGATAGTGAAAATAGTCCAGATTGCATGACAGGTCCGGCCAGCAGCCTTTTTGCGGTTTGCACACCTCCCAAGGAGACAATCATGGACAGGGAAATAGCTTGACAATTACACTCTTGTATGGCTGATGTGCAGAGATTTATCATTGCGTCATGAAACTTCTCTGGCAACGCAAGAATGTCTTTCTTCCTTCTTTCCCCTTTTCTTCGGTCTTTGCCCTTTCGTCTTTCGGGTCCACTATACGCTTTGGTAGACTTTCTGCGGTCACTGGTCCTCCTCCTATCCGTGCTGCCTCTGCGATCAATAGACCTTCGTGTTTCTTCCATAGCTCACCTTTCCTGTTTTGGCTCTCTTGTTATCCGTTTGAAGACGCTGTTGTAATGCGTATGACGAGCAAGATGACCTGTTACAGTGGCACAGCAAATCCCCGCTGTTCAGAAGAGCAGCGTCAGCATAACCCCTGAAAAAGTTGTCAGTTCATTGATTTCATCGGAATAATGGTTGAAAAACTAAAGGGCACGAATTCAGAAAAAAGGTGGTGAGAGACTACAGAATCACTTCTGGAACTTCCATTTCCCCCTTCTGAAATGCTGTCACAAAGCCGTTGACTACTTTTGGGTCGAACTCTGTGCCAGAGCCCCTGACGATAATCTCCTTGACATCAAAAGGGGATATTGCTTTGCGATAAGGGCGATCGCTGGTCAGGGAGTCGTATACGTCGGCGACCGCGATAATGCGGGCTTCCAGGGGAATCTCATTTCCGGAAACTGGATGGTAGCCAGAGCCGTCGAATCTATCATGGTGGGCGAGGATGATCGGGATGATCCGACGTAGTGGCCCTGCCACAGGCTCCAGCATTTCTGCCCCCTTGTCTACGTGCTTTTTTATCCCCTCGTACTCTTCTTGAGTTAATTGCGCTGCCTTGTAAAGAAGTTGTCGGCTGGTATCTAACTTGCCAATGTCATGGAGCAAGGACGCGGCGCGGACGTCTTCAATTTGCTCGGGCTTGCACCCTAGCTGGGCGGCAATCTTGGCTGCATAGATGGAGACACGGTAGGAGTGATTTTCGGTATACTTGTCTTTGGAGACAAACTGGCGCAGGATCAGTAAGAGGCCGTGATAGGTCTGCCGCAGCTCTTCAATGCGGGCTTCATGAAGCTTGTGGAGTGTTCCCATGGCATAGGCAGTGACCACCAGGGTACCCGCCCAAGCTGCAAAGTCATACCAGCGACCTCCAGGGAAGTGGGGTAACGAGGTTTCAGCAAGCAAGTTTGGGTTGCAGTGGGCAAGCAGGCCAACCAGCAGTACACTCGCAAATGCCGTTAGGGTGGCATGGCGACGGCCATAGAAATAGGCAGAAAACAGAGTAGGCAAGGTGTAAAAGCCCAAGACCATGTGGTGGGCGGTGATCAGGTAATTCATGATAGCGGCGATGATCAACAAGGATAGGATCAACCATAATTCCTTGTTCGTTTCCGCCACACGGCCTAAGACTGATCTCATGCCTAGGATCCAGTCCCATTTGGGCTGCGATGCCTCAAAGGTCCCATATGGGCCAGCTTTAAGAAAATCAGCTGGGTTGTTTTTTTCAGCCCTTACTAATGACTCAGACATCATTACCTCTCGTTTCACCCCTTTTTAAAGATCACCAAAAGCGCTTCAACACAAAAGATGTCAATGCGCGTCTCGCCTCTTATAGTCTATAAGATGGGCAGCGTGTGCCTCGCGAGATGGAAGGTTTGCTGGATAGCGTCCTCACACTTTCGACCTAGCTTCTCAAACTTGCATCTATATTGATGGTATCTGTTTCCAAATCAACGGCTATGGTTCCTCCGTGTCTCTCCACAATCGACCGGTTTCATCCCCTCTCCAGTCTATACAGAATCAAGTCGCCGTGTCTTGATGTGGTCATGAGCGAAACAGCTGAATACTTCACACCGGTTATTGCGGAAGCATAAAACATGCCGCTATAACCAGCCGACTAATTTCTTAGTTAGTGCAGATAGTTAGAGGTTGATTGTAGGAACATCCAGGGGGTCCGAATATAGAAGAACTTGATTCAGGCGCTTTAAGTTTGTCAAAGTCTTGACTTGACACTGGGTTATCATAGGGATTTGGAGTTTCGACTCGAGGACTGATAAATGCGGACACTACGTTGGGTAGGTTTTTAGGAGCACTAGGAGCAAGGCGCAACGAGGGTCAACATGGGAACTAAGCATGATCAGCGGGTGAAAAAGGCCCTTGTAGCGTCAATCCGAAAATGCTACACAAGGGCCTAATTTCTTGGTTCTTTTTGAAAGCTCGCGAACGTGTCCGTGGGTCAACCACACGCATAGTCAACAGGAAAAGGAAGACACCCCAGAATTGCGAGGTGAGACGATGACGGAATTATTCGAGGGGATCGACATTAACGGCATGGGCTTGGAAAACAGAAGTGTACGCTCGGCCACCTGGATGGGCATGGCAGAAAAGGACGGCCGATGCAGCACAAGGCTTATGAAGCGCATGGAAGCCCTTGCCCGGGGAGAGGTTGGGCTGATTATTACAGGTTTTTCCTATGTCATGCCGAATGGCCAGGCCCTCGGCGGGCAGCTTGGCATCCATGACGATGTCATGATCCCGAATCTGTCAAGGCTCACGAAGCGGGTCCATGCAGCCCATGGAAAGATTGCCATGCAGATTGTACATGCCGGGGTCCAGACCGTGATGAGCGAGAAAAGAGACCAGCCCGTGTGGGGACCATCACCGGTACACAACAAGCTTTTCGGAAAAACCCCAAAGGCCATGACCCAGCGGGAAATCAAAGAGACGGTTCAGGCCTTTGCCCGGGCGGCAGAGCGGGTGAAAAGAGCAGGCTTTGATGCCGTCCAGCTTCATGGCGCCCATGGCTTTCTTGTCAGTCAGTTTCTATCTCCTTTGACGAACAAGCGCACGGACAAGTACGGCGGCCCTGTTGAAAACCGGGCCAGGTTTTTGTTTCAGGTTTACAGGGCCGTTCGAAAAAGGGTGGGCAAAGATTTTCCAGTCCTCATTAAGTTGAACACCAAGGACTTTGTCCGAGGCGGATTGCACGAAAGAGACGCCCTGTTCGTTGCCAAGAGACTGGACGATATGGGCATAGACGCCATTGAACTGAGTGGCGGGACCCCCGCAGCAGGCGATCTGGGCCCGGCCCGTCTGAAGATACGCAACGCAGATGAGGAAGCCTATTTCTCGCCTTTTGCCAAAAAGATAAGAAGGCATGTGTCGGTGCCCATCATCCTTGTTGGGGGCATCCGATCGTTGAAAGGGGTCCATCACGTCTTGAAATCAGGCGCTGCAGACCTTGTTTCCATGGCACGCCCCTTCATCCGAGAGCCGAATCTGATCAAACGATGGAAGCAAGGGGATGGAAAAAAGGCCGCTTGCATTTCCTGTAATCAGTGTTTTGGCGCTGCAAGGACCGCTGAAGGGGTTCACTGCGTGGTGGAACGACGGGCAAAAACGAAGAAGAAGAGGAAAGGGAAATCAGCATGACGGGAGAAAAGACGGTATGTGACTCAAGGCTTGAAATGGCCCAGGCGATGTTTCCATCCGATGCCAACCGGGTCGGAAACGTCCACGGCGGCAGCATCATGAAACTCATAGACACGGCCGCAGGCATTGCGGCCATGCGTCATTGCCGGACCAATGTGGTCACCGCCTCCATGGACAGGCTGGATTTTTACGAACCCGTTTTTGTGGGAGAACTGGTCATCCTGCGGGCCGCCATCAACTATGTGGGAAGCACTTCCATGGAGGTGGGCGTGCGGGTCGAGGCCGAAGACCTCATGACAGGAGACGTGCGTCATACCAATTCTGCCTACCTGACCTTGGTCTCTCTTGGAGAGAACCGAAGACCCACGGCTGTTCCAAAGATTATCCCCCAAACCGACGATGAAAAGCGGCGGTTTGAAGAAGGAAGAATCAGGGCTCAACGGCGAAAAGAGTTGAGGAAAAAACGCAATAAGGAGTAATTTCTTCCCCGTCCGCATGGCAGGTTGCCGATGGCCTGGGTGACAAATCCTTCAAAATACCAAAATCTATGTTTGAAGACATCATAAGACGTGTGCAGGTATGCATCCCCTTTAGGCTCCTCAAGGAAAGCTACCTCCCCCTCGTCCTGAAAAACAGGCTGAATCCTGAAATCGGAATCGATGGAGAGGTCTTGGATACCTATTCTGGGAAGGAATTTGCAAAAATTTCCGCCATCCTGCACCAAGAGGGCGTTTCCATTACCCTGCACGGACCTTTCTATGACCTTGTTCCAGGGGGCATGGACAAGAAGATATTACAAGCGAGTCGAGACCGACTCAAAGAAGCATTCGACCTCATCCCCATATTTGAGCCCATGTCTATAGTCTGCCATACAGGCTATGACAGAAAAAGATACTATGAAGCCCAGGACACGTGGCTTGAGACGGCCCTTGAGACATGGGCGCCTCTGGTTAAGGGCCTCCAGGGCACGGCCACGACCTTGATGCTTGAAAATGTCTATGAAAGAACCCCCGGAATGCTCCTTAGATTGCTCAACGGATTGAATACAGAAAAGGTGGGCTTTTGTTTTGATACCGGCCACATGAGCGCCTTCTCTGAAACAAACATGCGAGACTGGCTAAGGATCCTTGGGCCTTTTCTGAAACAACTCCATCTTCACGATAACGACGGGCGCTGGGATGACCATCGGGCCATTGGCCAGGGCCGGGTGGACTTCGAGATCTTGTTCAAGTACGTGGAAGAAAATCCCCCAAGGCCCATCATCACCCTGGAGGCCCACAAAGAGGCGTGGATCTGGCAAAGCTTTGAGGCCCTGTCTCGGTCAGAGCGTTTTTGTCGCATCGTCTCTAATGACTAGGGAGCTAAGTCCCTTGGGCCCTGCGCCTTGGGCCTTCATCCTATGAGAGTTGCTACCGACATTGGGGGGACCTTTACAGATGTGGTCACCCTGGACGGCCATGGTATCTGCGGCTGGAAGGTCCTTTCCACGCCAAAGCGCCCCGATCGCGCCGTCACCCAGACCATAAGGACTCTACCGGCCATTGCCTCTTTTTCCCACGGCACCACGGTGGCCACCAATGCGCTGCTGGAAAGAAAGGGAGCAAGAGTGGCTCTTGTGACCACTCGGGGCTTCAAGGACCTCCTTTACATTGCCAGACAGAAGAGACCGAGGCTTTACGATTTTGACTGCGCGCGGTCCCAGCCAGTGGTGGATCACAACTTATGCTTTGAGATACCTGAGCGCCTTGCCCCTGATGGCACGGTGATCTTACCTTTGTCTCAAACCCACGTGGACACGCTGGCCAACAACATCATGGAAGCCGGGGCAGAGGCCGTGGCCATCTGCCTTTTGTTTTCCTACAAGAATCCGGCCCACGAGATCGTTCTTGAAAAGACATTTAGAAACAAAGGGCTTCCCGTATCCAGGTCGTCTGAGATCATCCCTGAGTTCAGGGAATTTGAAAGGGCCTCTACGACATCCATCAACGCCTTTGTCCATCCTATTGTCTCCGCTTACGCTGAGAAGATACGCAAGGCGCTCCATCAGGCCGAAGGGCCTTCGGACTACGACATTATGAAATCAGGAGGTGGCGTGGCCACATCAGGCGAAATCCACCCCGTGGAGATGGTGCTATCAGGTCCGGCCGGCGGTGTGTCTGGTGGTGTGCTTCTCGGAAGGCTGATGGGAAGGCAAAACTTGACGACCTTTGATATGGGCGGCACCAGTGCGGACTTTTCAGCGATCGTCGATAACACCCCATTATGGACGGACGAAGGAGACATAGACGGACTCCCCATCCGAATCCCCATCCTCGATATCACCACCATTGGCGCGGGAGGGGGTTCCATGGCCTGGATAGACCAGGGCGGGGCCCTGCGCGTGGGACCTCAGAGCGCAGGTTCCGACCCGGGGCCAGCGTGCTATGATCGAGGCGGCACACTGCCGACCGTGACAGACTCCAATCTTCTTTCCGGCTTGCTTGACCCTGGATCCTTTTCGGCTACGGCCATCACCCTTAATCCGGACAAGGCGAGCCAGGCCTTTGGCCCCCTCGCCGCATCAGCAGGCCTCACTGTGGAAGAAAGCCTTCTGGGCGTTCGGTCCGTGGTGAATGCCAACATGTTACGAGGCATCCGCAGGGCCACCGTGGAAAAGGGTATTGACGTGAGAGATTGCACCCTCCTTGCCTTTGGAGGCGCGGGCCCCCTGCATGCGGCCGAATTGGCAAGAGCACTGGGCATCAGAGAGGTCCTGGTCCCCCCCATGGCCGGCATGTTTTCCGCTTTGGGTATTCTCCTTTCAGACGTTCGGCTCGACTTTGGGGAAACGCTTCTGCTTCCATGGGATACCAGGCGTCGAAAGGCCGTGGATAGAATACTAAATCGGTTTAAAGAAAAGGCCGTCAGGTCCCTGAAACGCCAGGGGGTCAATCTCAAGAATGTGCAGTTTAGACCCGTCTTGGATTTGCGCTTCGAGGGGCAAAGCTTTCATCTGTCTGTCCCTTACACCAAGGAGACCGATATGGTGGAAAGCTTTCATCAAGCCTTCAAGAGGCGTTACGGATACGCCCTGGATCAGGACGCCCCTGTGGAGGTGGTGGCGGTGAGACTTTCGGCCACGGCTTCGAGAGGGCCGGTGGCTTTGCCAAGGGTGGAAGAGACGAACCCTTCCCCTCCTATAGACCAAAGAAAGGTCTTGCTGTCCTCCGGCTGGCATCTGGCTCCCGTCTATAAACGGAAACAACTCTGGCGATCCTTCGGGACCCCAGGGCCCGTGGTGATTGAAGATGAGGGGTGTACCGTGTTTGTTCCACCAGAGTGTGAGGTCTTTATGGAAGAAAACAGTTGTCTCAAAATAGAGGTGCGATAATGGCTCTCCTTGACCCCGTGACCCTGGAAGTCTTCAAGCACCTCATTTTGGCCATCCCTGAAGAGATGGGGGCGAACCTGAGACGAACGGCCTTTTCTCCTAATATCAAAGAG
>DAOUZN010000170.1 GCA_030665585.1 Deltaproteobacteria bacterium | reverse complement strand
TTGCTGTCAATGTATTCCACAATCGTACCAGGTTTCATGTTAAAGCCTATAACAACGGACCCGGCAAAAGTCAATGATCGCTGCCTTTGACGCCTATGGCTGAACAGAAATGGCTTTGACTCTTTTGCTCCTGTTTGTTAGCGTAAAAGTTTGCTGGAGGTTGGTTCCTTGATGGTCAAAGCCATTGGGAATAGGCAGCGGTAAGGAGACGCAAGCCCATAAAATCATACCATCTGATCAAACCATACTTCGTAGAAAAAAGGGCTATTATTTTGCTCGGCCTTTTTTCTCTCTTCGTGGTCGACATCCTTCAATTATTTATTCCTCGCATTATCAAGTGGGCCGTGGATGATCTGACGATCTGTTGCACCACGACGGCCACAAGGCTGCTTCGTTATGGCCTCTACATCGTTGGTGTGGCCCTGTTAATCGGGGCATTTCGTTTTGTCTGGCGCAGATGTCTTATAGGAACATCCAGACGGGTTGAGGAAGGCATACGAAATCAACTCTTTTCCCATATCCAGACCCTCTCGTCGGCCTACTTTGATAAGACAAAAACCGGGGACTTAATGGCCCACGCCACCAATGACGTTCAACACGTCCGGATGGCAGTCGGCATGGGGATGGTGGCCCTCACCGATGCGGTGGTGCTAGGTCTGGCTGCCATCGGGTTCATGCTCTACATCGATGTCAGGCTGACCCTATTTGCCTTGCTGCCCATGCCGATCATTGTTGTGTTGGCCCGGGTTGCGACTCGCCGTATGCACCGCCTTTACAGGGGCGTTCAGGCCTCATTTGCCGATCTGACCGAGGCCGTTCGGGAACGTTTTGCAGGTATTCGGGTGGTGAAGGCATATGGTCGAGAGGCCGCGGAAGCTGAAAGACTCTCAGAGCGCTCAAGAGATTACTTGGGCAAGAATCTTCAACTGGTTCGGATTACGGGGGTCTTTTTCCCAGGGATGATGTTCTTTTCCAATCTGAGCGTAGCGGTGGTGCTTTATCTGGGTGGACGACAAACCATCAATTTCACCATCACGCCAGGTGATTTTGTGGCCTTTATCAGCTACCTCGGTCTTCTCACCTGGCCCATGATGGCCATGGGGTGGGTCATGAACTTGATCCAGCGAGGGGCGGCTTCTCTCGACAGGATCAACGTGATCCTGGAAACCCGGCCTCAGATTGTCACTCCCAAACATCCCACGCCGGTACCAGGGCTTTCAGGAAATATCGTGTTTGAGGACGTGGCGTTCACGTATCCTGGAGGGCAGGTGCCGGCCCTTTCAAAGGTTTCGTTTTCCATGGCATCAGGGCAAACCCTCGGTGTGGTGGGACCCACAGGCTCTGGTAAGACCACGCTGTGCCATCTGATCCCAAGGCTTCTAGACGCCACACAGGGACGGCTTTTACTTGATGGCGTGGATGTCCGACGAATACCCCTTGCCACCCTGAGAGCCCACACGGCGGTCGTACCCCAGGATGCCTTCCTTTTTTCGGGCAGCATCCGAGAAAACCTTTGTTTTGGCAAGAAGAACGCCTCAGACGAAGAGATGATCCTGGCGGCTCAATCTGCCCATTTGTATAACGCCATTTTGGGATTCCCCAATCAATTCGACACACTCATTGGAGAAAAGGGGATCACGCTCTCAGGCGGCCAAAAGCAGCGGCTGGGTCTTGCAAGGGCCCTCTTGATCTCAGCACCCATCCTGATCCTGGATGATCCCTTGAGTCAGGTGGACACAGAGACGGCAGCGGCCATACTGACCAGCGCCCGCGGGCTTTGTGCCGGGCGCACCGCGGTGATGGTTTCTCACAGAATCAGCCACGTACGGCATGCCGATTTCATCATCGTCCTGGAAAGAGGACACATAAGCGCAGCAGGCACCCATGAAGAACTCATGGCCCGTGAAGGATTTTACCGCAGGATGTATCGGTGGCAGGAGCTGGAGGCAGGATTGGATGCCATCAATCGTGCTTCATAGACATTTCGGTTTGGTTGTCCATCAGGAACACAATGGATGATAGGCGACTGAGAACCCCGAACGCGATTAACGAAGCCCATGCGAAGCGACTACGGATATTTTGAAGAGGATCAACTGGGCAAACCTTACGACCTGAGGTTACTAAGAAGGCTCTTTCCACACGTTCGCCCATATGGATTCTTGCTTTTGCTCTCCATTGGACTGGTTACTGCCATCACAGTCTTGGATCTGGCCCTTCCTTATCTGACAAAGGTGGCGATTGACCGATACATCGTTCAGGACATCGTGAATGACCAGCCCACTGTTTCTCAGCAACGGCGGTTCTATGCGGCGGACCTTCGGATTCCAGGCGTTCAGACGGTCGTCGATCGGTATGCCTCGGTTTTTGAGGTGGAGTGGCCCTATGCGAAGATCCTTTATGAGGATCTGCCCCGACTTAGCAAGACTGACCTGGCGGCGCTCAGAAGGCGAGACTATGCCGGGGTGGCGAGCGTTGCCCTGGTCTTTCTCGGCATTATCCTTTGCCATTTTGTGTTGAGCTTCGGCAATGTGCTTGTCATGGAATATGCAGGACAATCCGTCATGCACGACCTTCGGCTAAGACTTTTTAGGCACATCCAGCAACTCTCCGTGGCTTTTTTTGCCAAGAATCCGGTTGGACGGCTGGTGACGCGCGTGACCAGCGATGTTCAGAATCTGCACGAGTTTTTTGCCTCCATCATCACGGTGTTCTTCAAAGACGTCCTTCTTCTGCTCGGCATTGCGGTCGTACTCCTTGTCATGAACTGGAAACTCGCCTTGATCTGTTTCCTGATACTTCCCATCATTTTCATCACCACGGCCTACTTCAGGCACTTGGCCAGGGACGTCTTTCGGGCACTCCGGGTTAAGATCGCAGAGATCAACACACGGCTTCAGGAGAGCATTGATGGT
>DAOUZN010000020.1 GCA_030665585.1 Deltaproteobacteria bacterium | reverse complement strand
TCGCAAAGCTTGATGAGGATGACGCGGATGTCATCGGCCATCGCCAAGATCATCTTGCGGACGCTCTCGGCCTGCCGGGCTTCAGAACTCCGAAAAGACAGACGGCTCAACTTGGTCACGCCCCCCACAATGTGGGTAACCTGGGGACCAAACAGCTCTGTCAGTTCCTCGGCGGTTGCGTTCGCATCCTCCAAGGCATCGTGAAGGAGCCCGGCTGCCACACTGACCGTGTCGAGCCTCAGCTTGGTCAAGAGTCCGGCCACCTCGAGGGGATGGGACAGATACGGTTCGCCGGAGAGTCTCACCTGGCCCTCATGAATCCGGGCCGAATAGACATAAGCGCGTTCCACCAGATCTAAATCTGCTCCCGGGTGGTAAGTACTGATACGGTCCAGGATGTCGGTGATACGGATCATATCACAAGGGCTTTTGAAGCTTCTCCCGCCCTGAAGGGCGGGGCTTCCCGGTAAGGAAGAAAAACAGTTTTTTCATAGCTCCCCTCGACCCCCTCCTAAGGGACGGGGCTTGCGGGGAGCAAGCCGGTCAAGTCGTGGGGTGGTTAATAGGCCTTGGCAAAGACCACACGCCTGTCGCTTTTGCTTCCACAGACAATGCATGTTCCGGTCTCTATCTCATGGGCAAGGGGAATGCAGCGAATCGTCACACTCAGATCCCCCTTGATTTTTTCTTCACACCTCGGGTCTCCACACCAGTGGGTCAGGGAAAAGCCGCCATGGATTTCGGGTCTCTTCGGACTGCCTGGTGTGAAAAAGGCATAGAAGTCATCTTGCGAATCAAGACGCACGGTGTTTTCCTCCCTCAATCGCAAGGCTCGATCAAAGAGATTTCTTTGGATGTCATCCAACATGGGAACCATAGTCTTCACAAACTCGTCCCGGCCGATCGATTCCTTGTCTCTCGACCCCCGGTCTCTTCGTCCCACAAAGACCGAGTCTTTGGCTATATCCCTCGGACCTATTTCAACGCGCAGTGGAATGCCTTTCTTGATCCAATCCCATCCCCTGCCGCCCATTTCCCTGTTATCAATCTCGACCGTGATTTTGCGATGATGATACCTCAGCGCTTTCAACTCTCGGGCTAGGGCATGGGTGTAATCCATCACGGGGTTTCTGTGATCGGCCTTTTTGACAATAGGCATGAGCACTACGTGAGATGGTGTAATCACGGGCGGCAGAACCAGTCCATCGTCATCGCTATGTGTCATGATGATACCGCCTATCAGGCGCGTGGAGACCCCCCAAGAAGTGGTCCATGCATACTCTTCCTTTTCCTGAGCGGACTGGAACTTGATGTCCGAGGCCCTTGCAAAATTTTGTCCCAGAAAGTGGGAAGTCCCTGCCTGAAGGGCCTTCCGGTCCTGCATCATGGCCTCCAGGGTAAAGGTGTTGACGGCTCCCGGAAATCGTTCAGAGGCCGTTTTTTCACCCTTGATGACGGGGATGGCAAGACAGCTTTCTGCCAGCCTTGCATAAATATCCAGCATCTGATGGGTTCTTTCCATCGCCTCGTTCCGACTCGCATGAGCCGTGTGCCCTTCTTGCCAAAGGAATTCACTGGTTCTCAAAAAAATGCGTGGCCTCATTTCCCACCTCACCACATTGCACCACTGATTGATGAGCAATGGGAGGTCCCGGTAGCTGGAGATCCATCTGGAAAATGACTCCCCTATAATCGTTTCAGAGGTGGGCCTCACCACCAGAGGCTCTTCGAGCCGCCCCGCAGGGATCAGCCCACCATCTTCAGCGCTTTCCAGACGATGATGGGTCACCACGGCGCATTCTTTGGCAAAGCCATCCACATGCTCGGCTTCCTTCTCAAGAAACCGTATCGGTATGAACAAAGGGAAATAGGCATTCTTGACCCCTGTTTCCCTGAACATGCTATCCAGAAGGTCCTTGATGTTCTCCCAGAGGGCATAGCCCCATGGCTTGATGACCATGCATCCCCTGACCGGCGAGTTTTCAGCCAGGTCTGATGCCCTAATTACCTGCTGATACCATTCTGGATAGTCTTCATGCCGCTTTGGTGCGATGGCTGCCTGTCGTTCTTTGCCCATGTTACTCCCTCGTTTCATACGCGTCCACTTCTCGAAGAAGCGTGTCAACCAGTCTATCTTCCCGCACCTTGCGCACCACTTTGCCCTTCTTGAACAGCACCCCGTGTCCCTTGCCGCCAGCGATGCCGATATCCGCCTCTCGGGCCTCGCCAGGTCCATTCACCACGCATCCCATAATAGCAAGCCGCACAGGGGTGGTCTTTGTGAGCAGGGCGGCTTCCACGCGTTCCACCACCTCCACTAGGTCGATGTTACACCGGCCGCACGTGGGACACGAAACAATGTCCGGGCCCCGCTGCCGGATCTTCAAGGCCTTTAGTATCTCAAAGCCGACTCGGATCTCGTCCACTGGGTCTCGGGTGAGAGAAACACGAATGGTGTCGCCAATGCCCTCAGCAAGGAGAATACCAATACCCAGGGCCGACTTCACGGTGCCCGAGACCAGGCTGCCGGCCGCCGTCACGCCCACATGAAGGGGAAAATCGGTTTGAGAAGCCAGAAGCCGGTACGCCTCCACGGTACGGGCCACGTCCGATGCCTTGATAGAAAGCTTGATGTCGTGAAAGTCAAATGATCGCAGCAGCGCCATATGGCGCCGAGCACTCTCCACCATGGCCACGGGCGTGGCAGCGCCATGTTTTTCGAGGAGGCCCTTTTCAATGGAACCCGCGTTTACGCCTATGCGAATCGGGATACCCCGCTCCCGGGCCAGCTCTGCCACAGCCTTGATCTTTTTGCCCCCGCCAATATTGCCCGGGTTAATCCGGAGGGCATCTGCCCCGGCCCTGACAGCCGCCAGGGCCAACCGGTAATCGAAATGGACGTCAGCAATCAGGGGGATAGAGATCTGATCTTTGATAGGTCCGATAGCCTCGACGGCCGCCTGATCCGGTACAGCGACCCGCACAAGCTCACAGCCTACAGCCTCCAAGCGATGGATTTGTGCCACGGTGGCAGGGATGTCGTGGGTAAAGGTATTGGTCATGGATTGCACCACAATCGGTGCGCCACCGCCCACCTTTACGCCGCCGATGGAGATCTGCCGGGTTTGTTTGCGCCTTGCAATGAATGACATGTGTCGTATAATTGGAAAATAAGAGTATTTCTGCTTACAGATTGAAAAGTTAACAAAATCACCATGCTTGTTCAAGAAAAATCAAGCTCTCTCCATGCGTTATGAAGGCCCTATATATCGTCCGCCCAGCGAAGCGGACTCATTATTGATCCAGGCCACCATTGGATGCCCCCACAATCGGTGCACTTTTTGTATGGTTTACAAGAACGGCCCCAGATATCGTTGCCGGCCCGTCGGTGACATTAAGGAAGACATACTGGAAGCAAAAAGGATCAACGGCTCAAATGTGCGCACCATGTTTCTGCCTGCGGGAAATACCATTGCCATGAAGACAGAAGACCTGGCTGAAGTGTGCTGTTTTGCGAGGAGGACTTTCTCATCCCTTGAGCGGATCACGGTTTACGGGTCTTCGAAGTTCATCCACAAGAAGGGACCAACACAACTTGAGCAATTGGCCAGGGCGGGCCTTGGGCGTATTCATGTGGGCCTTGAATCAGGCGACGACGTGACACTGAAGCGCATTCGTAAGGGGACCCATGCCCGGCAGCAGATCGACGCTGGCAGGTGGGTCATGGCCGCCAACATGGAACTGAGCGTGTATGTGATCTTGGGTATCGGGGGCCAGGAAAGGACGCGCCGGCATGCCGATGAAACGGCTCGCGTAATCAATGAAATCGCCCCGGACTTTGTGCGCCTGCGGACATTTGTTCCAAAGACCAACACGCCGCTTCTCGAAGAGGTCATGGCAGGCAGTTTTCGAATGCTCACCCCTCACGGCACCTTAAAGGAAACAAAAAGACTGCTTGAACGGCTTGCCGTTGGAACGATCCTCGCCAGTGATCACTACACAAACTACATCAACCTCCACGGCCGACTGCCTCATGACAAGACAAGGCTCCTGGACGAAATAGAAGAAGCCTTTAAACGCGACGAGTCCCGGTTTCGACCATTCTTTATAGGGACTGAGTAGCGGGGACAAGGAGACTCAGGGCTGTATCATCTCATGAGGGTGTCGTAGGCCTTCTGAATGGCCACGAACTTTTTGTGGGCCAGCTCCTGAAATTCCTTGCCCAGGTGCTGGACCTTGTCAGGATGGTATCGGGCAATGAGTTTCTTGTATGCGGTCTTGATCTCTGCTTGGGACGCACCCTTGTCAATGCCCAGGATCTTATACGGGTCCTCATCCTTGAAAGGATCCTCCTCGGCCTGTCGGCCTGCACCAGGGGGTGCTTGTCCCTTTGTCTGCCGCGTCCATGGACCGCTCTGAGTCTGATAACTCCTTTTTTGCCTAGTAGCCCACCACCATGCCAGCGCCAACACACCCAGGTCATCGAGCCAACCAGGGCCGGCTATAAAATCTGGTAATATATCATAAGGGTTAACAAAATATAGAAAGGCTATGACCCATGGCCAATATCTTCTCATCATGCCAAGCAACTCATCCAGAATAAGGACAAAAGGCCTTGCAAAGCGGTGCCGGATGTTTAATAATATGGTTAAACGTCTGATTGAAGCTCCCTGTAGCAAGCTACAGGGAATCTTCGACCGTAAGGAACGCTGACTTTTTAGATACGCTCGCTAACCCCGCAGCCCCGCTGGAACGGGATCTACACTTCGTTCCGACAAGCTACGGGGAATGCGCTCGCTTTTGCGGTTCAAATGCTTGTCCGCCTTTTAAAGCGAACTGTGCCAAGGAGGAATAAATGCCACTATACGAATTTCGGTGCCCACAATGTGGCGATGAATTTGAGCAAATTGTCCGTTCATCCGATCAAGAGCCGATCAAATGTCCAAAATGCGGTGCCTCCAATCCTGAGCGCCTGCTATCCCTGTTTTCTTCGAGCAGAACGGCCGGTCATGTCGGAACTTCTGCAGCTGCGTCTTGCGGACCATCTTCTCGAGGTTTTTCTTGAGCGTAAATTCATTTCAGCCGTTGGCTGAAGGAAAGAGAATGTCATCTGAGCTATTGATTCTTCTGGCTGTTTTTCTTGTCTGGCTCTTGCTTCAGGCCTATATCTTGCCAAGGCTTGGTATATCTACGTGACTCAGAAACGCATGCACGGTCGGCGACCAGGCAAAAGACACGGAAAAAACACAAGACCCTGAGGCCGCTGAACACGGCACCCAAGGTTAGCACCCCCTCCAATTCAGGAAGTCACCCACAGGGGCTCGTCCAAAGTTTTTCTTAATGGTTCTTCTCCCGATGAGTTGATGCAAAAGGTTCGAGGATTCTACCAACTCTTTTGGAGATGATCCTTCCTAGTAGATTTGCCATGCTCCCCGGAAAGAACCCCTTCCCCACGGGCAAGAGTCGTTACCAAATGTAATCCTTGGCGATCTTGCGTTTGTCTTTACCTGCCAGGACGTGGAAAGTGCGTATCTGCTTTAGCTTGATCGGGGAAAGCTGGCCAATCGGAATGTAAACGATCTGCCGGCCCCATCGGGTTGCCACCTGTTTAATAAAGGACCTGGGCGGTGATTTAGCCACGTAAACCACATGCTTTTCCAGGCTGTATTCCAAGCCCGCCAAGAGGAGTCGCTCCGCCTTGGTCCGTGCCCAATCGTACTCAGGGTCTCCCCAGACATCAGCCAGTCGAAGGGGTGGATACGTCATCACGGCCCCCCCATAGGTACACCTTGAGATGCCCGGCCCGACAATGTGATCGGCAGGATCCGTGGCGTAAAAGGCCATATCCGACTCCTGGTCGTGCTCTCCCAGCCATGTCATGAGGTAGGGGTATTCTTCGCCTGTCTTGCCCTCATCAAAGATAATCACGATCGACCCCACGCCACCTTTAACCCGCTTGAACTCCTTGACGTAGATACGGCCCTCATGGATGTGACGGGCCGTCTCCCGCATGTCGATCCCGTCCAGGATCGTGGTTTCAAAGGGGACGCTGACCGCGTCATCGGCCGACAGCACATGGATGCCCTTGTTTTTTAGAAAATCGCCGTAATACTCAATGACCAGGTCCTCAGGCGGATAGGAGCAAATGTAAGGATCATCAAAACCCTCCAGCCATTCTCCAGGTCTGCGTTCCCTCATTCGGCGCTTTTTTGGCACATACACAGGACGACGCCTCACCCTGGGGAGCCTCCTGCGGATGTGAATCTTTCGTTTTCCCAGCCACAGCATTTCTCCACGCATGCGGATCGTGGCGATGGAAGACTGGGCCTTCTGCCACGGATAAAAGGACCCTAGGCGCCAGAAGGCATAGCAAAAGTTGTCGTCCAAACATCCCCGGGCTGCGACCAGAAGCTGATAAAAATCAGGCAAAAGCCCTTCTTCCAACAGGGCATAGTTCCTTGAATAGCGGAAAAAGGCCCGTTTCTGCCATCGGTACACGGACTCTCCCGTATCCTGGCGATAATGCCGTGCCGCCTGCTCAAAAAGTCGTAGGCTGACCATTTGCCGATCTACAGCGCCCGGTTTCATGTGATGCACGGTCCACCGTATGGACGCATCCAAGGCCTCCTCTTCAGAACACGTATCTTTGCCTCCATTCATCAGCGTCAGGACGCCAAGCTTCTTTCGCACTGTGAAATCAGAGAGTTCGGGTTCGGGCGGAAGTCTGCGCCTGCGGTATTCATACACAGCTGCCAAGAAGGGGTATTCGGTGAGGACCTCAGCCAGATCGTCAGGGTGGAGATTAAAGAGGCTTACCCCGGTCCGCTTGATTTTCTCAAGGGGCTCAGCCTGGGGGCGAAAAAACGCCGCCCTCACACCCTCAAGATGTGCCAGTCCGCAAACAAAGAGGATTTTCTTGTGTTTGGCCGCAAGTTGCTGCAAGTGGTAGGCCATGCCGGCCTCCCGCCGAAGGTCTGGGGGGGCCTTCTTTAATGTGGGAAGGATCTGCTGAGCATAAACATTGTAATAAGATCGGGTCCCCAGGCGGTGGGCGGCATAGGTATCGGGCATATAATCGCGATGTGCGGGATATTCATCCAGGTCCAGATCGACGAAGTAGACTGGAATATCCGTCTCCAAGCCAGACCGGATGGCCTCCGCGAGAGGGTCTGTAGGTTCAATGGGGAAATAGAGGGTTTCGCCCTGGTCATTCTGGTACAGGACGACGGAGATCTCCGGGAGCCGGCGCACTCCCTTCAGGACCAGGTCCTGAATGGAGCGGGGCAGTTCTATGGCTACCGCATCCGGCCGAAGGCGGTGAAATAGGTGCCGCACGGCATCGGCAAACTCCAGGCTGTAATGGACGATTGGGACGGGGAAGATGGGACCAAAGGGTTCTAAGGATTCATTGGGCATCTCTATTCTTCGTAGCGGATGGCCTCATCGCCAAGCACATTAAGGATGGCATGATGGATGGCTTCTCTTCTTGACATCCGGGTGCCGTGCATCATTTTCAAGGCATACCTGGCCATATTGATTCCGTCGCGCACAGAATAGACCTCATCGGCCGAGTGGGCACGCTGGAGAAAATCGACCATATAGTTCAGCATGTCCTCGTCGGCAAAGGGGAGATTTTCCTTTAGGATCAACAGTTCATCCTCCCGGTCCGGAAAATCGATAAGTATCTGAGGCTGCAGCCTGGAGTGGATGTATTCCGGGATTTCATACGTGGAAGCATCCTCGTTAATCGTCACAACAAACCTGAAGTCAGGATGGGCTGACAAGGTCAAACCTGTGATGAGAGACTCTGCATATCGCCGATCGTCAAGAAGGGGGGCCAGAGATGCCCACGATTTCTCGCTCATGCGGTTTCCCTCGTCCAAGATACACACCCCGCCCCTGATCATGGCCGTTACCAAAGAGCTGGCAGCATATTTGACCTGACCATCACCCCCCATCACCGGCGTAATGATCAGATCCTCAGGCCGTGTGTCCATGGTGGCTTGAAACAGATACACCTGCCGATTGAGCTGCTTGGCCGCGGCATAGCCGAGGGTGGTCTTGCCAACGCCCGGTTTTCCAACGAGACGGGGGTTGAAAGGCACGTCTTTTTCGTCAATGACCATCCAGGCGGCCAGCACCTGCTTAATGAGTTCCTTCTGCCCTACCCATTTTAAAGGCAACGCTGCCGGCTGGGCCAGCATAATCTCCAATGAACCAATGGTCACGGTCTCGCTTGTCTGAGATTCCATGGCTGTAGCCTCTCATCCATAAAAGGGATTTGTACGACAATCCATCAATATAAAGTTTAGAATAGCATTGCCCTGTTGTCAATCATGCCCCGTCTCTTCGGCCCACCTTTGGAACCCAGACGTGAATACGAGGGCAACGACAGACCCTAACCCCATAATGACTGCGCCTGCTACAAAGGCCAGCGACAGGTGGAAGGTGTCCATCATGAAGCCGGCAATAATAGGGCCCGTCAACATGCCCAGGCTGTGGCCCATGGTCAACAGACCCATGATGGAACCCATGGACGCTGTATGGCGTCCTATAATAACCGTCATGGCCATGACCGAGGGCATGGCCATCCCTCCGCCGACACCAAACAAGACGTTGGCCGCAAACAGTCCCCAAAACCCTTGTGCGTAAACAAAAGAAAAGACAGCTCCCGCAGCCACGATTCCACCCCAGACAATCAGGGCCCTCTTGTCGAAGCGATCCGCCAAAAGCCCCATCGGCGTCTGCAAAAGACCGGTGGTGAGCACTCCCAGCATGACCAAGATGCCAATAGCCGAACTGGACAGGTTGAACTCAAGGCCTGCGAGAAGGGGAAGGAAGGCCCACACCATCCCGATGGATGTGGTGAAGGCGAAGCGGAAGAAAAAAAGGGCGCCGAGATATTGGTTCCTCATGAGGATTCGGTAACGCACCGGGGATCGGGTCGGCACGAGAGGTCGTTCCTCCTGACCGGGAGGGAGCAATACAAGGCACAGGAAAAAGCCTGAGAGTGATACCGCTCCCATGCTCAGAAAGGAGGTCTGAAGGCCAAAGGCGTCATGGACCACGCCGCCGACAACCGGTCCAAGACTCAGGCCGGCGTACAGGGAGATGTTGAACAGACCCATGACAAAACCTTCTCTGTGCTTAGGCGTGATTTCCCCGACATACGCCTGGGCCACCGGCAAGATCATGGCCGATGCAATGCCCTGGAAAAGGCGGATCAAAATAAGGAGGGTGACATCTCTTGATAGTGTAAGGCCTATGGAGACCAGAAAATAGGCCAGAAGCCCTGTCGTGATGAAGGGCTTTCTTCCCTTGAGATCTGACAGACGGCCGAAAAAGGGTAGAAAGACCGTCCTTGAAAGGGAGAAGGCTCCAAAGATAAAGCCTATATACAATCCCGTTGCCCCCAGTTCATGGGCATAGACCGGCAGCAATGGAACCACCAAGCCCACGCCCAAGGTGACGGCAAAAACAGCCAGGAAAAGCGTAGCGAATATCTTTGTATTCATAGGATGTCACCATTGACAGACTCGTAAAAAGTGTTTTGCGAACGACATTGAGCATTTTGGGACAAAGGCCCTTGAGATGTTTAGCGTTAAAAAATGCTAACTGTTTGAGGGCCTTAGCCCGAGTTTTAGCATTTTAGCTGAGCATCTCAAGAGCCCCAAAATGTTCACGGAGTGAGTAAAATCCACTTTTTACGAAACCATCACCATTGAGGTCAAAGGCTACCTGACGTGGTTGGATTTCCTGGGACAGCACGGCACTCTATTTGCCATAATTCTTGAACCGCAAAAGCGAGCGCATTCCCCGTAGCTTGTCGGAACGAAGTGTAGATCCCGTTCCAGCGGGGCTGCGGGGTTAGCGAGCGTATCCAAAAAAAGTCAGCGTTCCTTACGGTCGAAGATTTCCTGTAGCTTGCTACAGGAAACTTCAATTTACACCCTTCGTTTGTCTTGTTTTTTTCATAAGAGTTGGATAAGGATGCCTGTCGGACCTGAGACATGGATCCTACCGTACTGCTGCACGAAGATCTTAAAAGCCTCATTGCCGTAGCGGAAAGCCCTGATGAAAAAGTCTTTACAAGACCAGGATGATGCCACTGAGTCCCAACCAGAATCGCCGAATGCATCGGCCGGTCGCCCGAGGAGGTTGGCTCGATATCTTTATGATCGTTTCATCCGCCTCCATGGGAGCCCTGAAGAGATTGCCTGGGGCGCCGCGGTAGGCTTCTTTGTGGCCGTGAGCCCAACCATGGGATTTCAGACCTGCCTGGCCGTGCCGATTGCCGCCTTTTTCAAGATAAACAAGGTAGCAGCCGCCGCAACCGTGTGGCTTACCAATCCGGTCACCGCCCCTTTTATTTATGGATTCAATTATATGATAGGAGCGAAGCTGCTCGGCTATCCACTGAATGCTGTTTTCTTTTCAAGCCCGTCCAGGGAAACATTTTGGCATGCAAGCACTGGGGTCCTCATGTCCCTGATCGTAGGTGGTGCCCTCATTGGCGTTGTGGTGGGCCTGGCAGGCTATTTCTTGACCCTGTGGATGGTAAGGACCGCCCGAGAAAAAACTCGGCGGATCCGGCGAAAGAAGGAACAATAAGGGGCTATTTTTTTTCCCAGCGGAGAAGTTCAGTGACCTTACTGAGTGTGCTTCCTGTCTTGATTTCTTCGCGAATTCGGTTCTCTCTCTCCAACACGTCCATGCCACGGTTGGCATATTCAGCGGCCATGGATTTTGGCAGGGCCACGACACCGTCATCATCGCCCAGAATCCAGTCGCCGGTTTCCACCCTTCGATTTCCCACGGTCACAGGCACACCAATCTCGCCGAAACCTTTCGGTTCACCCGCATTTGGCATGATCAATCTCGTAAAGGCGGGAAACCTCATCTGTCTGATGTCGCAAGTGTCTCGGATGGCGCCATCTATGACCACGCCTGCCAGCCCTTTTTGCATGGCGGAATGTGTAGCCAATTCACCCCAAATAGCCGGGCCGAGGCCTCCGGCATCAACAACGATCACATCCCCCTCTTGCGCAACGTCAATCGCCTCAACGGGTTTAGCCCAGTCTCCGGGATAGGTTCTCACGGTCACGGTCCGACCCACCAGTCTGATTCCTTGAAACAGTGGCCGTATCCCCTGCATCACGCCTGCCCGATGTAAAGCGTCTGATAGATTTGCTGAAGAAATCTGCTGCAGGATCTCCCGAATCTGCGCCTCCGACCCTCTTCTAAAAAGTTGGGTGGGGACGGCAACCATGGTTGCCATAGCCCCCTTGATGGTGCCAGCCGCCTCTCTTGGATCAACGGCTTTGGTGATCGCCCCGCCCACGATGACAATCGATGCCCCTGCCTCCAGGGCTTGAGGGGCTGTTTCCGAGTTGATCCCCCCGGCCACACCGACAGGCACGGAAACGCTCTGGGCAACCCCGCGCAACGTTTCAAAGGGGTCCTTTCCCTCCATCTGTTCGTCTATGGAACAATGAACTGTGACATAATCAGCTCCCAAACCCTCGACTTCCTTGGCCCGCGATATAGGGTCCTTGACAGCAATAAGATCCACTACAATTCTGGCCCCATAATTTTTCGCAGCCTGTATGCATTCTCGAACAGTGGCGTCGCTGGCAGCACCCAGAACATCCACGACATTGGCACCCGCCTTGGCCGCCGTTTCAACTTCAAGGCGGCCGGCATCCATAATCTTCATGTCGGCCACAATCGTCGCCCGAGGGAACAATCTCCTCAATTCCCGAACCGCCTCAAGTCCCTCGCTTTTAATTAAGGGCGTCCCGGCTTCAAGCCAATCTGCCCCGCCCGCCATCGCAGCCTCAGCATTCTTTATGGCGCGCCTTAGATCAACAAAATCAAGAGCCAATTGCAGAACCGGTTTCATGGCCTCACCTCAAAGAAAAAAAACAATCACGAAAGGGAGAAATCACTCAAGGTTCGTATGGTGTTCAAGCAGTGTCCGGCCATCACTTCCCTGCCTCTGGTATAACGCCAGCACAATCGTTTCCAACATGACAAAGGCGGCTTGCTCGAACAAAGATCCGGGGGGTTGTATGGACGAGACATCGTCTGGATGGTCCCTCCTTGATGCCAATGGAAGGCAAACCTTCAAATCGAGGATCCTGCCGATGGGGGAATCTTCAACCCCAATGACACCATAGGTCAAAGCCCCTTGCTGTTGTCCTAATTTGATCAATTCGTACGTCAAGGCGGTTTGGCCCGAACCCGAGAGAACCACGAGGACATCTGCCTTGCCGATTCTAGGGGTAATGGCTTCACCCACGAAGAAGGCCTGATATCCCAAGTGCATCAGCCGCATGCAAAAACAGCGCAAGACATATCCGGACCTTCCCTGAGCGGTACAAAAGATTCGATCCGCATGGTCAAGCCCTGTTATGAAACGTTCAACGGGGTCTCCCGGCACCGCTTTAAGGAGGTTGCGGCCTTCGTCAAAAACGGCTTCCAACAGTCCTTGAACGTTCACTATCTCGTCCTCTCGACTGTATTTTATTCAGAATGGAGGGTATAGGAAAGGCGCTCTAGAGTCAATCGGATACACACTGACACACGAAGAAACTGAATGTTGTCCTAATTGCGCTGTTGTCTGAAGTTTTGTTGGGAAACAAGTTGAAAAAACCTCGTTGATTCGGCAAGATAAGTTTAATCAAGAACTCAATCAAACCGTAACCAACGAGGTGACAGGATGATACGACAAGCAGTTCTTCCATTCTTATGGTTCTTATGAGGAGGATATGATGAAGAGTTATCGAAAAGAACTCTGGTTTGAGGTGCCGAGCCGCCGAGCCTTCATCAACATTACCCCACAGGTTGATGAATGCTTGAGGAAAAGCGGCATTAAAGAAGGCTTTGTGCTTTGCAACGCCATGCACATCACGGCCTCTGTCTTTATCAACGATGATGAACCGGGACTCCATCATGACTATGATGTGTGGCTGGAAAAACTGGCGCCCCATGAGCCAGTTTCACAATATCGGCACAATGTTGGCGAGGACAATGCAGATGCCCACATGAAAAGACAGATTATGGGACGAGAGGTCGTGGTTGCCGTGACAGACGGGAAGCTGGATTTCGGCACCTGGGAACAGATCTTCTATGGCGAGTTTGATGGCAGACGCAGGAAGAGAGTTCTTGTCAAGATAATCGGTGAATGAAGAAAATAACGTTATTCCGTCTCATCTTCTGAAACAAAATGGCCGGGGTCGGTTGAAATAGCTTCCACCATGGCCGAGTACGAAGATTCGGCTGGATACGGAAAGGTCTCCTCGGGTTCAGGCGTTGGCTCTTCCGGTACAGGCGATTCCGAAACGGAACTGATGTACTCTTCCGTCTTTCGAAGGATGTCGTGCGATCCATTGGAGACATTGGCTTGCGGAGTCGTGGTCACGATTTCTGCTGAGATCACTTCCTCTGCCAGTTTTGCGTAATCTTTTTGACCAATAGCATGCTTATCATAATCTCCAACAGGCAGGCCATAATCCACAGTCTCTCTGAGGCGGATATTATAACGAATAACTGTTTCAAACACCCTGTCCCCAAATTGTTCTTTGACCTTTTCTAGAACATGCCTGGAGTAACGAGTCCTATAGTCATACATGGTAACAAGGGCGCGGGCTTCTATGACATGATCACATCTGTTCTCGAGGAGGATAATGATGTCCGTCAGTTCGGCAATGCCACGCAGAGAAAAAAGGCTCATGTCGATCGGGATAATCGCTTCCTTAGAGGCACGAAGAGCGTTAAAGCAAAGGTGCCCGATGCTTGGGGGACAGTCCACAATCATATAATCATATTCTTGCTCGAGTGGCTCGATAGCCTGCAAGAGTCTGTTCTGCCTGCCCTCCATTCCTGCCAACTCCTGCTCGATGGCACTGAGCATGATGTCTGACGGAGCAATATCGAGGTGATCTTTGACAGGTACCACAATATCCTCAATTCCCAAGTGTTCACTCGGCCTGGGGGTCATGACATGGTACATGCTTTTTTCATGATCGAAATTCACGTCCAAACCCATCGTCGCATGTGACTGAGGGTCACAGTCAATGAGTAGGACCTTTTGGCCCTGCAACACCAAGCAAGATGAAAGGTTGATGGCTGTTGTTGTCTTCCCGCATCCTCCTTTTTGATTTGCAATTGCAATAGTCCTCATGAGCCCCCCTTTTCTAGATCCTTCAGTGGAAACCATGCCAGTCACACACAAAAGGAATAGACCCGATAGCAAAGGAACAGGCAGCCGTCAAGAAAAAAATACTATATATAGAATTTTCTTTCCGAGAACCACTACCCATGGCATATTCATCGTTCGTGCACCGGTCTGCCTTACCGCCCACACCACGGGCCAACTGGATGATACTGGGGACTGTCTGGGAGTACGGAAGGAAGGAGCTGACAGGTTGAGTCTAAAGGCCGGATGACTGTTCCAGCAAGGCAACCCATCCCATTGCACTCGGAGCCTATCGAGGCTTCACATGCCTTCTGACCCAATCCACTATAGTATCCAAGGCGCTACCAGAAGGAAAGATTTCCTGAACGCCCATAGCCTTTAATTTTTCTATATCGCCTTCGGGGATGATCCCGCCGCCGACCACCATGATATCCTCTGCGCCTTGTGCCTTGAGCAGCTCCATGACTTTGCGAAAGAGATAGAGATGGGCGGCAGCCAGGCTGCTGAGCCCAATCAGATCCACATCTTCCTGGATGGCCGCACTGACAATCTGCTCAGGACTCTGATGAAGGCCGGTATAGATGACTTCAAAGCCGGCGTCTCGAAGGGCCCTGGCAATGATGCGGGCCCCTCGATCATGGCCATCCAGCCCGGGCTTTGCCACCAGGATCCTGATCTTGCGTGCCATGACCATTGGACCATTTCCATGTTTGACAGAAGCTAAGAAGCCTTTGCTCGCCGTGGCGTCGGCTTGTGGGGGCCGTCGCACGACAGGTCAATGGGCCTCGGCTCGTCAGAAAGTACTCGGGTCATGGTAGACGCCAAATACGCTTCTAAACACATCACACATTTCTTGTAGCGTAGCATACGCTGAGGCTGCCTCTATCAGGTACGGCATCACATTATCGTTTCCGGCGCACGCCTCACCCAAGCGCTCCAGACACTGTTCTACTTCTTTTTGGTCTCGGCTATTCTTGACTTCATTTGTCCGAGCAATCTGACGCTCTTCCAAGGTCTCATCAACGTGGTAGATGTCAACTGGGATCTCCTCCTTGACGACATACTTGTTGACACCGACCATGATCTTTTGCTTTGCATCGAGCTCCCGCTGAAACCTGTAGGCAGCATCGGCGATCTCCATCTGGGGATAGTTTCTTTCAATGGCCTTCAGCATGCCGCCCATATCATCAATCTTGTTGATGTATTCATAGGCGGCTTCCTCTGTCTCGTTGGTCAGAGACTCCACAAAGTAAGACCCGCCCAGTGGATCAATGGTATTGGCAACGCCCGTTTCCTCCCCCAGGATCTGCTGTGTTCGCAAGGCAATGGTCGCAGCCTCTTCCGTGGGAATGGCCAGGACCTCATCAAAGGAATTGGTATGCAGGGACTGGGTGCCGCCCAGCACGGCAGCCAGCGCTTCCACCGCGGTGCGAACCACATTGTTAAAGGGTTGTGGCGCGGTGAGACTGCAGCCTGCTGTCTGCGTATGGAAGCGGAGCCACATAGAACGCCCTGATTTTGCCTTGAACCGCTTTTTCATGATGTCCGCCCACATCCTGCGGGCTGCACGGTACTTGGCTATCTCTTCAAAAAAATCAATATGTGCATTGAAAAAGAAAGAAAGGCGTGGAGCAAAGGCATCCACATCAAGGCCACGCTGAAGCGCGGCTTCTACATAAGCGATTCCGTCAGCCAGGGTGAAGGCGAGTTCTTGCACCGCTGTGGAACCTGCCTCTCGGATATGATAACCGCTGATGCTGATCATGTTCCACCTGGGGACCTCGCGGGTTCCAAACTCGATGGTGTCCACGATGAGGCGCACGGACGGCTCAGGGGCGCACATAAAGGTCTTTTGTGCAATAAACTCTTTCAACATATCGTTTTGAATGGTGCCACCCAGCTTTTTCCGCAGTATGCCCCGCTTTTCTGCCATGGCAATGTACATGGCCCAAAGGACCGGAGCCGGAGGGTTGATCGTCATGGACGTGGTTAATTGGTCTACGGGAAGCCCGTTGAAGAGGATTTCCATGTCTTTCAAGGTGTCGATGGCCACACCACACCTGCCGCATTCCCCGCGAGATCTGGCGTCCTCGGTATCATAGCCCATGAGTGTTGGCATGTCGAAGGCTGTGGATAGCCCAGTCTGTCCCTGATTGACGAGATGGTGAAACCGCTCATTGGTTTCTTCAGCGCTTTCAAGGCCGGCAAACATCCTCATGGTCCACAGCCTGCCACGATACATGGAGGTCTGCACCCCACGGGTATAAGGGTACTGTCCTGGGAAAGCCAGCTGGGTCCTGTAATCAAAGTCCTTGATGTCGCTGGGTGTATACAATGCCCGTATCTGCCTGCCGGACACGGTGGAAAAACTCTCTTTTCGCGGTGGGCTGGCTGAAAGCTTTTCTTGAAGATGCTTCTGCCAGGCTTGACGCGCTGACGCTATCCCGGCAACTTCATCTTCCTTGAACAATGGGCTCATCGAGGACCTCTCAATGCTCTATACCAACCCGGGCTGCCTGCCCTCGGTCGAAATAATGCTTGGTACATTTCATGGTCGTCACCAGGTCGGCCCTCTCCAAGAATGATAGGGGGGCATTTCGGCCCGTGAGGATCAACTCCACGTGAGGGGGCTTGCCATGCATGAGATCTAACACAGCTTGCTCGGGAACCAGACCCATGGAGACAGCCATATTGATTTCATCCAGGATAAGCAGGTCGCAAGCCTTCTCACGCAAAACCTTCCGAGCTTCCTCAAGGGCCCCTTGGGCCAGGGACAGGTCTTCAGGCCGTGGGCTGGCAGGGTTTATGAAGCCTTCTCTTCCCATGGGTTTGATCACCAGCTGTGGGGAAAGACGCCGGGCCGTGGTGAGCTCACCCGTCTCCACACCTCCCTTAAGGAACTGGATCATGATCACCTTCAGGCCGCGGCCTACGGCACGGAGGGCCAGACCAAGGGCTGCTGTGGTTTTCCCTTTTCCTTCGCCGGTATAGATCTGTATGAACCCCTTCTCAAGTGCCATCAGCAAGTCTAAACCCTCTTTTGTTTCAAGAGATTACTGGCGATGACCAATCGCATGATCTCATTGGTTCCCTCGTAGATTTGGCAAATCTTGGCATCTCGCATATGGCGCTCCATGGGAAAGTCCTTGCAATACCCATAGCCGCCAAGGATTTGAACCCCCTCTACCGCAGCCCGCATGGCAATATCGGAGGCATACATTTTGGCCATGGCAGATGCTTTTTCAAAGGGTTTTCCGTGATCCTGCAGCCAGGCGGCTCTCAGGAGTAAAAGCTCCGCTGCATCCAGTTCCGTGGCCATGTCTGCCAGCTTCCACTGAATCGCTTGGAAGCTGCTGATGGGTTTCCCAAATTGCTCGCGCACGGTGGCATAGTCCAGGGCCTCTTCCAGAACGGCCCGGCCGATTCCGAGGGCCTGAGCCCCGATACCCAGACGACCGGCATCCAGGGTGGTCAACATCTGCCTGAGGCCCGAACCTCGTTCTCCAAGGAGATTTTCTTTGGGGACACGGGCGTCATTGAATACTAGTTCGGCCGTACCAGAGGCCTTAATGCCCATCTTGTCCTCTACCCGGCCCACTGAAAAGCCCGGCGTATTCTTGAGGTCCACAATAAGAGAACTGATCCCCTTGTATCCTTTTTTCTTGTCTGTCACGGCTGCCACCACGCAGTAATCGGCCACATTGCCGCTCGTGATAAATTTCTTTTCCCCATTGATGACCCAGCCATCTCCATCCGGTTCTGCTGTGGTGCGCATGGAAGCAGGATCCGAGCCTGCCCCCGCCTCGGTCAGGGCGTAGCAGCCGACGGCTTTGCCACTGGCCACCGGCGTGAGATACTTGAGCTTCTGCTCATGGGTACCGAAGGTATGGACCGGGAAACAGTACAAGGAGTTATTCACAGACATGATCACGCCGGTAGAGGCGCACGCCTTGGAGATTTCACTCACGGCCAAGACATAGGAGATATAGTCCATCGCGGCCCCACCGTATTGCTCTGGAATGGCGATTCCCATGAGGCCGAGTTCTCCCATTTTCTGACACAACTGCGCGGGGTGTGCCTTTGTCTCGTCGAGTCGCGCTGCTACGGGTTTAATCTCGTTTTCTGCAAAACGCCGACACATCTCCCGGATCATCTTTTGCTCTTCGGTCAGCTCAAAGTTCATCGAGGCTCCTTTTCTATACCAACTTTCCTGAAAACTTTGGGGCCCGCTTTTCCAGAAAAGCAGCCGTTCCCTCCTTCTGATCCGGGCTGGCAAAACAGAGGGAGAAGGCGTCAGCTTCCAGGGCACAGGCGTTCTTCAGGTCCACGTCATGTCCGTTATCGATGACATGCTTGATGGCCCTGAGGGCCACGACGCCTTTGGCTGCCAGGATCCTTGCTATTTTCAACGTTTCTTCCATCAGGGTTTCTCCCGGAAAGACCCTGGTCACCAGCCCCATGGCAAAGGCCTCTTGCGCCGTGATGATGCGCCCCGTCATGCAGAGTTCCTTGGCCCGGGCTTTACCCACCAGCCTGGCAAGCCGCTGCGTGCCGCCGAAGCCGGGTATGAGGCCAAGATTGATCTCTGGTTGTCCGAACCGTGCCTCTTCTGATGCGCACACGAAGTCACAGGCCATGGCAATCTCGCAACCGCCACCTAAGGCAAAGCCGTTGACGCAGGCAATGACCGGGATGTCCATGGCTCCCAGGGCGAACAGGGCCCACTGTCCCGACTGGGCAAACTGCTTGGCGCTAAGGGGATCAAGGTCCTGCAACACGGCGATATCTGCCCCGGCCACAAAGGCCCTGCCAGCCCCTGTGAGGATGAGGACCTTGACCTCGGCCTTTTTCTGGATATCTGAAAGGGCCTTGTGAAATTCAGCGATCACCTCAAGATTCAGGGCATTGAGCACCTTGGGTCGGTTGAATGTAAGGGTTGCGATCGCGTCGGATACGTCAAGCCTAATGGTCTTGTAGGACATCATAGCCTCCTTTTAATCCCTTTCTAGCAGCAAACAGACGGCCTCCCCGCCTCCCAAGCATAGGGATGCCACCCCTCGTTTTGCTCTGGTGTCCTTCATCAAATACAGCAGGGTCACCAGTACCCTTGCGCCGCTGGCGCCAATAGGATGTCCAAGGGCCACCGCCCCGCCTCGGATGTTGACCTTGGCAGGATCAAGTTGAAGCGTCTTGTTGATTGCTACACTGGATGCGGAAAAGGCTTCATTGATGTCAAAAACATCAATATCATGCATGGTAAGCTCAGCCTTTTTCAGGAGTTTAGGAATGCCGTAGATGGGAGCTATCAACACGTATTTCGGATCAATGGCCACGGAGCATTGCGCCCCCACACGGGCCATGGGCTTCAGGTTCATGGCTTCAGCCTTTTCTCGGGCCATGACGACCACGGCTGCAGCCCCGTCACTGATCTTGGAGGCATTTCCAGCTGTGACCGTACCGTCCTTTTTAAAGGCCGGGGCCAGGCTGGCCAGGGCTTCCACAGAGGTCTCACGGACCACCTCGTCTTTCGCAAACTTGATAGGGGTGCCTTTTCTCTGAGGCACCTCTACCGGAAATATTTCCTGGTCAAAGCCGCCTTCACCCTGGGCCTTCAAGGTCTTGTTGTATGAATTCAGCGCAAATTCGTCCTGATCTTCGCGCGTGACCTCATACTTTTCAGCACAAAGCTCCGCACTCACACCCATATGAAAGTCATTAACATGGCACCACAGGCCGTCATGGATCATGCCGTCAACGAGTTTGCCGTGCCCCAGACGATATCCTGGTCGCGCCTTTTCCAAGAAATAAGGGGCCAGGTTCATGTTTTCCATGCCGCCAGCCACGATGACGTCTGCATCGTTTACCATGATAGCCTGGGCAGCCATCATGACCGCCTTTAAGCCAGAACCACACACCTTGTTGACCGTTGTGGCTTCCACATCGTGGGACAGGCCCCCCTTGAGCAGGGCCTGCCTGGCGGGATTTTGGCCCAAACCGCACGGCAGGACATTGCCCATGATGACTTCATCCACGTCTCCTGAGGCGATGCCGGCCCGCTTCATGGCCTCTACAATGGCATAAGCCCCGAGGTCGGTGGCGGAGATATTTGACAACGTCCCTTGAAATGCCCCAATGGCCGTTCGTGCAGCACTCACGATGACAACTTCTCTCATAGGTCCTCCTTTTCTGTGTCCGAAACTCCGGGAAATATGGTTTGTACAGCCTTACACGCCAAGTGTTTGTAACATGGTCAGTGCTTAAGAGCTTTGATTGGAGAAGGCTGCAGGCGTCATATAACGCTCAATGGGCGTCTGAAGGTTCTGGCCTAAAAAAAGGTGTGAAGACAATCTTGTCTATGGTACCCACCCAGAACCGTCCGCGCTTTTTTCTCGGAACATGATAGGCGTCCAAGAACAGCTTGGCCTGCTTAAGACGAAGTCCAAAAGGATCCAGTGCGACTCGGCTGTTTGGCCGACGATCTCGAAAATGCACCAGAATACGCCTTTTTTCATCCACTGCCCGCGTGACGTCTTCCAGCACCTCGGGCGTGCAACCAAAGCCGCCTTTGATGATGACATCCTGAATCAGGGACCTCAAGAGTTGTCTTTGTGGTTTTGGTAAGTGATCCACGATCCTATAAAGGCCCTTCAGGGCCCTTCGCACGATTGAAAAGTCCTTGGTGGCAAACAAGTGGCGGGTGGCCAAAACCAGGGCCAAGATCTCGCTCAATGGCAACTTTCCTATGGTCACCACAGGGTCGCTAAGGATCGTGAACCGCCCCTTGCCATGAGAAAATCGGAACCCCATCTGGGCAAGTTCATTTCTATCGTAGTAAAATTGTCTGATAGAAATTCCCAGGTCCTTGGCAATCTGTTCGGGCGGTTTGTGTGGCTGAGTCCTGACTTCAACAATGATGCGGAGAAGACGTGCAAGACGGTGACTTTGCATAAAAAAATCATAGATTTTAATAGGTTCAAAGTCAAGTCAAAAATGAGGCAGGCCGTTGGCTGGAGCGCCTTCCAGGCCCTTGTGGGAGTCCCTGTGGGGCCGCCCGCCACACCTTGATC
>DAOUZN010000066.1 GCA_030665585.1 Deltaproteobacteria bacterium | reverse complement strand
TCTAAGCGAGGGGTGGTGCCCGTTTTGAGGCGGCCTATTCTGAAACCTAAAGCCTTCAAGTGGTCGGAAAGCTTATTTGAGGCAGGATCTCCCATACGTCCGGCGGGGAAATGCTTCAATCCAATGTGGATCAGGCCTTTCAAGAAGGTGCCTGTCGTCAGAACAACGGTTTTGGCGAGAAACTTCTCCTGAATACTCGTCATGATCCCTTTGACCGCACCATCTTCTACAACCAGTGCGTCAACCATCCCCTGTTTGACATCCAGATTCTCCTGTTGTTCTAAGACACGCTTCATGCGCAGGCGGTATTGTTCTTTGTCGGCCTGGGCCCTAGACGATTGTACTGCCGGTCCCTTCTTCGTATTCAAACGACGAAACTGGATACCCGTGGCATCGATATTCTTGGCCATCTCCCCACCCAGGACATCGATCTCGCGAACGAGATGCCCCTTGGCAAGCCCCCCTACGGCGGGATTACATGACATCTCGCCGATGTGGTCCACATTGACCGTAACCACCAGGGTAGCGTGTCCCGATCTGGCCGCAGCCAGGGCCGCCTCGCATCCCGCATGACCGGCCCCCACTACGATGACGTCATATGTCTTGGGATATGTATCCATAAAAAATGCCTAAAGTGCCAAAAATCAATGGACTCCTTAGTAACTGATTCTGCAATTGCACTCCAGTCGCGGCCGACCTCCTGCGGACCAACTATCAACCGACGTCACTCAATTTTAGGCATTCTAGCTCATTTTAGGCATTTTCCTCCTCTCTTTGTTCTCTGTCTCATCACCTCGTACATGACCATGGCCCCGGCCACGGCAGCATTCAGAGAGTCGACCTGTGTCTTTTGCGGAACACCGACCAGATAATCACATGTTTTGCGAACCAGGGGACGTATCCCCTTGGCCTCCCCGCCGATGACAAGAACCAAACCCACATTAAAATCAGCTTGGTCCACTGCGTGCTGTGCTCCGGCATGGGAGCCGACCACCCAAAGCCCTGCCTTCTTGAGCCGCTGCAAGACGGCCACAAGATTGGAAACCCGCGTAAACAACATATGTTCCATAGCTCCGGCAGAAGCCTTTGAAACAGCAGGGGACAGGGGAGCAGTACGGGCTTTGGGCAAAACGACACCGTGGACGCCCATGGCCAAGGCAGTCCTGACAAGGGATCCGAGGTTCTGCGGGTCAACAACCCCGTCGAGGGCCAAAATCAAAGGAAGTCCGCTGTCGGTTTGAGCCTTTTTGAGAATTGCTTTCTCATCTGCCAGGGGCAATTCGCCAACCCGGGCTGCAACACCCTGGTGCACCGAATCGCCGAGGCGGGATTTGAAATAATCCGGGGCCTTGTACTGGACGGCAATCCCTCCGGCCCGAGCCAGTTCGAGAAGGGTCTCAACACCTTTGATCCTGCGGCTCTTGGATACGTAAAGCCTTTTAAACTCTCGCCGCCCAGCTACAAGGGCTTCATAAAGAGGATGGATGCCGTAAAGAAGGTCACCCATTGAGACATACTTTTTCGATGATCGTTTCCAACTCTACTAGCGCTTTGCCCAGATCATCATTGACGATAACGTGATCATAACAATGCGCCTGAGCCATCTCCGCCTCCGCGCTCTTCAAACGCCGCGCCACAACCACCGCCGAATCCGTGCCACGTCTGTTCAGCCGCTTTTCAAGTTCCTTCATCGTTGGCGGTGCGATGAACACCGAAATCGCTTCAGGATACCTCGCAGACAGTCTCTTTGTCCCCTCAACATCAATATCCAGCAAGACATCCTGCCCACCAGCGAGGGTCTCCTCAATATACCTTGCTGAGGTGCCGTAAAGATGGCCGTGCACTTCAGCCCATTCGGCTAATTCATCGGCGTCGATCTTCTTGCGAAAGGTATCCTGGCTAATGAAGTGGTAGTCCACGCCATCTTGTTCATCACCGCGAGGAGGACGGGTGGTGAAAGAGATGGAATATCCGAGCTGTGGTCTTTTTTTCAGGATGGCACTGACGATGGTCGATTTCCCGGTCCCAGAGGGTCCGGAGATAATGAACAAGTGTCCTTTCGCCGCCGTCACTTGAAGCTGGATATCCGCCATTCACTTAGAGCCCGTGGCCTTTTTCTGCTCCCCTTTGAACTCAAAGCCGGTCACAAACCGTTGCGATATGGTCTCAGCTTGAATGGCCGAAAGAATGACATGGTTGCTGTCGGTAATGATAATCGAACGGGTACGTCGTCCCTGCGTGGCATCAATCAAGCGTTTTCCCTCTCTCGCATCTTCTTTAAGCCGTTTCATGGGGGCTGATCCAGGGGTAACGATAGCAATAATACGGGCGACAACCACCGTGTTTCCAAATCCGATGTTCAGCAAAGCTGTCTCCATCTTTTCCCTCCCCTGTTCGTTGTTCGCACCATAGAACCATGTTCGATGACACGGCTATACTATTCTATATTCTGGACCTGTTCCCTGATCTTCTCAAGCTCACTCTTCAGAATCACAACCAGGTGGGATAGCTGGGCGTCTCCCCCCTTGGAACCCATCGTGTTCACCTCCCGATTGAGTTCCTGGAGCAGGAAATCAAGGGCCCTCCCAGCTGGGCCCTCTGATTCGATCATGCTACGGAACTGTTTCAAATGGCTTTCAGCGCGGACAATCTCCTCTGTAATATCGCTCCTGTCAGCCAAAAAAGCCGCCTCCTGAGCCAGCCGGTTCGGATCGAGATCGACCTCGCCTTCTGTCAGCACGGCCATCCTCTCCTTCACACGACTATGATACTCGGACAATACGGACGGGGCCAAGGCTTTTATGCGAGACAGGCCCTCCTCCACAGACTGAAGACGTTTCTGAAAATCATGGTAAATGGCCTGACCCTCTGCAGTGCGCATGCTATCGACACCTTCTAATGCCTCACCAATCAAGGAGGCAAGGGCCGTCCAGGTCTTTTCCAGGTCCACTTCAGGTACTCTCGCCGTCATGATCCCCTCCAAGCCGAGGAGTGTTTGCAGCCCGACCTTTTCTTCTGTTTCCAGGGCTTCCTTCAGTTCGAACAATGCCCTCCAATAGGCTTGGGCCAGTGGAAGATTCACCTCAATGTCGGCAATGGCTTGAGAACCATTCTTGGCCTTCACCAGCACATCCACACGCCCTCGTGAAACCTTGGCCGCCACCAGCTTCTTGATGCGCTCCTCAAGGGGAAGCAACGGTTGGGGCATACGCACTGTGATCTCACAATAGCGTCTGTTCACACAGCGCATTTCCACGGTATATAAACAGCCTTCAACCGTCCTTTCCGCCCTGCCAAAGGCCGTCATGCTCTTGATCATAGAATCATCTCCAAAAAAGTTCGTAGGATCATAAGGATTCAAGGGTTCAAGTAAAATGCTTTAGGATTATAAACAATTAAAGGTTTGGCAAAGGTCCTATCAGCTATGTTTGGAAATTTACAGAATAAACAAATTCCCTCCCTAATGAAGAAAAATCCGTCCGGAAATCGCCAATAAGGAGGTATGAAATCTTTAAAAAGAAAACACTCGACCCCTTGAATCCTTGAATCCTCGAACCCTTTGCATCAACTAATCGCGAGAAGAACCTGATCATATAACCACCCTCAACAAAAAGTGCCTACCTCCCTCAGCTGATACATATATCTATTTCTTACAGACTTGAGAAAATCGATGATCGCTTCACCGGCGTAGTCCGGATAGGTCCAGTCCAGCGAACGAAACCTACCTTTGTGGTAAATCAAGGTCAGGTCCGCATAAATCCCTTCTCTCAGGTAAATACGGTGGGTATAGTTTTTCCCCGTAGCCAGAACAAACCGCTCTGACAGGAGGTATCCCGGGTCGATATTGACCCGTCGTTTCCCCTTTACTGCAAATTCGCCTTCCAACTCATTGGTCGCTAGCTTGACATCAGCCAGAGCCTCTTGCTCCATCAACTTATGATAAGTTATCAAACGCCTGAAAAGGGGGGCACCCATCTCAGCGGTATAATAATCCGTCTTGTTGAAAGGAAGCCAGGGGCTCACCATATCAACCAATCCCAAGGGCTCCGACAAACTGCGAGTAACCTCTTGGAAGCGTTCCTTGTCCTGCATAAACATACTAATGACCAGCTTGGCAGGTTTGGGCTCGCGGGAAATGCTCATGACATTTGTCATTTATCATTGAACATCTATCAATTATGATGGTTTCGTAAAAAGTCGATTTTACTCACTCCGTGAACATTTTGGGTGCCCTTAAGATATTCAGCTAAAATGCTAAAACTCGGGCTAACACCCTCAAACAGTTAGCATTTTTTAACGCTGAATACCTCAAGTGCTTTTCTCCCAAAATGCTCAATGTCGTTCGCAAAACACTTTTTACGAGTCTGTCAAATGTTACGGTTTGATCAGGCCCGAGAGTTCGCCATATAAGACATGCTCCTGACCCCAAAAGGTGAATGATCACACACATCATGCTGCTCGCTATTAATCCCAAGAATCCACAGCCCCGCTTGATCCAAAGGGTGGTACAAATCCTGAAAGACGGTGGAACCATCGCCTACCCCACGGACACGCATTACGGTGTGGGTTGCGATATCATGAACAAGAAGGCGATCGGCAAGATCTACAGACTGAAACAGAGAAGTCAGAAAAAACCCTTCAGTTTCATCTGCTCCGACCTCAAGGACATCAGCCAATATGCAAAGGTCTCTAACTATGCATACAAAACCATGAAGCGGTTGCTCCCCGGCCCTTACACGTTTATCTTGGAGGGCTCAAGGCTCGTTCCAAAGATTATGTTAACTCGACGAAGGACGGCAGGGATTCGAGTGCCGGATCACCCCATTTGCTTGGCCTTGGTCAAAGAACTCGGCCACCCCGTTATATCGACGACCGCACCCCTGGCTGAGGGCCAAGTCCTGTCTGATGCCTCCCTGATCCATGAGACCCTTGGATCTCAAATTGACCTCGTCATAGACGGCGGGCCAGTGCCTGGCAGGCCTTCAAGTGTGGTTGCCCTGATCGATGATATGCCTGAAGTAATACGGGCAGGATTGGGAGATGTTAGTTTTTTCTAACGATTTATGCGCCGGATTACGTCTTCTCCGGGCCTAAAATGAACCACCCAACGGATGGGGACATCAATGGGAGCTTCGGTCTTAGGGTTCCTTCCCTTTCTAGCCCTACGCTGTTTTGTCTTGAAACGCCCCATGCCTCGCACCTCAACCGCTTCACCCCGAGCCAGGCCTTGTGCCACGCTCTCAAATAGGGTGTTCACCACGGTCGCCATGTCCCGCTTGGTAATACCGGGAAATGCTCTCACCAAGTCCTCCACAAGATCGTTCTTGACCATGGCCTATGCCCTGCCCGGCAGGTAAAGATATCCCAAATGAAGGGCGCTCGCAGTGATCTGATCCAGCACACCCGTCCAGGTGGAAGACCCAAGAAGGTACTGCAAGAGCGAGAATTTCCTCTTCTTGGCATAAACAACCGATGGTTCGCCTTTGATGCCGCCCAGGTTGGCCGCCATGGCTATCGCATCCTCGAAGTTGCCCAAGCTGTCCAGCAGGCCCAGTACCTTGGCCTGTTCCCCTGACAAGATGCGACCATCGGCAATCGCCTGGACCTTTTCCTTGGAGATCTTCCGACCTTGGGCCACCGCCGCCACAAACTGCTGATGGACATTATCAATAAAGGCCTGCAGGAGTGCTTTTTCCTGGGGCGTCATCTTCCTTAATGGAAAACCTATGTCCTTGTATTCCCCGCTCTTTAAGACAAAGGCCGAAACCCCTATTTTCTTGAATAGCTCCTGGAAATTGGCAAATTCCATGATGACGCCAATGCTGCCCGTAATACTACCGGGGCTGGCCATGATATGATCAGCTGCCGAGGCGACGTAATACCCGCCGGAGGCTGCGATAGCCCCCATGGAGGCAACGATTTTCTTGACTCGGCTCGTTTTTCGTACCTCTTCATAGATCTCTTGGGAAGGCCCCACGCCACCCCCTGGTGAATTAATTCTTAAAACAATTGCCTTCACGTCTTTGTTGTTGCGAAATTCTTTCAGCTGGGTGAGGGTCTCCTTAGGATCAGTAATCACACCCGTGATTTCAATCACGCCAACCTGTTCGCCAAACCGGAAGGTGGCGTCCCTCTTGCCCAGATAGAAAAGGGCGGCCACACTGATAATCACAATCGCTCCGATGCCGAACATCACCAGCATGGAGAACATGATAGGATGCCTTCGTGCAAACATGATATTCCTTCAGGCTGGTTCCTGGGCGGCTCTAAGAGAAATGTCTATGGCTTCTCAAAAGGCCTGTCCCGGTGGCAGGTCTCTAAGCGCCTTCGTTTCTATCCTTTTCCTCGGTCTCAGCGTCTGCCGTCTCCTCTGCATCCGAATCAGCTGTCTCCGTAAATTCCTCAGAAGGAGCGGGCTCGTCGTGACCCGGCGGCGTTGCTTCAGTCTCCTCGTCAGCCTCTGAGACGGTTTGATCTGTCACACCTTCCGTCTCCGGGACAGAAACGGCTTCTTCCCCTTGATCCGCGCCCTCTAGGGCGGCCTCTTTAGGGCCTTCAACCTCTTCCGAAGCCGCCTCACCGGCCTGCTCCGCCACACCATCATCGGCTGGTTTATCTTTGAGATTCTCTTTCAAGACCTCTCCCAAGCTGGATGGAGAACCCTTATAACTGCTCAAGTAATCGGCTACCAAGTCATGCTCTTCATCCACCTCAATCTGCTTCATCGAAAGGCCAATGCGTCGCTCCTTGGGATTAATATTGAGCACCTTAGCCCCGACGACTTCTCCAACCTGAAACCTGCCCAAAGGGGTCTTGAGTTTCTCCGCCATGACTTCTGAAACATGGACAAGGCCTTCAATACCCTCCTCCAGCTCAACAAAGACGCCAAAGTCAGTGACATTCGTGATGGTGCCCGTGATCTTGCTTCCAACCTTGTAACGTTCAGGAACAGCTTCCCATGGGTCCCGCTGAAGTTGTTTGATGCCCAGAGCAAAGCGCTCGTTTTCCTTGTCAATGTTCAGTACAACGGCCTGAACTTCGTCACCTTTCTTGTGCAGCTCTGATGGGTGTCGAATACGCTTTGTCCAAGACATGTCAGAGATATGCACCAAACCGTCAATCCCCTCATCAATGCCGATGAACAAACCAAAATCCGTAATGTTCTTGATCTTCCCCTCGATCGTGGTCCCCACGGGGTACTTCTCAGCAATCACATCCCATGGGTTGGGCACCACTTGCTTCATTCCCAAAGAGATCCGCCTGTTGTCAACCGACATGTTCAGGACAACGGCCTCCACTGTCTCACCAACCGATACCACCTTAGAGGGATGACGAATCTTTCTCGTCCATGACATCTCAGAAACATGAATCAGCCCCTCCACCCCTTTTTCCAGTTCCACGAAGGCCCCATAGTCCGTGAGACTCACAACCTTGCCCACAACGTGGGACCCTATCAAATATTTTTCTCCGGCGGTTGTCCAGGGATCAGGCACAAGCTGTTTCAACCCGAGGGATACCCGTTCCCGTTCCAGGTCGAGATTCAATACCTTCACCGTGATATTGTCTCCCACGGAGAACATCTCAGCCGGATAGTTCACACGACCCCAGGACATGTCTGTGATATGGAGAAGGCCGTCAATACCTCCCAAATCAACGAAAACCCCGTATTCGGTAATATTCTTTACCACGCCATCCATCACCTTGCCTTCGTGAATCGTGGCAAGGGTCTCTGCACGCGTTGCCTCTCGCTCCTTCTCCAGAATCACCCGTCTCGACAATACGATATTGCTTCGCTTCCTATTGTACTTGAGCACTTTGAAGTCGAATGTCTTGCCGACCATTTGGTCAAGATCACGGATCGGTCGGAGATCCACTTGAGAACCGGGTAAAAAGGCCGGAATGCCAATGTCCACCGAAAGTCCACCCTTGACCCGGTTGGTGATAACCCCTTCAACCGCTCTGTCTTCTTCATAGGCCCTCTGAATGTCATCCCAGACCTTAACCCTTGAAGCCTTGTTCTTGGAAAGGCGCACAGCCCCATCTTCATCTTCCCAGCGTTCCACCATGATGTCGATGGTATCGCCCACGATGGCCTCAATCGTGCCATCCGGCTCCATGAATTCGTCAATAGGGACCTGGCCTTCAGATTTATACCCAATATCGACCAACACAAACTCCTTGTCGATCTGGATGATCTTGCCCTGAACGACCTCGCCTTCCTGCACCCGCCTAATGCTTTCTTCATACATCTCCATGAGGGTCTCTTGTTTACCCTCCTCGGCTTGGGCGCCCTCTACCGTCGCCTCGGTTTGGACCTCTTGGCCAGGATCAGGACTCTCTTCTGCTGGTTCCTTTTCTGTGGGCTCAAGGGGTTCGGTTCTCTCCGGTTGATGGCCTTCGCCCAGGTCTTCCGTCCCTGTTTCCGGTTTGTTTTCTTCTTGTTCGATGTCGCTATTCTTTTCCAACCCTTCCATTAAACATTGGCCCCCTTTACTATTCGTTAACAGGCACCCGGCACCGGGCTGGGTGCCTGTTCCTCAAAACATTTTTATATAGCAAGCAATCTTACAAAAAACAACCTTTATTTAACTCACACAGGAACATGACCAAGCATCAGCTCAAGCACCCGGCCGATCTCCAAGGAGGTTGAATCGATCCTGACCGCATCATGGGCCGGCTTCAAGGGCGCCAGGACACGACTGGAATCATCCTTGTCTCTTCTGTACATGGTCTGCCTCACCTCATCCAAGCTGATATTCACACCCATGGCCACCAACTCTTTGTGACGTCTCACTGCTCGAACGCTGAGGTCAGCATCCAGGAAAAACTTGACATCGGCCTCCGGAAACACCACGGTGCCCATGTCCCGTCCCTCAAAGACGACGCCGCCATTTTTTCCCATGCCCCGCTGCACGCCCAGAAGGTACTCTCTAACGACAGGCCTCGCCGAGACAGCAGACGCAAGCATCGTAATCTCCTGAGTTCTTATCTCATCCGTGACATCAACCTCGTTCATGTACAATCTCAGCCCCTTTGAGCTGTTCTCAAAGCGGAACCCAAGGCGCCTGCAGATTTGCGCCACCTTGCTGTCCTCATTTGCAGAGCACTTCTCAGACAGGACGGCAAGAGCGACGGCCCGGTATAAGGCGCCCGTGTCAACATACGTATACCCCAACGCCTTCGCCAAAAGCCGACTCACCGTGGTTTTGCCGGCGCCCCCGGGGCCGTCTATGGTGACCAAAAGACCCTTCATCTAAAGCACCTCTTTCAATGCCTTGACAAAACGCCGGTTTTCTTCCGGCAGACCCATGGTGACCCGAATGTGGGTGGGGTACCCATAAGCATCCATGGCCCTGACAATCACCCCCTTGCGAAGCATCTTCTCAAAGAGCCCTTTGCCGTCCTGTTGAACGTCAACCAGGAGGAAGTTAGTCTGGGAAGGAACATATGGAAGCCCTATGTCATCCACCTCTTCATAAAGAAAGTCGAGTCCATCATGGACGGTCTGGACCGTCTCGTGCAAGAAGGCGTCATCATCCAAGGCTGCCAGCGCTCCAATCTGTGCCAGTGCATTGGTATTGAAGGGTTGCCTGACCCGCTGCATGAGGTCTGCCAACGCCAGCCTCATCACACCATAGCCAATGCGAAGGCCGGCTAAACCATAGGCCTTGGAAAAGGTTCGCAGCGTGACCACCAGTTTGTCACTATCCAGATAGTCAGGGCCCGTGGGACACGTCTCGTCTCTCACGAACTCAATGTAAGCCTCATCTATCACGAGGATGACGTCCTGCGGAATCTGTTCCAGAAACGCCTCAAAGGCATCTCTCGAAACGATCGTCCCCGTGGGATTGTTAGGGTTGTTCACAAAGACCATCCGCGTGCCCCCGGAGATGCTTTGCGCCATGGCCTTCAGATCAACCGACAGATCTTTCAGAGGCACCTTCACGGCCTTCGCCCCACACGCCTCCACCATGATCTCATACATCAGAAATGACGGGGCGGGCATGACCACTTCATCACCTTCTTGAAGAAACGTTCGAACGAGAAGCTCGATGATCTCGTTGGACCCATTTCCCAGGACGATGTTGTTTCTGGAAACCCGGAGTTTTTCAGCCAGTCGTCCCCTCAGACGGTAGCCGTTGCCGTCGGGATAGCGATGCAGATTCTTCAGCGCACCCATGATGGCCTCAACAGCCTTTGGCGAGGGGCCCATGGGGTTCTCATTGGAGGCCAGCTTGATGGAACCGCTGATACCGAGTTCGCGCTCCAGCTCTTCAATGGGCTTGCCTGCCACATAGGGCTTAAGCTTGGCGATGTGGTCAGGAACTTTCATAGAGGCCACCTGCATCTATGTTCAACAAGGATTTTTCGTAACATTTTAGCCCTTCGAAAATGTTATTCCATACCACAATTTGACAAACTCGTAAAAAGTATTTTGCGAACGACATTGAGCATTTTGGGAGAGAAGCACTTGAGATGTTCAGCGTTAAAAAATGCTAACTGTTTGAGGGTGTTAGCCCGAGTGTTAGCATTTTAGCTGAGCATCTTAAGGGCGCCCAAAATGTTCACGGAGTGAGTAAAATCGACTTTTTACGAGTTCATCAGGGTTGGAATGGGAAAAGTGGGCGGGGCCTGGCGCAAGGGAAGGCATCCGCCGGCATAAAGCATGGAGCGCAGGGCATCACGATAAGTCCCCTGCTATACCCAGCTCCCCGTGCCCTATGCGCCGGCTGATTTAATATTCGGGGTAGATAAGCCCGGCCAAGAGTGACTCGTCATAGAGCCTGGACTCAATATCCACGCCAAAGAAATCAGCAACCGGTTTCAAAATCTCCGGGTTGTTTTTCCACACCGCGCGGCCGGCTTCTAATACAACCTCAATCCCTTTTCCGGTCATCTTCCCCAAGGGCTGGCGACACGGCCCACCAGGCATCCCAAGGACCGCCATGAGGGTCTTTGTGCCAAGGGGATTCCTGGCACGGCAACCAACGGTTCCGTAAGGGGTTTCCTCCTGGGTCTTTACGGTCACAATGCCGAAGAGGGGTTTTAAGGCGTTCATGAGTTTCTCTGCCTCAGCCAGGTTGCCTTGGTTCGCGAACGTGGTCATGTCCTGAACCGCCTTGGGTGCTATG
>DAOUZN010000003.1 GCA_030665585.1 Deltaproteobacteria bacterium | reverse complement strand
TCGGCCGCACACCCAGGGCCAATCCTTTAACCTACACCAAGGCCGCAGATCCCATCCGCCGACTGCTGGCCGACACCGCGGATGCCCGGGCAAGGGGTTTTGGGCCGGGCCATTTTTCCTTTAACGTGGCAGGAGGCCGGTGCGAAACATGCCGGGGGGAAGGGTTTGAAAAGGTGGAGATGCAGTTTCTTTCCGATGTCTTCATCACCTGCCCCGAATGCGATGGTAAGCGCTACAAGAAAGAGATCCTGGAGGTGACCTACAAGGGGCAGACCATATACGACATCCTTTCCATGACTGTAGATCACGCCATCGACTTTTTTGACGATCAACCCAAGGTGCAAAGGGCCCTTCAGCCCATGGCTGATGTCGGCCTCGGCTACATGCGGCTTGGCCAGCCCATCAATACCCTGTCAGGAGGGGAGGCTCAACGGCTCAAGCTGTCTCGATATCTCAAGGCCGGGGATCACATCGCGCGACTCTTTATCTTTGATGAACCCACCACGGGACTCCATTTTGACGATATAGAAAAACTCCTGGCCTGTCTCGACAGACTCGTTGCCGCGGGAAATTCCGTGCTCTTGATTGAGCACAACATGGATGTGGTCAAGACAGCAGACTGGGTGATCGACCTGGGGCCCGAGGGTGGGGATGATGGAGGCCGGGTCGTGGTGGCCGGCCCACCAGAAGAGGTGGCCAGGCATCGCCAATCTCATACCGGCCGGTTTCTCGCAGCGTATCTGAGTGACCCGGGCCGGTTAAGGCCCGGCAAGGCGTCACCCCCAAGCATTTCCGAACCAGCTGAGGGTTTCTCACAGGCCATCGCCATCAGGGGGGCCCGGGAACACAACCTCAAGAACCTGAGTCTTTCCATCCCCCGTAACCAGCTTGTGGTGCTCACGGGTGTGTCTGGCTCAGGCAAATCGACCCTGGCCTTTGACATTCTCTTTGCAGAGGGTCAGCGACGTTATCTGGAAAGCCTTGCCCCATACGTGAGACAGTATGTCAAGATCCTTGAACGGCCGGACGTGGACGTTGTGTCCGGCCTTCCGCCCACCGTGGCCATCGAACAGCGCATCAGCCATGCCAGTCGCCGGTCCACCGTGGCAACGCTGACCGAGATCTATCATTTCCTCAGACTTCTTTACAGCAAGCTTGGCTCTCAGCACTGCATCGGCTGCGACCGCCAATTGACAGTCCAGACGCAGGATCAGATCGTGGATCAGATTCGGCATCGCTACGGGAGAAAGCACGCCCTTGTCCTGGCCCCAAAGGTGGCCGGACGAAAAGGTTTCCATAAGGACGTCCTGGCCCAGTCTCTGCGCAGGGGTTATCAAAAAGCCCGAATTGATGGCCGACTGGCAACGCTCAAGAAGAACATGGCCCTGAGCCGTTACCATGAGCACACCATTGACCTTCTGGTGGGACGGTTTCCCACACCAGACCTTGACGATGTGGTGGGCCGCGCCTTGAAAGAAGGCCATGGCAGCCTGCTGATCGTAGACCCCAAGGGGACTGAAGAGGTTTTTAGTCTGCAAGGCATCTGTCCTGCCTGCGGCATAGGATTGAAGGCCTCGGACCCTCGCCTCTTTTCCTTTAACAGCAAACATGGGGCCTGTCCTGTGTGCGATGGACTGGGTGAGGTAGAGGCTTCCGGCAGAAACGGACACAAGACGTGTCCAGAGTGCCATGGAAGTCGCTTGAAAGGGGAGGCCCTGGCCGTAAAAATCGAGGGCTATTCCATCTGGGACCTGGTGCAACAGCCGGTTCATCAGACGCAAGAAACGCTCAAGCAATTCGCTTTCAGCCCACGGCAATCCCCTGTCGCCGAGCCGATTTTGGATGAAATCCGGACACGTCTCTCCCTGCTCAATCGGCTCGGATTGTCCTATCTCGCCCTCAGTCGGAGCGGTGACACCCTGTCTGGTGGGGAAGCCCAGCGTGTCCGGCTCGCAGCCCAGCTTGGATCGAATCTGGCAGGGGTCTGCTACATCCTGGATGAGCCCACGATCGGCCTTCACGCCAAGGACCATCGCTTGCTCCTGGAGGCTCTGGGTGAGCTCAAGGCGCGGGGAAACTCGATCCTGGTGGTGGAGCACGATGAAGAGGCGATCCGAGCCGCTGATTACATCATCGATCTGGGCCCCGGAGCCGGCCGGGAAGGTGGGCGTGTGGTTGCCAGTGGTCGGTTGGCCGATTTAAAGAAAGTCTCCGCATCTGTCACAGGCACTTGTTTTGACGGACATCCCCACCACATCACCTCCCGCCTCAGGTCTCCCAAGGACGGCCTCTTCATCACGGTTCAAGGGGCGGTGGAACACAACCTGAAAGGGATCGATGTTGATTTCCCCCTGGGTACCTTGATCTGCGTCACCGGCGTGTCAGGTTCCGGCAAATCCACGCTTCTTAAAGAAACCCTGTACAAAGGCGTCCGCAACCGGCTCTTAAAGCAACAGCGTGATGCCGGCCGCTGTGACGCGATCAAGGGTTGGGAGTCCCTGGACCGGGTACTCGAGGTGGATCACAAACCCATCGGCCGCACCCCTCGCTCTGTGCCAGCCTCCTATGTGGGATTTCTGTCTGACATACGGACGCGCTTTGCCATGACCCCGGAGGCCAGGGCTCGAGGATACAAGGCCGGCCGGTTTTCATTCAACGTGGCAGGGGGCCGATGTGAGGCGTGCAAGGGACACGGCAGTCTAAAAGTGGGCATGAGTTTTCTCCCTGACGTGTATATTCACTGTGAGGTTTGCAGGGGCCGACGATTCAATCAGGAGACCCTGGCCGTCACCTACAAAGGGCAAAACATCTCTGACGTCCTGGAACTCACCTTTGAGGAGGCTGCTGGCTTTTTTGCTGCCGTGCCATCGATTCGCCGGCCCGTCCAGTTTGTTTGTGACATTGGCCTGGGGTATCTGCACCTGGGACAACCCAGCCCCACGCTCTCCGGGGGTGAGGCCCAACGCGTCAAGTTGGCAGAAGAGCTGGCCAAGCCCTCTAGGGGCCGCACCCTTTACATCCTGGATGAACCGACCACAGGGTTGCACTTGGCCGATGTGCAGAGGCTGTTGAAGGTGCTGCAGGCCTTGGCGGATGAAGGAAATACCGTAGCGGTCATTGAACACAACATGGAGATCATCAAAGAGGCCGATCACATCATTGACCTTGGCCCGGAAGGGGGAGATGAGGGAGGGCGGGTGGTGGCAGCAGGTTCACCCGTGGAACTCATCGCCCACCCGAATGGCTCTCACACAGCCCGCCACCTGAAGACATACCTGGGACCTAGACAGCCTTCCCAATAATCCTTTCCAAGGCTTTTGCCTTTGTTCGAAGCAAGGCGTCAAGGCGATCCCTTCCCGGTGTTTTTTTACATTTTTCCCTTGACATATGCCATATGTTGTGGCCTAAAGAATAGTCGGTGCAATATATAGACAAAGGAGGTTGTTGTTCGATTCGTCGCTGAATGGGAAAATGTCGACAAAAGTCAGTGGCCTATGAGGATCGGGGCCTGTACTTTTGCGTTATACCATAGCCGATGACCCTACAACGTGAAGGAGGGCAAAATGAGATTTCAGGAGATTCAAAGAATGGCCAAAGAGATGGACGTTAACACGTTCAGAATGAAAAAGATGGACATGATCCAGGCAATTCAAAGGAAAGAAAACAATATCGACTGCTTCGGCACCACGCGGGTAGACTCTTGTGGGGAGCAAGCGTGCCTGTGGAAAAGGGATTGTCTATCGCTGAACAACAACCATGGAACAGCGAAATAAGAGCGTTTTCTCGCTGCAATCCTTGTAACCCAAGGGGCTTAGACGGCAATCGGGAGGTGTAGGCAGTCACCTGGGCCGCATAACGGTTTGAGCCATCATACGCGAGGAGGAGGTGCCCAAATATATTAGATAACTAATCTCCATCCGGGGGGAGATGTGGGGTTTTTTCTCCTGCCCAGCAATGACAAGGGAGGAAAGCGTCATGAGGAAAATGGCTCTCGTTAATCAAAAAGGCGGGTGCGGCAAGACAACCACGGCGGTAAACCTAGCCAGTTGTCTAGCAGGAAAGGGCAGAAAGGTGCTCCTGATCGACCTAGACCCCCAAGGGCATGCAGGGCTGGGTCTTGGCGTGAAACCTGATCAAATAGAAGAGAGCATCTATGAGGTCTTGTCAGGTAAGATACAAATAATTGAAGCCATAAAGACCCTAGAAAAGAATCTTGATGCTGTTTTCAGCAACGTCGTCTTGAGCGCCTTTGAACAAGTCATGGCCGGCGTCCCAGAGAGAGAATTTACACTTGCCCAGGGCCTTAAAGAGATTGAAGACAACTACGACTACCTCATCATTGACTGCCCTCCCAGCGTGGGGCTCTTAACCTTTAATGCGCTGATAGCATGTGATGAGGTCATCATTCCGGTCGATTCCAGTTCCTTTTCTCTCAACGGATTGGGAAAGCTTCTGGAAACCATTCAGATCATTCAAGACAAGGCTGGACACGAACTCACTTTCAGGATTCTGGCCACCAACATGGACCGCAGGACCAATTTCAGCAACCGGGTCGTAGAGACCCTCAGGGCCAGATTTCCCAGGAACTGCTTTGAGACCGAAATCAATACATGCACCCGCCTGAGAGAAGCTGCCAGCGCTGGGAAACCCATAGCTGAATACGACCAACACTGCGCTGCCTTCCTGGATTATCAGCAGTTGATGAAAGAGATCCTGAGGGAAGAAGCCAAGATGAAGGCCAAGGGTTTCGCCCTGAAGTCCTTTGTGGAAGCCAAGGAAAAAGTGAAAGAGCCCATGGAAAAAGAAGTGGCGTTCATTATCGAGGCACCCGAGGACGCCGGGGTGCAGATCGCTGGCGATTTTAATAACTGGGTACCGGAGAGCCTTGATTTGACTCACTCCCATGGCAGACCGGTGTGGCAGAAAGCCATCCGCCTCAGCCCCGGCCTTTATCAATACAAATACCTGGTTGACGGCCGTTGGGTGTCTGATCCGAGCAACAAGAAAAGAGCGGACAATCTCTTGGGGAGCACAAATTCTGTTATCAACGTGTAATGTCTACTTGCTCGTCGATGGAAGATAGAGAAAAAAGGGGCAGGACACTGGAAGAAGTGTCTCATTTCTTCCTGTCCGGCGAAAGGCCCGAAAATCTAGGAGAAAAGGCCATCGGAAAGCAGGTCGCCCAGGCTGATGGTAAAGCCATCACGCCATTGCCTGTTGATCTTCCACGAACCGAAACACACCAAAACGCAGGCCGCACGGCCCCAATCCAAGAGAATTTGTGCCTCCTTTTTTCTGCTTCAAAGAGGCTTTCGGGGCAAAAGTCCTTCCTTGCCTGCAATCTTGCCCTCGAATTGGCAAGAAGAGACTTTTCCGTAGGACTCATTGAGACGACGGCCAGACTCCCAAACACCTTCTTTCTCTTTGGTGGTTACAAGAATATCAATGCCGTCTTTTGGGAGAAAGACCTTAATTCCGCAGATTTCTTGACCATTTTGGACAGACTAAGGAGTACAAATGATTTTCTTATCATGAACGTATCTCCTGACGTCTTCGGCCCGGGGAAGGTGACCGCTGCTATCAATCCTTTTTTTGTGGTTCCCACCACCGTGGGTTCAGAAGACCTTTTGAAGTCATATGAACTCATCAAGCAAATCGCCCGAGATGTGTCTTGTCCGGATGTCGGTCTCGTGATCATGGAAGAAGACGTTTCCTCTCCGGCCGAGGCAGCGTGTAGGGTCATGTCGGAAATGGCCGAGAAGTTTCTCTCGTGCAAGATTCATTTCATGGGATCTATTCCCAAGGGGACGCATCCGTCCCTGGCAACCCTAACACAGACACCTTTGCTCCAGGAGTCGGGACATTCACGCCTTTCTGAGTCCATCAAGAAACTGGCAGACAGCCTGATCGAAAAAAATCACACTTTGCTGAAAGGAGCTGGCAACGGTGAAAATAATCAATGACGCTGTTTCCACGGCGGTTCCGCAAGAGGAATTGATGGATGCCGCCAAGAAGTTTTTGCTGCATTCCGGGTCCCGTCAAGACGTCGTTCTCGGAGACAACATTGCCTCTCCACAGTTTGGTTCGTCGGATTTATTATTTGTCAACCAGGGGAAAACGCACTTAACCGTTGCCAGGCTAAATGATGCAGAGGAGACTGAAAAGTTTATTATTTCGTCAATGTCTTACTATGTCTGGCTGAAGCAATTTGTCACGGTGGGTGAAATGTTTGCCAATGGAAAGATAGGGTTGGATATGTATCTTTTCTCTCATGACTTTTCCGCCTCAATCTGCAACCTGATGCATGTCTTGGGGACGGAGTCCAAAATCCACCTGATCAAGTACGCCGTCTTACAAGTCGACGGCCTTGACGAGCCAGCCGTATATTTTCAGCCCTTGACCCCTGAAAAACTTATCCAGGGTGAGCCGATGGAAAAGGATGGGCAACAAGAAGAGCCTCTGCCGAAAGAAGAGAAAGAAACTTCAGACACCCTTGAAATCTCAACCCAAGAGTTAAGTGAATTTAACCGCCTCAAAAAGCGTTATCTAAGCTGACAAAATGCCATGCCTTTCTGAAAATCACAGGCCTTCCAGGCATTCAGGACCGTTGTAGAAAACCTTCCACACCGAGCATCCCGCAAGCCATTTTGTTTTGGGCTTTCCAGCCAGCCCCTCTCAACTTTCTATCGGCTTTGCTTCATCGATGAGCATGACGGGAATGTCATCCTTGATTTCGTAAAGGAGTCTGCACTTGTCACAGATAAGCCCATCTTTTGTCTCATTCAGGTAGATGTCCCCTTTGCACTTGGGACAGGCCAAGATATCCAATAACTCCTGGCTGATTGTCATGATTGGACCTCCTTTCGTAGAAACCGTTAACTGGTTGAGCGGTCAAAATTCTCTATTGCCCATTCACAAATGACGACGCAGCTAGTCAACCACATAGCTATTTGACCAGACTCTGAATCCACTCATATTCCCTCTGGAGCCCATCCTGAATGGACATCTTCGGCTTGTAGCCCAGTTTGTTCTCGGCCTTGGTTATGTCCGCGAAGGTGTGTCGCACGTCCCCTTTTTGTACACCCTCATAATGTACCTCAAGCTCCTGGTCCACCATCGCTTTCATCATCTCGATGACCTCGTTTAAGGTGACCCGAGAGCCTCCTCCAACATTGAAGACTTCTCCAGGCAAACCTTTTTCCAAGGCCAGCCAGTTGGCTTCCACGATGTCGTCCACATGAGTGAAGTCCCTGCTCTGACGGCCATCCCCATATACCTCAAGGGCGCTGCCCTCCAACGCCCATCTCAGGAAACGATGGAAGGCCATATCCGGCCGCTGCCTGGCGCCATAGACCGTAAAATATCGGAGTGACACCGTTGGTATCCCAAAATTTCTGTAGTATAGACAGCAAAGGTGTTCGGCAGCCAACTTTGAAACACCGTATGGTGAGACTGGATACGGCAGGGACGATTCCCTCATGGGCAGATCTCTTGTATCTCCGTAAACGGAAGAGGAGGAGGCATAAACGAATTTTTCGACCGGGCTTTCTTTGCACGCCTCAAGGAGCATCTGCGTGGCAAGGATATTGTTGTCGGTATAGATCTTGAAGCTCTGGCCCCAGCTCGCCCGCACGCCGGCTTGAGCTGCTTGATGAAACACAACATCAACGCCATCTAAAAGCTTTGACAAGTCGACGTCTAGAAGACTCCCTTCTATGAACTCAAAATGCTCATCGCTGCTCATCCCGGCAATATTTGTTTCCTTTATAGATCTGGGATAGTAATCCATAAAACTATCGATACCCACGACCCTCAATCCCTTTTCAATCAGGTATTCACTCAGATGGGACCCGATAAACCCTGCTGCCCCTGTCACCAATGCCTTCAAAATTGTCCCCCCTTCTCCGCCTACCTTTGACAGACTCGTAAAAAGTGTTTTGCGAACGACATTGAGCATTTTGGGATAAAGGCACATGAGATATTCAGCGTTAAAAAATGCTAACTGTTTGAGGGTGTTAGCCCGAGTTTTAGCATTTTAGCTGAATATCTCAAGGGCCCCCAAAATGTTCACGGAGTGAGTAAAATCGACTTTTTACGAAACCATCATCTTTTATGCATACACGGCAGCCTACAGCTCAACATGGGCGGCTTCGTTACCCCTTTTTGCGAAGGGCTCGCCCGATATGAGGGTTCCCCATCATTTTGGTCTTCAAGTAGCTCGCAAACGCTTCTGCATCATCCCCAAAGGAGATGCGAATTCCCAGCACCAACAGTAGCGGCATGGATGGCGTGTCGGTGCCCAAATTGACCAGATCCTTCTCCGTTGTAATGATGCCGTCGACGCCCTTGTCCGTGGCGCCTTTCCAAATGGATTCCACATCATCCTTCGTATACCGATGATGGTCTGAAAACTCAAGGAAGCCAATGACGTCCCCTCCAAGGCTGGAAACGGTTTCACGAAAGGCCTCGTTTCTCGCAATGCCCGAAAATGCAAAAAGCCTTTGCCCCTTCAAGGTGGCTAAGTCGATCGGCTTTTCTTGTCCGGCCACGAACAGCGTCTCAGGCACATGCATACATTTGAAAATCGGACGTCCCGGGGCATGGGCCTCGAGTACATCGCGCTGTCGGTTCAACGGGCTGTCCCCTGTCCATCGGGTCAGGACGAAAGCACTGGCCCTCTTTATCCCGCTCACAGGTTCTCGCAGTGGCCCCCTTGGCACGCAATGACCGTTTCCAAAAGGCCGGGCGCTGTCAATAAGCAATAGGTCCACATCCCTTTTCAAGGCCAGGTGCTGAAAACCATCATCAAGGACCAGGACGGATGCCCCGAACCTGCTCATGGCCTGTTTGCCGGCCAGATAGCGGTCCTTTCCAACAAGCAAAGGGATTCCCTTGAGCCTTGAAGCTAGAAGCTGAGGCTCGTCCCCTGAGGCCCGGGGTCCCATCAATGTGGTCTTGCCGTCTGAAACAATGCCTCCCGACCGTTGGGCATGGCCCCCGTATCCCCGGCTGATAACCGCCACCTTGAGACCAAGCCCACTCAACAGATTTGCCACATAGGACACCATAGGGGTCTTCCCAGTGCCCCCCACGGTTATATTGCCTATGGATACCACCTTGCACGGCAGGCTGTTCTGGCTAAAAATCTCACGCTCATATAGATAAATCCTAACGCTTACCGCTAGTTGGTACAGCTGGGAACAGGCGTAAAGCATCCATTCAAAAGCTGATGAAAAGGCTGGAGAAGCCGCGTCTCCTTCAATCATGACCCGCTCTATCTTGGGTCGGAGAGAATGCATGGTTATAGAAAGCCCTCAATCACAGCGAGGGTCTTCTCAAGCGCCCCTCGGTTCATATGAAACACGTTATATGCCTTCTTCCCCATGGCGTTGGAACGCTTGGGGTCAGCCAACAGGTTTTTGACCGCTCGCAGCAGTTCCTCCTCGTTTGCCACCTGCAAAGCCCCCCCCTGTCGGACAAGACGTTCGGCAATGAGTCCAAAATTGAACATATGCGGCCCAAAGACGATGGGTTTTTTCAAAGCCGCAGGCTCCAGAGGATTCTGCCCGCCGAGATTGATCAGACTTTTCCCCACAAAGACGACATGGGCTATAGCATAAAGTCTTCTCAGCTCTCCGATCGTATCGACAATGATGGCTTCTGGTGCAAAGCCGACATCCATCTTGCCCAATTCTGTTCTCAAAGGGGCAAAAAGTCCAGCCTGCTTAAACATCCCTTGGACGCTCCCAGCCCGTCTGGGGTCCCGCGGCACCACCACCAAGACGAGGTCCGGGTAGTCCCTTTTCAGGGCTTCAAAGCAACGCAAAAGAATCGCCTCTTCTCCCTCATGGGTGCTTCCGGCCACAAATACCCGAGCCGTTGGGCTAATCCTCACGGACGCTCTTAGCTCCCCGACTTCCTCTTCTGAGACAGAGATCAGTGGCTGATCAAACTTGATATTTCCGGTCACGTGAACCCTGTCCGGCGCCGCACCAAGGGCAACAAACCGTCTGGCATCCATCTCAGTCTGAGCGCAAATGCTTGAGATATTAAAAAACACACGTTTCATAAAAAAAGAAAGCCGCATGTATCCCGAAAAAGACCTGGGTGAGACCCTCCCGTTAACGAGGATGAAGGGAATCTGCCGTCGTTTCATCTCATATGTGAAATTTGGCCAGATATCTGACTCCACCAGGATGAATATGCCAGGGTCGACAGATCCAGTGGTCTTTCTAACCGACCAGACCAAGTCATAGGGAAAAAAGAAGATAGCATCCACATCGCTTTTAAGTAGCCTCTTGGCAACCTCATGACCAGTAAGCGTCGAAACTGAAAGTACGACTGGCCGCCGGGCGCAAATCTTCTTTATCTGTTTTATTAGGGACGAGGAAGCCAGAACCTCACCCACGGAAAGGGCGTGAATCCAGACGGGTCTTGCCCCAGAGGCCCTGATGCAAGCTTCCGGGCGCAAGCGCCGGATAACCGTTTTTTGCCTCTTCTCAGAGGTCAGTACCTTCACAAAAATGAAGGGAAGGGCCAAGACGATGGTTATCGAAAACAAGATATTGTACAAAATAATCACAACCTGACTCTACCCTAATGTTGCATAAACGACATGGCTCCAATGGGGGCGAAGCCTTAAGGTTCGCTCAGTTGGCCTTGAGTAATGTGACGACGCCGAAACATACAAATAGCACATTGGTTAGCCATGCTGCTATGATAGGTGGCAACATCGCGCCATATCCCAGGGACAAACAGAAGCTGTGAAGGGTCCAATAGAGAAATGCCATCCCAATACCGTAAACAATACTCCCAGCGAACCCTTCTTTCTTTTTTCTCCAGAAGGCTAAACTAGTCCCCACCAAGCTCATGATCACACAAACAAATGGAAAAGATATTTTGGCCATGAGGTCAACCCGATAGCTTGTCGCATCGTATCCTTCTTCTTCAACCTTCTGTATATAGGCAGCCAGTTCGCTGTAACTCATTTCTTCAGGCTTCTTGACAACCGTAAGCAGATCTTCTGGCACAAACTCGAGCTTTACAGAGATTTCTTCTAGACACGATACCTTGTAGCTTCCATCCTCTGTCAACAGATCCTGTTCAACCACATTGAATAAGCGCCATCTATCTCCCGTGTAAATACCCTTTTCAGCATCCACCCGTCCGACTAAGCGGAAGCGCCCGTCAAAATAATTCAGCGTCACGCCGAATATGGTTTTATCCGAGGGATTGAAATAGGTAATATGGAAAATGGCGTGGTTGCCTTTGATCCAGATATTCTTCTTCCTGGAAGCCACCGCGGATCCTTTCCTCACGTCGCTTTGCCATATTTTATTTGCCCTCACCATGGTCATCGGGACCAACACCTCGCTAAAGAAAAAAACAAGGACACTAAATGTTAATCCCGTCACAAGGACAGGCTTGAACAGGGAAGAGATCCTCACTCCGCCGCTTTTCAAGGCCACTATCTCGTTATTCCGGACCATGAGGCCAAAGACGATGAGCACAGCCAGTAAAACGCCCACTGGCGTTACCTGGGCCACTATGAAAGGAATCCTGAGTGCGAAAAAGACAACGAGCTTCGAGAGGGGCACCTCGGCGTCCAAGAAATCGTCTACCTTTTCAAAGAAATCGACGGCAAGATAGATGCCCACAACAGCCATGAGTACAAAACAGAAGTACTTCAGCAATTCCTTGGTCAAGTACCTGTGGATGGTCGAAAGACTCACTTTTGCAATCCCCATCCTGTCCGATCATGTTGGAGCGAAAACTGCTCGCACCGGGCCATGCAGTCCATACGGGTGAAACCGGCCTCAATATAAACCATCCTGGAATATGTCATGTCTCGGAGTGGAAAAGCGCGTGGACGGACAAGCGGCTCCTTGCAGATGAAAATTACTCTATGCACGCTGATTTAGGTGACATGAATATCCTTGGCAATAGTGAAATGGCCTTTAGGGGGCGCTCCTTTGCGCTCGAGAGGAGAAGGTACATACCAATCGTGCCCATCACCAAGTTGGGGCCCCACATGCCGATAACGGGCGGACACGCCCCGGTCTCACCAAGAACCATGCCCACGGACATCAACACATAATAAATGAGAAAGAAGAGCAAACCCAGAACCATGCCAAAAGACCTCTTTGCAGATCTTGATTGAATCCCCAAGGGAACTGCGACCAGTCCAAGGACAAAACACGCAAAGGGGATGGAAAATTTCTTGTGATATTCCATCAAGGTCAAGTAGTATTTTGCATCTTTCCTGCTAGCGGCCTCTAGACTCTGGCGTAATTCTACCAAACTCATTTCTTTTCTGCCCTTTTGGCCTTGCTCTCTTGCAGACAGAACCCGGGCGAGGTTAAGGTTAAAATCATAGGTGTCGAAGCTAATAGAATGTACGGTCCCATTCTTCTGATCGACTTCATTGATCATCCCATTGAACAGTGACAACTGGAAGGTAAGGCTTTCCGCATCGAAGAGAAACTTCCCCCTGGGCGCAATAACCGTGTTTACCATTCCCGGCGTTTGCCGGTCTTCAATGAAGACATCGATGAGGGTCTTGTCCTGCGTATCGATTTGACTCACATAAAGCATAACACCACTAAAACGGTCGATGAACGTCCTCTCTTTTAACCCTATGTCAATGTTCGATGTTGCGGTTTTAAGCAGTAAGGCCTTGGAAGAAAGTCTTCCCCGCGGAGAGCCGTATATAGAGACAAAGCCGGTCAACAAACACCCGATGAGACAAAAAACAAAAACAGGAGGAAGAAGCCAGTAGACACTAAACCCACCTGCTTTCAAGGCAATGACCTCATTGTCGTGAGACAACCTCAGGAAACCCAGGAGCACACCCATCATGATGGACATCGGAAGAACAAAAATCAGGAAAGAAGGCGTGGCGTAAATCAACAGGAGGAGGACGGACGACAGACTGACGCCATAGTTCACGATGAGATCGGTAATACGGAGTATCCTGGCCATCAAAAAAATGAAAGTGAACAAGATCAAGCTGATGACAAAGGGCGGTATCATCTCCCCAAAAATATATCTGTTAACCGTGCTGTTGACTTTCATGTGCCTTTTGATCGTTGTTGTTTTCAAATTGCATGTCGTGAAGTTTAAAATACTCGCCATGGAGAGCCAAGAGTTCTTCGTGTTTGCCCTCTTCTACAATCCTTCCGTTCACAATCACGATGATCCGATCAGCGTGTCGAATCGTGGAGAGCCTGTGGGCGATGATAAGGGTCGTGCGACCCTTCATGAGGTTTTCGAGGGCACCCTGAACGGCTAACTCCGACTCAGTATCTAGTGAAGAAGTCGCTTCATCCAGGATCAAGATAGGTGCATTCTTCAAGAGCGCACGGGCAATGCAGATGCGCTGCTTTTCCCCCCCGGACAGCCTCACGCCCTTTTCGCCCACCACAGTACCGAACCGGTCCGGAAAATTCTGTATGAAATCATAAGCATAGGCGGCCTTAGCAGCTGCAACGATGTCCGACTCGGAGGCATCAAGTCTTCCATAGGCAATATTGTTTTGAATGGTATCATTGAAAAGCATGGGGTCTTGGGTCACGATCCCGATGTGGCTGCGAAGCGAGGCAATGCTCACATCCCGGACATCCTGCCCGTCAATGAGGATCGCCCCTTCGGTGACATCATAAAAGCGAGGAATCAAATTCACCAAGGTGGTCTTTCCCCCGCCGCTCATGCCCACCAAGGCAACGATTTCGCCGTTCTTAACCCTAAGGTTGATGTTTCTGAGGACCATCTGGTCCTCGTACTTGAAAGAAACATTGCGAAAAACCACGGAATGCCGCCCGCCCTTAAGCGCGACAGCGTCCAGCGACTCCTGGATGTCCGAATCGGTGTCGAGGATATCATAGATTCGAACAGCGGCAGCCAGCCCTTCCTGAATGACATTATTCAGTCTGCTGATCCTTTTGATCGGCTCATACAACATGATCAGGGCCGCCATAAAGGAAAAGAAAGTCCCTGGTGTCGATGTGCCTGTAATGACCTTGTGTCCGCCGTACCAAATAATAAACGTAATGCCAATGCCGCCCAGCAGTTCCATGACAGGCGAAGACATGGCCCTGACGATGACGGCCTTGATTTCGTATTTAAACAAACGAGCGGTTTTTTCAAAAAAACGGCGGTTTTCATGGGCTTCCATGCCAAAGGCTTTTACGATTCTAGTGCCTGTAAAGGTTTCATGAAGGAGGAAGCTCATATCCGCCATGGCCTCCTGGCACCGGGTGCTCAACTTCCGCATTCGCCTGCCAAACTTTACGATGGGGATCACAGCCACTGGTAAAACAGTGATCGCAATCAAGGCCAGGACCCAGTCTCGGTAAAAGATGACAAACAGGAGGCCTAGGATTGAAAAGAAATCTTTTAACACCCCCGTGACCGCATCAGAGACCATCCCCTTCACAAGGTTAACGTCGTTCATGATCCTTGCCATCAAGACACCGGTCTCATGTTTCTGGAAAAAGGACAGGGGCAACATCTGAATGTGACTGTAAAGGTCGTCACGGAGTCGCTTGATAATACAACGCCCCACATAATTCATCAAATAGGCCTGGCCAAAATACGCACCCCCTCTGAGGACATAGATGATGATGATGGCAAGGGGAAGGAGCTGCAGCATCCTCTTGTCTCGATTGACAAAGATCTCGTCCAAAACGGGTTTCACAAGATAGGCCGTGGCAGCAATAAGCGCTGCTACCAGCATCATACAGAACATGGCCAGGACGAGGCGAGGCCACTGTGACTTGACAAGTGCCAAAATCCGGTGGCATATCTTCGTTAAATCTCTGTTGTCTCTGTCACTCACAACCTCACCACACGAAAAATAGGAAAGGACTGAAGATCCCCCGCAGTCCGCCTCAGGCGGACAGGGGATTTTTGACCGTAACGCTACGCTATCTCGTGACCATAGTAATGGTCTACTTTCCTTGTAATGCGATTAAGTTCTTCTTCCAGCCTGACGCGATAAACCTCTTGTTCCTCCACATCAAGTTTAGAAGGCATGGATATGGGCCTGCCGTAGATGAGGCGACCCTCGGTGAAAGGATACGGTAGAATAAACCGATCCCAGCTTGCAAAGATCTTGATCCGCTTGGCGCTGTAGCTGATCGGCACAACAGGACAGCCCGTCTTCTGAGCCAGGGTGATGACGCCGGGCTGAACCCTGAACCGCGGTCCTCTTGGACCGTCCGGGACGACGCCTCCAGGACGAATCGTTTCATTGAGCGTCTTAATAAGCTTGGCCATGGCGCGAACGCCGTGACGTGACGTCGATCCGCGGATGGTCTCGTGACCTTGGCGTTGAAGGATCTGTGCCATGATCTCCCCATCCTCAGAGCTGCTGACCAGTATTGCGGCCCCCCAGCCCTGGTAAAGGTAGCTGATCGCCACAATCCTCGAATGCCAGAAGGCTAGGATAAATCTCTTTGACTCGATCTCCGCCCGGGCCTTGTTGAAGTCGACAACGCGGATCCGCATCGTGCCGCAAATCAAGTCTACCAGACCTTTCCCCAGCCAGCCGGCCAGCCACCACTTCAACCCGGACCTTGCATTGGATTCTCCAACCATATGAAAGACCCATCAGTTGCCCGAAAGCAGGTTCATCGCAACCTGTGCGGCCCTTTTGGAAGCGCCGGGCGGGCCCAAGCTCTGGGCAACACGGTTCAGTTGGTGCCGCATCTCAGCAAGCCTGTTCTCATCTCTGAGCAACTGTAATGCCTGGCCAGCAATCTTCTCTGCCGAGGCTTCGCGCTGAATCAATTCCGGCACCACCGTCTTACCAGCGACCAGGTTGGCCAGGCCAATGTGTTTGACCCGTACCAGACGCTTTGCAAGCCAATAACTCAAATGAGACACTTTATACACGATGATCATGGGCGTTCCGGCTATGGCTGCCTCCAGGGTCACCGTCCCGGAAGCCGTGATAAGCAACGTGGCCTCATCCAGGATGTTTCGAAGCCTATCTGACAGGATCAGAAACCGTGTCGCCCCCCCCTCGGCAATGGTCTCCACCAATGCCCTGTCCACCGAAGAGGCCACGGGTATCGCAAAACGGATACCCGGCATGTGTTCAGACAGAATATCGGCGACCTGAACCATCGTCGGAAGGAGACGTCTAATCTCTTCATTTCGGCTTCCAGGCAACAGTCCTATCAGGGAGCCGTTCGCCGTAAGATTCTCCTTCGTCTGTCCGGATCTTATGGGCACCATGCCGTCCAGCAAAGGATGCCCTGCAAAGGTCACAGGCACATGGTTTGTCCTGTAAAAGGCTGCCTCGAAAGGGAAGATCACCACCATGTGGTCAACCACCTTCTTAATCTTTTTCACCCTCCCGGTGCGCCATGCCCATATCTGAGGGCCAATGTAGTACATCACCGGGATACCCAGTTTCCTCGCCACCGTGGCAACGCGCAGGTTAAAATCTGGAAAATCGATAACAATGAGAAGATCTGGGCGGATTCTTTTCAAATCTTCTTTGGCAATCTTGAGGGCCCTGAGAAGTATTCTAAGCTTTGAGAGGGCTTCCGAAATCCCGACGACAGCGATTTGAGAATTATCAACGCTTATGCGGACGCCTGCTTGGCGAAGGACACTGCCACCTATGCCGAAAAACTCAAGCCCGGGACTGAGTGCCTGCATCGCCTTCACCAGGCGCGCACCGTGAATGTCACCGGACGCTTCTCCGGCAATAATCATGACCTTTCGTGTTCCGTCCATCACCTAACCGTAGATTCGCCCGGCCGTAAAGAGCCCAAGGCTGCCCGCAGATGGGTCAAAAAGTTCGTAGGAATAAGTGCGAAGCAGTTTTTCAAAGGTCTCAATGCATTCATTCGGGTGCGTCCAACCCTGGGAGCAGCCAACTTGGAACCTGCAACAGTATCGTGAAATCGTTGTCGTTTCGGGGCTTGTTTCGAGGTTCGGTCTGCGGCAAAGATTCTTGACAAAGGACCCAACCCACAGACGAGGCACGCACGGCACTAGCTCAACAGGCTCTCTTCCGTCAGAACCTTCTTCCTGCTTGCCTCAATCTGATCAATGATATCCAAGGCAACACCAAGAGCGTTTCGCCCATCGTGCCCTGAGACCAATGGAGCCTGCCGAGTCCTCACCGCGTCCACAAATGACCCGATCTCGGCCTCTAGGGCATCGGCTTTTTCAAAGATTGATCGTTCCATGGACATCCCCGGGATGGGAAGGTCGATTCCCTGGCCATCTTTGCGGATGATGGTAATGTCGCGGTTTGAATAATCTACGGAAACGTATGTGTCCTTCTGAAAGATGCGTATCTTGCGCATATTCTTCAGTGAAATACGGCTGGCAGTCACATTGGCGACACAACCGTTTTCAAACGTCAAGCGTGCGTTGGCGATGTCCACACGTGAAGATATGACCGGAACCCCGGCTGCGTGAATGTGCTGCAGTTGGGACTTCACAAGGCTTAATATGATATCAATGTCATGAATCATGAGATCCAGAACCACGTCTACTTCGGTCCCCCGTTCCTTAAAAACACTCAAGCGGTGAGACTCTATAAACAAGGGTCGGTCTATCACGTTGGTCAGGGCGACAACAGCAGGATTGAATCGCTCCAGGTGGCCCACTTGGATCACCAAGCCACGGGAAGCAGCAACCTCTATGAGGACCTCCGCCTCTTCAAGCGTCTGTGCTATGGGCTTTTCGATCAATACGTCGACACCATGTTCCAAGAAATCACGGCTAATGGGAAAATGAAGGGGCGTGGGCACAACCACGCTTACGGCATCGACTTGATCGATGAGATCCCTGTAATCGGTAAACGATTCGGTCCCCAATCGTTTTCCAACACGTTCTGCCCTTTCAGCGACGACGTCCACCGCGCCCACGAGCTCAACGCCCTTCATGCGGGCATATTTCTCGGCATGAAACTTTCCGAGATATCCAACCCCTATGACTCCGACACGTAATGGTTTCATAGCTCGCCCAGATTATAGTCCTATGATGGCAATGCCATGCTCATCGGCAAGGGCGACCATCTCTTCCTTGTCAAAGGCCAACGTCTTGCCTGCCTCAACAGCCACGACCGAGGCGCCAACATCGCGCATGATCTCAATGGTTTTAACACCGACGGCCGGCATGTCAAATCGCATGTCCTGGCCGGGCTTGCTTGCCTTCACAACGACCGTTTTTTCCTTGCCGAGCTTTCCGCCCCGCCGGATGGTGGCGTCCGTGCCATCAATCGCCTCCACCGCCATCACCGACCCGTTGCGAACGACGACGGCCTGGCCAATATCGAGCTTTCCGATCTCCTTGACGATGCGCCATCCGAAGTGAACATCAGCCATTTCCGACACGGAGGGTCTGCGCCGTGTCCAGCATCCTTGCGAAGCCAACAGGCCCGGCACCAAAAAGGTTGGGGCATGAATCGTGATGCCTTCTTTTTCCAGCTCCCCTGCAAACGCGCGCAAAAGACCGTCATCCTGCGTGTGGTCCATCGTGGCCAGGACCTTCAGGGCCTTAAGATCCGGCCTCACGTCGGCAAACATCTTGGTCTTGGTTACGGCCCCCGCCATCACGGCATCCTTCACGCCATGGTGCCTAAAGAATGCAATGAGTTGCTTCAGTTGACCGAGCTTGATCCACTTTGTCGCCTCCACAAGGGTTTCCAAACGAGCCTCTGTTTCTCCCTCATGGGCCACCACATAGACCCTCAGGCCTTTTCTCGCTGCCGCCCTTGAAAAAATGATGGGGAACTGCCCGCTCCCTGCAATGAGTCCAATCCGTTCGATCATGGTCACTCGTCAGTAGACGGTGGTCAGGGATGAGGGACTATCTGGTCACCCCCCGCTCAGAGGACTTGATAAACGCCAGAAGATTAGCGATCTCTGGGAGTTGATCCACCTCCGCCGTGACCCTTTCAATGGCTTCGTTTAAGGTCAACCCAAAGCGAAACAGGATACGATAGGCCCTCTTGAGGGCAACAATCGTCTCCCTTACAAAATCATGCCGCTTTAACCCTATGACGTTCAGCCCGTAAAGCTTTGCCCGGGGTGAGCCCGAGGCAAGCACGTAGGGCGGAATGTCTTTTGACACCCCGCTCATGGCTCCCACAAAGGCATAATTTCCTACTCGCACAAATTGGTGGACCGCCACAAAGGCACCTAGCGTCGCACAATCTCCCACCCTAATGTGGCCACCGAGGCTCGCCGCATTGGCAAAGATCACCTTTCGGCCCGTAAAGCAATCATGGGCGATGTGGGTATAAGCCATCAGAAAATTCTCTTCTCCAATTTCGGTCATCCCCCCGCCGAATGCGGTTCCGCGGTGAATCGTCACAAATTCTCGAATGGTCGTCCCACGACCGATCCTTAAGAAGGTCCTTTCCCCTTGATATTTCAGAGCCTGAGGCACGGCGCCTATGGCTGCATGCTGAAATATCTTACAATCCGAACCGATAGTCGTATCCTGGTCAATGGTCACATGAGAACCAATGATGGTGCCGGCGTGTATCTGGACGTCACGGGCTATGACAGCGTAGGGTCCGATTTCAACATCAGAATCTATCTTAGCCCTGGAATCGACCACAGCCGTGGGATGTATCATGGCTTTTCTCCCGTCATAGCCATGACCTCAGCCTCCGCAACCAGCGTCCCATCCACGGTTGCCTTGCCGCTCATCTTGGAAACGTTTGCGCGCCTTTTAGTCCAGAGTATATCAAGGACGAGTTGGTCTCCTGGAATCACAGGCTTTCTGAAACGGGCCTTATCAATACCCATGAAATAGATCAGTTCTGTCGGCTGCTCCTCCGAACGAGAAACATTAACGAGGATACCTCCTGCCTGGGCCATGGCTTCAACAATCAGCACCCCTGGCATGACGGGCGTTCCTGGGAAGTGTCCCTGGAAAAACGGCTCATTCATGGTCACATTCTTGAGGCCGACGATACGTTTATGGGGTACGATTTCCACAATCCGATCAACCAAAATAAAGGGATACCGATGAGGCAAGAACGCCATGATCTTTCGAATGTCATATACTACTTCCACGTCTCATTCCTCTCAAACAACTTTCTATGCCTTCTCCAGTTTCTCAATTCGCCTCTCTAACTCGTTCAGCTTCTTTTTCATATCCGGGAGTTTGGGTATGATATTCGAGGCTTTCAACCACAGCCGATGGGGCATGGCCGGACAGCCGGAAACAATCTGACCCTCGGGTATGGACTTGACAATCCCTGATTGGCCTCCGACCGTGACACGGTGACCAATGGTGACATGTTGTGCCACCCCTGCCTGGCCCGCCAAGATGGCACGGTTTCCAATCGTCACGCTGCCTGATATGCCTACTTGGGCAACAAGGACCGTATCCTCGCCCACGACCACATTGTGCGCAATGTGAACCAGATTATCTGTCTTCACACCCCGCTTGATCCAGGTTCGTCCAAACGTGGCCCGGTCGATCGTGTTACAAGCCCCGATCTCCACATCATCATCGATCTGGACGATACCGATCTGGGGAATCTTGTGGTACTGATTTCCATCCGACGCGAAGCCAAAGCCATCGCTGCCGATCACAGAACCCGCATGGATCAAAACCCTGCTTCCGATTCGGCAACGTTCCAGAACGGATGCGTTGGGATGCACCGTGACATCATCTCCCATCTCAACGCCCTCACCAACCACGACGCCGGGATGCAAGGTCACACGGTCACCCAGCGTCACGTCGTCTCCAATAAACACGCCCGGATATACGGAGATGGCTTTGCCGCCCCTGAAGTTGTCGCCCACCCAGGCCTGTTGGCTGATACCAGCCCCGGGCTGGAAAACGCCATGGAACAAGCTGGACACCTTTGCCAAGGCCAAATAGGGATTCTCAACCCGCACAAGGATCTTCTCGGATTGGCGAACCTCAAACGGGACTATGACTGCCGCGGCACCGGTCTCATCAATCCGTTGCCTATACTCTGGAGATGTGGCAAAGGTGATGTCATCGGGGCCGGCCTCATCAAATCCAGCAACACCCCGAATGACGCGATCGACATCTCCCACGACCTCGCCATCAACAAGTGCTGCAATTTTATGTATAGGCAGTTCCATGCTTCCTTATTCGTCATTCGTCACTTGCAGATTGATCCCCCATTCGCCTTCACGGTTCCCCCTATGGCTTGTTCTTCGATCCTGACTTTGACGCCTCCTTCTTGAGACGTTTCGCATCCAGGGCATTATACGCTTCTATCACCTTGTCCGTCATGTCAATCGCATTGGGGGCATAGACCACACCCCCCACCCGGCGTTCAAGGATGAGTAAGTAGCCCCCATCCTTTCCCATCTCTTCAACGATTCCAAAAACATCTTTCTTGATCCTATTGGAAAGTTTAAGGTTTACCTCCTTTAAGGCGTCCAGGTACCGTTTTCTGAGAGATTGAAAATCGTTGGCCCTGATCCGCAGTTCCCGCTCCTTTTCCTCACGGGCCTCTTTGCTCATGACGAGGGCCTTCTGCTCCAGGCTCTTCTTTAGCTCTTGAACCTCGGCTTCTTTCTTTTTCAGGGTCTCTTCCATCTTCTTGCCTTGACTCTTGATCTCAACAGCAGACCGCTTGCCGGGGTTTGACGTGTCGATCACGCGCTGGAAATCGATAATTCCTATCTTCGCCACCTCCGCCCCGTAAACAACGCCGCTTAAACCAAACAGACAAAGGGTAAAGGTCAAAAACATACGACGCATCTTCATGAAAAAACCTCCTTTTTTTTGTCATGTCTCACGGACCACTAACTCAAAACGCTGACCCCATGGTAAACTCCCAGCCCCCTTCACCTTTCTGACCCTGTTCATCATCCAAAATGTAGCCGTACTCCATACGGATAGGCCCCATCGGTGAATACCATCGGACACCATAGCCTGCGCTCCTTCTTAGCACCCCGAGCTCTAAGTCTTCTCCATTGTCATAGGCGTTTCCTGTATCGTAGAAAAGAACACCCTGCAGTCCTGCCTTTTTTATGATGGGAAACAGAAATTCGACATTAAACTGTAACATCTTGTTCCCGCCTATCTCATCCCCTGTTTCCGGGTCCCTGGGACTGATGTCTCGCCATTCATAACCCCGCACCGAGCCCATGCCACCCAAGTAAAAACGTTCCCACACAGGCTCATCGCCAACGGGGTCTCCATGGATAAAGCCAACGCGGCCATGTAACATGCCAACCGTACCCCAGAAAAGGGGGAAATACCATCCAGAATCCCCAACATACTTGGTAAACCCAATATCTCCACCAAAAGGCGTCCCTGCGTGCTCCACCGTGATGCTGTTATCCGAGCCTCGTGTAGTCTGGAAAACCCGGTCCCTCGAATCTCGTCGCACAATGCTTGTCACCGTGTTGGCCACGTTGCTCCCCTCGAGGTCCCGGATCGCCGAGGAGGCATCATACGAAAGATTTGTGATGTCACTCTCATCATAGTTATAAGACAAAGAAAGCCGGGTATAATCAAAAATCGGATAGCTACCTCGAAGGGTTCCCCCCACGCTCTCCTTGTCATAGGTATCATAGTCCCGGTTCCAATTGTAAAGATCAAAGCCGCCTGTAAGCCGCGTATCAAAAACCCATGGTTCAGTGAAGCTGAATGTGTAAGTGGTAGTCCTCCCGCCCACCTGAGCCCTGAGGTTTAAGGTCTGCCCTTTTCCCAGAAAGTTTCTCTGTGAAATGGAAGCCATGCCGAACGCGTCGTCCACAGAACTGTAGCCACCGCCAAAGCTGAATGCGCCGGTTGGTTTTTCCGTGACATCGATCTTGAGAATCATTTTGTCATCGGCGCTCCCCTTAGTATTGTTTATCTTGACGTCTTCAAAAAAATCAAGGCGATAGAGGTTTCGTGCCCCCCTCTTCAAACGCTTCCCGCTAAAGAGTTCCTGCTCATGCACGGCGAGCTCTCTTCGAATGACCTTGTCCCGGGTCTTGGTGTTGCCGGCTATGATAATCTTTTCAAAATAAACGAGGGGCCCCTTGTGGATGACATAGGTCACATCGGCCTTAAACGCCTTAAGGTCCTGATCGATGCGCGGCGAGATGTCTGGGTAAGCGTAACCCGAAGCGGAGTATACGTCCCCCAGAGCCAAGATATCTTCTCTGATCACCTCCCGGTTGTAGACCTCTTCCTTGTTAATCCTTATCCCCATCTTTAGCAATACCTCCTTTGGGTGAATCAGATCTCCTTCCAAATCAACTTTGCCCACCTTGAACTGGGGACCCTCTTCTACCTTGATGGCAATATGAATCCGCTCTCCCTCATAGGTGATCTGTGGCTCAGCAACCTTGGCCTGAATATATCCGTGATTGTGGTAGTATGCAGCTATCTTAGATATATCTTGATCCAAGACCTCGCGATCCAAATTCCCTGATGACGTCAACCATGACAAGAACCCCTTCTCCTCCGTCTTCATCAGGTCCTTCAACGTGTCGTCATCATAGGCCCTGTTCCCTTCAAAAGAAATGGCCTTGACAAAAACCTTGTCACCCTCTTCGATGACAAAATCAACATCAGCATGATTCTCTTCCACAGGCTTGATCTCGTAGGTCACTTCAACATGATGGTATCCCTTTTGTTTGTAAAGCTTCTCAATCTCCTTCAGGTCCCCACGCAGCGTGTTGACGTTCAAGACCGATCCCCGTCTGATATGAACCATTTCTTGGAGCTTCTCATCATCAAACTTTTTGTTGCCCCTGAACCTGATGTTTCGAATCGTGTCTAGCTCCGCCACCCGAAAAGTGACCACCTTTCCTTCAGGGGTGCTGACAGCCTCCACGCGGACGTCGTCAAAATAGCCCATCTTATGGATGGACTTCACATCATCCTGGATGGACTTGGCTGAATAGGTGTCACCCTTCTTTGTCTTGATGATCCTTTTGATGGCATCGGCTTCTATCCGTTTGTTCCCTGTGATCACCACCTCCGCCACCCGTTCCCTCTTGAGTATCTTCATACTGATATCCCGCCCGAGTCGTCGAACACCATCGGGCAAGTTCTCAAGCTGTTCCCCTTCTGCAGAAACGGCCTCTGGAGGCCTCTCCCCGTACGATTCTGCAACCTTGGCATCCAGGCTGTAACGTTGACCCACCTGGGTCAGACTTCCCCATATGACAAAATCAGCCCCCACAGCCGACCCCAATCGGCGGAAATGCTTTAGGCCAGTGTCTTCCGCGGCCTTGAGCAGCGGTTCATGGGGCAGCGGCGATTCCAGGACGACGATGCCCTCCTCTTTGAGTTCATTTGCAAGCAGCGTTTGAATCTGGACTTTCAAGGTCTCAACCCTTTCAGGGGCCTGGACCTCAAAAGGTAGAACAACCACTTCCACAGTCTCTTGGGCGATGAGACTGGTTGGGAACGGCAACAAGATCAGAAAAGGGACCAACCATCGCCTCAACATAGACACCTCATGACAATTGAAGCTCCCTGTAGCAAGCTACAGGGAATCTTCGACCGTAAGGAACGCTGACTTTTTTAGATACGCTCGCTAACCCCGCAGCAAGCTACGGGGAAAGCGCTCGCTTTTGCGGTTCACCCCTACTCAATTCACCGGCACCGCCCGCCCGTCAATCAGGGTCACCTGACGGGACAATCTTTCAGCCAACTTCATGTTGTGGGTCACGATCACAGCGGTAATACCGTCATCACGGTTCAATGACATTAAAAGATCATGGATGGTTTCGCCGGTCTTCCTATCGAGATTGCCCGTGGGCTCGTCTGCCAAGAGGACGAACGGTTTCAACACCAAAGACCGAGCCACCGCCACCCTTTGTTGTTCCCCCCCTGACAGTTCGCCCACCTGATGCCTGAAGCGATCCTGCAAGCCCACCCGCACCAGGATGGCTTCGGCCTGCTGAGACGCCTCTTTAGCGCTCATGCCCTTGATCAGGGCGGGCATCATGGTATTTTCCAGGGCATTAAATTCCGGCAGCAGGTGGTGAAACTGGAATACAAACCCGATCGTCTGGTTGCGGAAAGAGGCCAATCTTTCATCATCATAACTGAAAACGTTCTTGCCTCGATAAAGGACTTCTCCCCGGTCTGGGCGTTCCAGGGTCCCCAGCACATGCAGAAGGGTCGACTTGCCCACCCCTGAGGCCCCGACAATGGCAACCATCTCCTCTTGTTGAATATCTAAAGACACATCTCGCAACACGTCCACCCGGTTGCCATTGGTGACGAAGGACTTGTGGACGCCTCTCACACTGATCAATGGCTGCTGGCTATTCATATCTGATGGCTGCAGCTGGGTCCAACTTGGATGCCTGATACGATGGATAGAGGGTAGCCAAGAAGCTGATGGCTACGGCCGACAGGGCTATCAGAGTCACGTCCAGCAATTGAACTCTAACAGGGAGTGTAGAAATGTAGTAGACATCGCTCGGAAGCTTCACAAATTCATAGCGCGTCAACAAACAACAAAGCAAGCCTCCCCCAATCAAGCCAAGCACAGTCCCCACCAAGCCTATGATCAGACCATCCAACATGAAGATGGTCATGATGTTCTTTCCCCTGGCACCCATAGATTTAAGGATGGCAATTTCCTTGGTCTTATCCATGACCATCATCATCAGCGTGCTGATAATGTTGAAAGCAGCCACTAGAATAATCAACACCAGGATAATAAACATCACCGTCTTCTCCAGTTTCAAGGCCGAAAAAAAATTCTTGTTCATCTGCATCCAATCCTGAGTCCAGTAACCAGGCCCCAAGGTCTCCAGGATGGCCTCAGAGATGTGATGAACACCATAGATGTCATTGACCTTGACTTCTATGCCATTGACTGATCGTGGGAGCCTTAACAGTTGCTGCGCTGATTCAAGGCAAACATAGGCAAAAGACGTGTCGTAGTCATACATGCCCGAGTCAAAAAGGCCCACGACTCTAAATTTTTTCATATGAGGGACGCGACCGCCAATCGGTGTAAGGCTTCCGCTCGAAGGTGAGATCACGTATAGTTCGTCCCCTGGGTTCGCCATGAGCAGTCTGGCAAGCTCCTTTCCCAAGATAATCCCGGGACGCACGGCTTTGCCTCCTTCAGTCCGTGGCCCGTTCCCGTTCGCCAATGCTTGTAAGTCGCCTGCCTTCATACTCTTTTCCAAATCCAACACCTGTCCGGCCCGCGAAGGATCAACGCCTTTCAAGATAGCGCCCGAAACGTAAGATCCGCTGCGAAGCATGACCTGACTGTGAATGAAAGGGGCTGCAGCCTCTACGCCGTCCACGGCCTCAATTTTTCTCATGACGTCTCCATACCCTTCCAGCTTGCCACTTCGGTTCATGACGCGGACATGGGCATTCATCCCCAGGATTTTTGATTTGATATCCACGCTGAACCCCGTCATGACCGCCAGCACGACCATCATAGCCATGACGCCCAGCGTGACCCCTCCCATAGATATCAAGGCGTTGATTGAAATAAAGGCCTGTCTCTGTTTTGCCCGAAGGTACCGAAGGCCCACAAAGAGTTCAAACGACATGATGGCAGTTGCTCCACTTGGCGTGGTGAGCGCGTCTGGTGCATTGAGGTGGATGCAGGCGTCGGCGACCGGCTTTCATGACATACGAAATTTTCACCTGTCCACGTAACCCGCAGCACCAACTAATGACGAATATTCTTCAGTAGAGGGAAAAGGATCACCTCCCGGATGGAAGGCGCATCGGTCAGCAACATGACAAATCGGTCAATGCCGACACCTTCACCTGCTGTGGGAGGCATGCCGTATTCGAGAGCCGTCACGTAGTCTTCGTCCATGTAGTGGGCTTCTTCATCACCGTCCTGACGGTCTGCAACCTGATCCAAAAAGCGCCTCTTTTGGTCAACCGGATCATTCAGCTCCGAAAACCCGTTGGCAATCTCACTCCCTGCGATGAAGAGCTCAAATCGCTCCGCCATGTCGGGCTCCAAACGGCTCCTCCTAGCAAGGGGCGAGACCTCTACCGGATAGTCTACAACAAAAGTAGGGGCAATCAGCTTGGGCTCCACCAACGCATCGAACAGCTTCGTGAGGATCTTGCCTCGCCGCCGTCCTTTTTTGATCTCAATCCCTTTGGATTTTGCAAGAGCGAGCAATCCCTGCCGATCATTCAACAAGGAGGGATCAACACCACCCAGTTCATTCAGGGCTTGCTCCAGCGTTAGGCGGGCCCAGGGTCCATCCATATTAATGTTGCTTCCCTGGTACGAAAAATGAGTCACCCCCAAAACTTGCTGGGTGACGAATCTAAGTGTCTCCTCGGTCAAGGTCATCAGATCTTCATACGTCGCATAAGCAAGGTAAAATTCCAGCATGGTGAATTCCGGATTGTGCCGGGTTGATACCCCCTCATTCCTGAAACTTCTGTTTATTTCGAAAACGCGATCAATCCCCCCTATGACCAATCGTTTTAAGTAAAGCTCCGGTGCCACCCGTAAGAAAAGATTCATACCTAAGGCGTTATGAAAGGTCTGAAAAGGTGTGGCTTCAGCCCCTCCAGGAATGGGCTGCATCATGGGTGTCTCTACCTCCAGAAAACCGCGCTCGAGCAGGAAATCCCGGAAGGCTTGGATAATCCGTGCCCTGGTGACAAAGACTTTACGGACACTTGGATTCATAATGAGGTCAAGGTACCTCTGACGGTAGCGCTTCTCAGGGTCCCTTAGCCCGTGGAATTTCTCGGGCAACGGCCTCATCGCCTTGCAAAGCAGACGAATCTTCTTGGCCAAAAGAGTCCATTCACCTGTTTTAGTCTGAAATAGGGTTCCTCTGATTCCAATAAAGTCGCCAACGTCAAGTTGTTTGAACAACCCATAGGCTTCCTCCCCAACCTCGTCTTGCTTGACATACGCTTGAAGCTGTCCGGTGTGGTCCCTGAAATGGAGGAAGGCCGCCTTCCCGAAAGACCTGAGCATGATGATCCGGCCCGCCATGGCAAAAGGGGCCGTATCGTCAACGCCCTCCCCTTGTCTGGCAATAGACTGTCTTACGTCCTCCACCCTGTGAGAAACCTTGAAGTCGTTGGGATAAAGATCAACACCCCGATCAGTCAAAGCCTTTGCTTTTTCTCGTCGTTGGCGAATAACCTCACTTGATCCGTCCATCATGCAGGGGCACCTCGCCGAAACTTGATGGTTCCGTAAAAAGTCAATTTTACTCACTCCGTGAACATTTTGGGGGCCCTTAAGATGTTCAGCTAAAATGCTAAAACTCGGGCTAACGCCCTCAAACAGTTAGCATTTTTTACGCTGAACATCTCAAGTGCCTTTATCCCAAAATGTTCAATGTCGTTCGCAAAACACTTTTTACGAAGCTGCCGAACTTACAGAAACAGAAAATTTTTGCTAACCTATTTCCCCTGTGGGTGTCAAGGTAAAAGGCCTGCTTGGGCGCGGCCTGGCGGGTCTATTCTCTTGAGGTGTAGGATGAAGGTGGTTCCCTGGCCTTCTTTACTCTGGACGTCCACGCGCCCACCGTATGATTCCACAAGCCTGTGGACAATAGAAAGGCCTAAACCAGTACCGTGAGCTTTGGTCGTAAAAAAGGGATCAAAGACAGTCTTTTGCGTCTCTTCGGGTATGCCACAGCCATCGTCCCTGATAGCCAATTGAACCGAGTCTCTTATGATTTGCGCCGATACTTCAATCGTGCCCTTGCCGTCAATCGCCTCAGCCGCGTTCAAAAGGAGGTTCCACAGGACCTGACGTATATGTTTAGGATCCATCTTTGTCCAAATATCAGGTGCAACATGCCGGACCACCCTGACGCCGTTGTGGCGCACGGCGTCTTGCTGAAACAATTCCAAGGTCTCATCAATAGCGGTACCCAGCTCTACAGCCTCCGCCTTGCCTGAATTGGGGCGTGCGAACAGGAGGAAATCATTCGTTAACCCATTCAGGCGATCAGCTTCCCGCAAGGCAATCCGCATCAGCTTCTGCGTAACGGATGTCTCGCTGATCTGGTCTTTCAGGAGCTGTATCGATCCGGTCATGGAGGCCAGCGGATTTTTTATCTCGTGGGCGATGCCGGCAGCCATCTCTCCTACGGCTGCCAGTTTGTCCACCCGCTTAATATGTGCTTCCATGATCTTGAGGGCCGTTAGATCCTGAAAAATGAGTAGCTTACCTATGGCCCTTCCATCAGGCTCCATGAGTGAAGAGACTGAAAACCCCAGGTAACCAACGGCTCCATTCTTTTTCTTGAACTCCACATCGTAACGTTGCAGTCTCTTTTGCGAAAACTCGCCGGGGGCGGTGAGATGCTCAACCACGCCTGGGAATATGGCGGCCAAGGATTTGCCCAGAACCTCTTCACCCTCAAATCCTGTTATCTGTTCGGCGGCCCGGTTAAAGGAGGTGATCGTATTTGAAGAACCCAATGTCAGAAGTCCACTGTCCATACTGTGGACAATGCTCGCATTGAAAGCCTCCAACTGTTTGAGGTCTTGCTGTTTGGCTTCGAGCTCCGCCTCGGATTTTAGGGTCTGTTGTGCAAGGTGGCTGCTCAAAAAAGCAACCAGGAAACAGGCCACCATGGTCATCACGACCTTGTAAAGAACGTACGCCGGCTCATAGGTGTGAATACTCAGGTTGGCTTGGGTAAAAAAGGGTCTCAAAATTCCATAGTACTCCAGGTCCATCATGGCCCCATACTGAATACTGCATAGGATGGCCATGACAAAGCTCCCTTTCTTGTAAAGAAGCATACTGGCGTAAACAATAACCACGAGATAGAGAAAAGAGAAAACACTCGCAATGCCGCCCGTTACATAGATAAGCAACGTTACGAACACGGTGTCCAGGCCAATTTGCAGGTAGGCAAAGCTCAGTGCTGGTCGAAACCGCTTGAAAACCAGGATGTAGACAAAGGTAAGGAGGTAAATGGTTCCGATGAGGCCGTAGAGGACCAAAAAGGGGGGGGCGATGAGGGATTCCCGACCCTTGAATTGGACAATGATGGTGGAGCCGAGCAGAACGGTGGTGAAGATGACTCGCAGGAACATTAACCACTGGAGTCTCTTAGACAAGTATTGCCTTGGACCCAACGTGTTGGAAGCGACCCCAGTCACTGCGCTAATCGCCAACCATGCCTGCCATCTTGAAGATAGGCAAATACATGGAAACTACCAACCCACCAATGGTGACACCCAGAAAGACCATCATAAAGGGTTCGATCATGGCGGTCAGACTGTCAACGGCCGCATCCACCTCATCATCGTAGTAGTCGGCGATCTTTGACAGCATGGCATCCAATGCCCCCGTGGATTCTCCCACTGCCACCATCTGACAGACCATGGACGGAAACACCCCGCTCTCAGCCAAGGGGTCTGCGATGGTCCGACCCTCGCTAATGGCCACTCGCACCCTGTAAATAGCTGCCTCAACCGTCTTGTTGCCTGAAGTCCTTGCCGTGATATCCAGCGCATCCAGGATGGGCACGCCGCTACTGACCATCGTGCCCAGGGTGCGGGTAAACTTGGCCACGGCGACTTTGCGCAGGAGCAGGCCAAAAACGGGTAGCTTGAGCAAATAATTGTCTACGAGGGCACGCCCCTTTTCAGTCTTGTAATATCGCTTGAATACAAAGAAGAAAACCACGACAGCGCCGATCATATAAAGGATATTATCTCTGATAAAGTCGCTCACGTTTACGACTATCTGGGTGGGCGCTGGAAGGGCGCCGCCGAAGTCCGCAAACATTTTTTCAAAAACAGGGATGACGAAGACCATGATGACCCCGATTACCAAAACGGCAATACAAAGGATAATAATGGGATAGGTCATAGCCGACTTGACCCGCTTTTTAAGCTTCATCGCCTTTTCCATGTACTCGGAAAGGCGGTTCAAAATCGTGTCCAGGATGCCGCCCGTTTCTCCTGCCGCAACCATGTTGACAAAAAGGTCATCGAATACATTCGGGTACTTGCCCAGCGCATCGGCAAGGGTGGAACCACCCTCCACAGTCTCCTTGATCCGTTTCAACATCTTCTTAAAGGTCTTGTTTTCTTGCTGGGCCTGGAGGATGTCAAGGCACTGAATGAGCGGAAGTCCGGCATTGATCATCGTTGAAAACTGCCTGGCAAACACCACCACGTCAGGGGTGCGTACCTTGGGTTGAAGGAAGGAGACGTTCTCAAACAAATCCTTAGGCTTTTTCTTTATCTTGGCAGGCTTGATCTGCATGCGGCGCAACTGGAGACCCACGGCCGCCTCGTCAATAGCCTCTATTTCGCCCTTTTGGTTTGTGCCCCTCCTGTCTTGTCCTTGCCACACATAAACCGGCATAGGTCACCTCTCCTTGCTGTTGAGGATTTGCAGAAGCTGGATACCTAAAATCGTTGTGTAGGTATCATGAACTTTCGAAAAATATGCAAAAGACGTTCCAATGTCATAAACTCGAGCCAAGAGGCCGAACAGCGCTCCTGAAAAAAGGGATGCACAAAAAGGATTCGGGTGCAAAATGTGGTTGACAAAAGGTACATATACTAGGATTATATAGAGTTGTGCTTTTCATTCCTCCCAAACCGGGTGAGGATACAATAACGAACTGAGAAAGGGGGTGATTCCCATGGACTGTACAACCGTAAAGCCGGGCGCGAAATGCGTGTTTATGACCAAGAAGGGCTGTTCCTTTAACGGCGGCACCTGCCATCACACGGTCGACCACTGCGACGGATGCAACCGCAGCACCAAATTTCCTTCTGGATGGTACTGCACGGCTTGTCCGGACCCCGCACTCAAGTGGAAAAACGGCCAATGCAACCTTGCAACCCATGTAAGGGATACAGCCAAGAGCGAAGTTGCTAAAGTCAATCCGCTCAAGGCATCCAAGCGAAGTGCTCGCTAGTGTCAGCCTCAGTCAGTGGTCATTGGTCGTCAGTCGTGGGGCACGAGTCCGAATGACTGGCTACCTGATTCCGATGATCACTGACCACTGACTAGGCAGAAGACACCAACCGTTGGAGTGCCTCCTCTATTCTATCGACCCCTTCCCTGATGGCCTCGAGACTTGTTGCATAAGAAAACCTGACAAAATCATCCGCGCCAAAGGCAATCCCCGGCACAAGGGCGACCCGAGCCTCGGTCAAAAGATAATCACACAGACTCCCGGACCCTTTCATATCGCGCCCATCCTGATCTATCTTGAAACAATGACTAAAATCAGGAAAGGCATAGAAAGCGCCGGCCGGCATGTTGCAATGGATCCCTGGCATGGCATTCAATCGTCCCACGAGGTATTTGCGCCGTTCATCAAAGGCCCGGACCATATTACCGACCGAATCCTGCGGGCCGGTCAATGCAGCGATCGCAGCCTTCTGGGCTATGGAATTTGGGTTTGACGTGCTCTGGCTCTGGATTTTTGTCATCCCTGCAATCACCTCGCGGGCTCCCGCCACATATCCGATGCGCCAGCCGGTCATCGCGTAGGTTTTTGACACGCCATTGACAACGAAAACCTTTCCTTTGAGCTCCTCGCTGACCTGCGCGATACTGCGAAAGGGTTTGCCGTCAAAGATGAGTTTGTCGTAGATTTCATCTGAAACCACGGAGATATCATGTCTCAGGACAACCTCGGCCAACCTTTCCAATTCCTGTTGGCTGTAAACCGATCCGGTGGGATTGGAGGGGCTGTTGAGAATCAAAAGCCTGGTCCGTGCCGTGATGGCCTCTTCAAGGGCGTCAGGAGATAGCTTAAAGTCTTCGGCTTCCCTTGTTTCCACGATGACAGGACTTGCCCCTGCAAGGATCACAATGGGAGGATAGGAGACCCAGTAAGGTGCAGGAATGATGACTTCATCGTTGGGGTTCAGGGTCGCCTGGGCCAAGTTGTACAGGACGTGTTTGCCTCCGCAGGAGACCATGACCTCTTCACGCTCGTAGCTCAGGTTCTGGTCGCACCGCAGTTTTTCTATGATGGCCTCTTTGAGTTCAGGGATACCACCGACGGCCGTGTACCGGGTAAATCCTTCCTCGATAGCCCGCACGGCGGCCTGCCGAATGTGTCTCGGCGTATCGAAATCAGGCTCTCCAACACCAAAGCTGATCACATCCACCCCTGCCTGACGCATGGACACAGCCTTTGCGTTGATCGCCAGGGTCGGAGACGGTTTGATAGCCCTGATTCGTTCGGACATGAGCATAATGACCCTCCTTAATCTATTCGTTTGAGGCTTTTCTCTTGAACGAAGAATCCCGTACCAAACATTGAATCAAAATGCAATTGCTTTGAAAAAGACAAGCTTCCACCAATTTCAGGGTCTATTCAGGAAAGATGGCCTTCTTGATCACAGCCTTGTTATATGCGCTAAAGATATCCCTGCGGTTCAAAACTCCCAACAATAGGGATGGGTTATTTGGGGAGACAACGGGTAGAATAGAAAAATCCTTTAAGGCGATTTTTTCCATAGCATTGTAGAGATTGTCATCAGCTGATACTGTAACCACCGTTGTAGTGGCAACCTCTCTGGCCACCACCACATCTTTCAGATGCTCATCGAAGACCACATCATGATAATCGAAAAATGTAAGAACACCTGTTAGATGACCGTCCTTATTCACAACAGGAAAGCTGTTATGTTTGCTCCTAGATATCTTTTCGGCTAGTTTTCCTAGAGTTATATTCTCAGGTATGGTTTCTACTTCAGGATTCATGACATCTTTAACAGATATTGACCTTAAAACACTCACCTCTTTTCCTGCCTTAATGTTTACCCCTCTCCTTGCCAGCTTTAGAGTATAGATAGAGTCTTTCAATATCTGACCACTCGCCAAGCAGCCAACAATACAGGCGATCATAAGTGGAAGTATAATCTTGTAGTCACCAGTCATCTCGAACAGAATCAATATTGCGCTTAAGGGTCCATGAGTAGTTCCGCTCACCACTGCTCCCATACCCACAATACTGTATGCCCCGGGAGAGGCTGTCACTTCAGGAAAGATATGGTGAACCGCAGTCCCGAAGAACCCGCCCGCCATGGCTCCCAGGAAAAGTGACGGAGCAAAGATACCGCCAGATCCGCCTGAACCAAGGGTAACGGATGTTGACAGGATCTTAAACACGACTAAGAGGAATAGGACCCACCAAGAAAGCTTCTGCATGAGACACAGATCAATGGCTGGATAACCGACACCCAAAATGTGGGGAAAAAGAAGGCCCATAACACCCAGTATCAATCCCCCCAGCACAGCTTTCAGATGTTCGGGCATTCTTAGTTTATCAAAGATGTCTTCTGCCCGATAAAGTGCGGTGGTAAAAGCTACGGCAACTAAAGCACAGAAAAAACCTAGGATTACATACAAAGGGAGTTCCCAAGCGCTGATGAGTTGGTAGGCAGGTACAATAAATGCTGGGGAATCCCCTAGGAAATGGCGCGAAACAGCGGTGGCAGCAACAGAGGAGATAACAATGGGACTAAATGTAGCTAAGCCAAAATCACCAAGGATGATCTCAAGGGCAAACATGGAACCAGCTATGGGGGCATTGAAGGTAGCGGCAATACCGGCTGCGGCCCCGCAGCCCACCAGGGTCCTGATGCGATCGGCTGAAACCCTGAGCACCTGGCCTATACTGGAACCAATGGCGGATCCTATCTGGACAATCGGTCCTTCCCTTCCAACGGAGCCCCCCGTGCCGATACAGACGGCAGATACTATACACTTGATAAAAACAACCCGTTTTCTTATTATCCCGCTTCTTAGCGTAACCGCCTCCATGACCTCTGGAACACCGTGCCCCTTGGCCTCTCTGGCCAGAAAATAGACAACTGGCCCTACCACCAAACCCCCGAGAGCGGGAATGCACACCCTGAAATACCATGGCGTCGACAGAGCCAGCTCAAGCAAATTGCCCGCAGATCCATAAGAGACTGTCTGAAAAAAGCCTATAAGATAGCGAAAACCAATGGCCCCAAAACCACCAGCCAGACCTACAATTGCCGCCAGTATGGCCATTATGGCATGTTCGTTGGTTACTAACCGATAGAAAAATGAGTATTTTTCGGAAGATTGCTGATCCACTTGTTTTGAGTAGGATTTCACTTTTTGAATAAGGAAATATGATGGTTTCGTAAAAAGTCAATTTTACTCACTCCGTGAACATTTTGGGGGCCCTTAAGATATTCAGCTAAAATGCTAAAACTCGGGCTAACGCCCTCAAACAGTTAGCATTTTTTAACGCAGAATATCTCAAGTGCCTTTATCCCAAAACGTTCAATGTCG
>DAOUZN010000070.1 GCA_030665585.1 Deltaproteobacteria bacterium | reverse complement strand
GAAGGTCAGGGCCGAGGCCCTGAAAAGACAGTCATGCTTATCAAATCTTTGCACGGAGAGGATAATGATCCGCAACAGCGCGATCCCGATGGACTTTGTCCTGGGGAGATCCCTTGAGCGCATCCGCCAAATGTCCGTCTTGATGAATTGCATTTTCTTGGCTATCATGGCGAGGCTTTCCTCTCTTGACGATGTGAAGCCTCCCCGCCCTAACCCTAAAAGGCGGGGCTTCCCGGTAAGGAAGATTGCCGTTTTTGTATAGCTCCCCTTGACCCCGCCCTTCCGGACGGGGCTTGCGGGGAGCAGGCCGGTCACGCGGCTGCTTCCCACCCAGGATGACGGGTATCATCCTTGTATCGAAAAAGATTCATAACATATTCTGTTTGGTTGAAAAAGGACCGTTTTCGGGAAGCGAATGCCGCTGGACTGAGGCCTAAATGCTCCGTGGTGCTTATTATTGTCGGGTTGACAACCCTTATGGATTGTGAGAAACAGGCATTCAATCAAGGGAAGGAGAGCTGATTATGAAAGGACTTCCGTGGGGCATCGTTGATATCATCTGCTTTACTGCCGGCCCATTTTGTACGCTATATTTTCTTAGTGATTTCAGTCACGGACCGGCCGGCCCCGGTCCGTTTTACTATTTTTATACGTATAACTCACGGCTTGGCTTGGCCCTCGGGGTGACGCTCATATGTGTCGGTTTTCTGATCAGGTCCTTTAGGAAGCATCAATGAAGGGCAATAGGCTCCGGGATGACTACACGGAAAGAATAAAAGGCAAAATCATCGGATTGGGAGCGGATCTTGTGGGCGTAGCAGATGCCGAGCCCTTAAAGGCGTTGAGACTCAATCCAGCCAACCTGTTAGACCCCTTCAGTCGGGCCATTTCCGTTGCCGTTCGGCTTCCTACGGCTGTCTTCGAAGAGATCCTGGATCGTCCCACACCTAACTATTCTACGGTTTATCAGACCGCCAACCGCATCCTGGACGAAATCGCCTTTCGCACGGCTGCCATGCTGGAAGACGATGACTTCCCGAGTCTGCCCATTGCCGCATCGCAACTCCTGGACACAAAAAAGTGGTATGGGGCCATTTCTCACAAGGCTGTGGGTCGCATGGCCGGTTTGGGATGGCAGGGCAAAAGCCTCCTTCTGGTGAACCCCCGATACGGTCCGCGCATCCGTCTTGTCACGGTGCTGACCAGTGCACCGTTGAAGATTGATGGCCCTATCAAGAACCGTTGCGGCAGGTGCACGATGTGCCAGGAGGCTTGCCCGGTCGGGGCGATCAAGGGGGTCGGCACCCAAGGCCATTACACGAGGAGAAGCGAAGCCCTGTATTTTTCCCGGTGTGTGGAAAAACTGGTGGATGAGTTTTCGAAACTTCCCAATGTGGGGGCGCCCATCTGCGGGATTTGCATCAAGGCGTGCCCCTTCGGACAAAAAGGTTCGAAAAAAGAACAGGGACAAGACAAACAAGTGGGAAAAGGAGCTGTATCTGATGAAAAAGCATGTCTCTGAAGAACTCTTTGCCAAGGCCAGAGAGGTCATCCCGGGTGGCGTCAACAGCCCCGTGCGTGCCTGCCGCTCGGTCGGTATGGATCCTGTCTTTATCCAGCGGGCAGAAGGCTCCAGGGTGTTCGATGCTGATGGCAACCGGTATATAGACTATGTGGGATCCTGGGGCCCCATGATTTTAGGGCATCGGCACCCAGAGGTCATCTCAGCCATTGAAGGTGTGCTGGCACGGGGGACCAGCTTTGGCGCACCCACGGACCTCGAGGTGGAACTGGCCGAGATGGTGATTGAGGCGGTTCCATCCGTGGAAATGGTGCGTATGGTAAACTCCGGCACGGAGGCCACCATGAGCGCCGTTCGCCTGGCAAGGGGCGTCACCGGCCGTGACCTGGTCATCAAGTTTGACGGCTGCTATCACGGGCACGGCGACACCTTCCTGGTGCAAGCAGGTTCCGGCGTGGCCACCTTGGGCATACCGGGGAGTCCGGGGGTACCGGAGGCGTGCGTCAAAAACACCCTGTCCCTGCCCTATAATGATACAGAGCGCTTGACAGCCGTGTGTTCGGAAAAGGGCGAGGCCGTTGCGGCTGTCATTGTGGAACCCGTGGCCGGCAACATGGGCCTTGTGCCGCCCCGCCCGGGATTCTTAGAGACCTTGAGGGAGGTCACTCAGGACCGCGGGATCATCCTGATATTTGACGAGGTCATGACAGGCTTCCGCGTGGCCTATGGTGGTGCCCAGGCCCTATTCGGCATCAGGCCGGACCTCACCTGCATGGGCAAGGTCATTGGAGGCGGGCTTCCGGTGGGGGCCTATGGCGGCAAGCGTGAGATCATGAGCGAGATTGCCCCGGAAGGGCCGGTTTATCAGGCCGGAACGCTTTCCGGAAATCCAGTGGCCATGGCAGCCGGCATGGCCACGTTGAAATGCTTGCAGGAGCCGGGCTTCTATGAGGGCCTCGAAGCCAGATCCGCTATGTTGGCCCAGGGGCTCAGAGAGGCGGCCGGCAAGGCAGGCCTTCCTGTGGTGACGAACCGGGTTGGCTCCATGTTAGGGCTGTTTTTCACGGATCAGCCGGTTTCAAACTTTGCCGAGGCCCAAAAGAGTGATGTGGCCTTGTTTGCGAGGTATTACAAGGAGATGCTGCAGCAGGGCATCTATCTGGCTCCATCTCAGTATGAGGCGGCGTTCGTCTCAAGCGCCCACAGCGAGGCAGACATAGAGACGACCATCCAGGCCGCTGTACAGGTTTTTGAGGCATTGAGAATTTAGGGATTGACTTGGAAGAGATCATGTGGTAGGCAGGGCCTTGTTTTTCCAAAAGGCCGACCGTGTGTGTTGGGGGGCTTTTGGACAAGCGCTCTTTGTCATGAAAGACGAGACCAAGAAACTGTTTAGGGATCTATGGTATTACAGTAGCCTGAGTTTCTCTATCGCCCTGTCCATCGTCATTGGATTAGGAATTGGTTACTGGCTGGACACACGGGTATTTCACAGCTCACCGTGGTTTACCCTCATCTTTCTTGGTCTGGGAGTCATCGCCGGATTCCGCAACATATATCTGGCCATGCAAAAGAGCCGGAGACTGTAACAGGAAAACGTCAGGCCGTGCGCATAGAAAGGAGGCTGCTCAGATTTATCACCGTCACCAACTGGATACTTTTTTGTGCGGTGACGATCTGTGGCTTTATCTTCGCGTCCTGGCGTTTTGCATGGGGGATCCTGGCGGGCGGTCTCATCGTCACGATTAACTTTCATCTTTTGTATCGGTCCCTGAAGCGGGCTCTTACACCACCCCATCTTGCCAACACGGGGGGCGTTTTAGGGAAATACTATATTCGATTCTTGGCCAGCGCTGTCATCATATTTGTATTGATAGCCGACCATTACGTAAATCCGTTGGGGCTCATCATCGGGCTTTCTGTGGTGGTTACCAGCATTTTCATAACGACGCTTAATGAAATAAGGAAAATCATCTTCAAGGAGGCGGCGTGACATGGAACATCCGATCCTGTTTCTCGTACAGCTGTTTGACCTCATTGGCCTGGGACATTTCGCCTACGAGTATCCCCACGTGATTTATACGTGGTTTGTGATGCTCCTTCTGATCTTGCTTGCGTTTCTTGGCACCAAGGGGATCAGCATGATTCCCACGAAGGGGCAAAACGTTTTCGAGATCGTGATTGGAGGAATGGAAGAGTTCATCGTGGACATTACCGGCGAGGAAGGCCGCCGCTTCTTTCCGATTCTCGCGACAGTGTTCATCTACATCTTCATTTGCAACCTCATTGGCCTGGTTCCAGGATTCTTCCCGCCTACTGCCAAGATTGACACCACCCTGTCGTGTGCCCTTGTGGTGGTTCCCATGACCCATGTCATCGGTGTCATGTACCACGGACCAAAGTATATCAAGCACTTTTGTGGGCCCATATGGTGGATGGTTCCCATCATATTGCCGATTGAACTGATCGGCCACACGGCCCGAATGCTTTCGCTCACGATCCGTCTTTTTGGAAACATGGCCGGCCACGAGTTGGTTCTGGCCATCCTATTCATGCTGGCCGGCGCCTTTTTTGCCCCTTTGCCCATCATGGTGTTGGGTATATTTGTAAGCTTGGTTCAGGCCTTTGTATTTTTCTTGCTTTCTACGATGTATTTTGCTGGTGCCCTCGAACATGCCCATTAATTACAACTGGTGCAATGGAAGAAGCCCGTGAATAAAAATCTTACACTAAAGGAGGGAGAGTCCATGTTCAAGAAACTGTCATTTTCAACCCTGGGGTCCGCGTTTTTGGTGTTTGCCCTGTCTACGGTAGCCTATGCTGCAGGTGACGAGATCGCCCTGGCCGGCCTGAAGTACTTCACGGTATCCGTGTTTACCGCAGGCTTTGCTATTGCCTTCGCGGCCTTTGGAGGTAGCATCGGGCAGGGCTGGTCAGTCAAGAACGCGGTTGAAGGCATTGCCAGAAACCCGGAGTCCTCGGGTAAGGTGACCGTGACATTGTTGATCGGTATAGCCATGATCGAGTCACTGGTGATTTATACCCTGGTTATTGCCCTGATTTTGATCTATGCACATCCGCAGTCTGCTGCGATTGCGGCCCTGTTTGGCGCAGGCCATTAATCACAACATTAACTGACGGATACAGAAAAATAGAACAGGGTTGCCACCGTTGGTCCCAGTGGCGGTGGCAACCCTGTCTATCTCTTTACTTGGGCCACTCTTCTTCAACCTATCCCGTAACATTTAAAGTGTTTTAACACACACCGGCTGACTAGCTCTTCGATGAAGTCTGTCAATATTCCTGCCATTGCCGTCACACGCCTGTCACTGTATGCAAGGAATCTTGCCCTATTAGATCAAAAGGGGGTGGAAGTTGTTTCCTCTGCGGGCCTGGCCGACATTTGCGGGGTCAATCCCGCCCAGATACGAAAGGACCTGGGATACTTTGGCCAATTTGGCATCAGAGGCGTCGGCTATTACGTGAAAGAGCTTGTATACGAGATTCGCAAGATCCTCGGCTTGGAAAAGGAATGGCGATTGGCCTTGGTGGGCGTGGGAAATCTGGGCTCAGCCCTGCTCAGGCATGCCCAATTCTTAGACCAGGGCTACACCTTTGTGGCGGCCTTTGAAAGAGACCCGAAAAGAATCGGCAAGGAAGTTGGAAATATCACGGTGGCCCCCATCAGGGCAATGAATCGTTTGGTGAAAGAGAAAGGCGTTGAGATCGGCGTCATTGCAATAGGCCCTCGATGGGCACAACAGGCGGCTGACAAGTTCGTCGGGGCTGGGATTCGTGGCATCCTCAATTTTGCCCCTGTCCAGCTACAGTGCCCCAGTGATCTACATGTCGAAAACGTAGACTTCACGCGGACGTTGGATAGGCTTTGTTATCAGCTTACGTTAAACGCGTGACCGTAGTGCTTCGCGCAAGAATCGGCCGGTATGGGAATCCGCAAGTTGTGCGATCTCCTCGGGCCGACCGCACCCCACGACCTGCCCTCCCTTATCCCCTCCTTCGGGACCAAGATCAACAACTTGATCAGCCGATTTAATCACATCCATGTTGTGCTCGATGACAACGATGGTGTTGCCGGCATCCGCCAACCGGTTTAGGACATCCAGGAGTTTCTGAATATCGGCGAAATGGAGCCCGGTGGTTGGTTCATCCAGGATGTAGACCGTTCGCCCTGTGCCTCGCTTGCTCAGCTCTCTCGACAGCTTGAGACGTTGGGCTTCGCCGCCGGAAAGGATCGTGGCAGGCTGCCCCAGATGGATGTAACCGAGTCCCACGTCGGCCAAGGTCTCCAGTTTGGATCTTATGTTTCTGACCCTGCCAAAGAATTCCAGGGCCTGGTTGACGGTCATATCCAGCACATCTGCAATGTCCTTGCCCTTGTACCTGACCTCCATGGTTTCCCGGTTGTAACGCTTGCCCCGGCACACATCGCAGGTGACGAAGACATCAGGCAAAAAATGCATCTCGATCTTAATGATCCCGTCCCCGCGACACGCCTCACACCGCCCCCCCTTCACATTGAAGCTGAATCGTCCTGGTTTGTACCCTCGCATCCTGGCGTCGGGCGTTCTGGCAAACAGCTCCCGAATAGGCGTAAATAGGCCGGTATAGGTGGCAGGATTTGAGCGTGGCGTTCGTCCGATAGGAGACTGGTCTATGTGAACAACGCTATCCACCTTTTCAAGGCCCGTGAGTCGCCTGTACTTGGCTGCACCTTTCCTAGAATGATAGAAGCGCCGAGCCAAAGCTTTGTAGAGGGTCTCAATGACCAAAGTCGATTTGCCTGACCCGGACACCCCGGTCACACACACAAAGCACCCCAGGGGAAACCGAACAGTCACGTCCTTAAGGTTGTGTGCACAGGCCCCTTCCAGGGTTAGGCAGCCCTTTGTCACGGGACGGCGCCTGGATGGCAACGGTATGGTCCTTCGACCGGACAGGTACTGGCCTGTGATGGATGTCTCATGTTGAAGGAGTGCTGATGGTGGCCCGCTGAAGACAAGATGTCCACCGTTGATGCCGGCTTTCGGCCCCATATCGATGACATAGTCGGCCGATAGGATGGTTTGGGCATCGTGTTCTACCACAAGGACGGTATTTCCCAGATCACGCATGTGTTGTAGCGTCGTCAAGAGTCTTTGATGGTCCCGCTGGTGGAGTCCAATACTTGGTTCGTCGAGCACGTAGAGGACGCCGGTCAGCTTGGAGCTAATCTGGGTCGCAAGCCGAATACGCTGCCATTCCCCTGCCGAAAGCGTGGCTGATCCACGATCCAGGGTAAGATACCCCAGTCCTACGCGGGTCAGAAACAGAAGCCTTTCGCCAATCTCTTTCAGCAGACCCTTTGCAATGGTGCTTTCTCGGCGGCTGAGCGGGAGGGAATCGAAAAATCCGAGAAGCTCGGTGACGGAACGTGCGCTCACCTCATGGATAGACTCGCCTCCTATCCTGACGGCAAGGCTCTCCGGCTTAAGGCGTGCCCCATGACAATCATGGCAAGGACGTACGTTCATGAATCGTTCAATGTCTTCTCGCACCTGCTGTGATGAGGTTTCCCTATAACGGCGCTTAAGACTCGGGATCACCCCTTCAAAGGGCCTGCTATAGGTATAGCGCCTGCCGTCCCGCTCCAGATAGAAGGCAACCGGTTCGCCCTTGGAGCCGTAAAGCAATAGTTGCTCGAGGGGTTCTGAAAAATCCTTATAAGGCGTATAGATGTCCACTCGATATTGGCGGGTGATGGCATCTAATACCTGGTAGAAATAAACCGAATGGCGATTTTCCCATGGGACGATGGCCCCGTTACGCAGAGAGAGTTCGGGGTTGGCAACGATGAGGTCAGGATCGAGGATCATCATAGAACCGAGCCCGTTACAGGTCGGGCACGCCCCCTGGGGACTATTGAAGGAAAAATTGGCCAGCGTCCATGGAGGATAGCTGATGCCGCAAACCAGGCAGGCGGCCTTTTCGCTGAAAACAAGGGGCTGTGCGCCCAAGACATCCACGGTGACAAGGCCTTCTGAGAGCCCCAGGGCCAGTTCAAGGGAGTCCGCTAACCGATTCCGAACCGAGTCTTTGACGACCAGGCGGTCTACCACGACCTCCACTGTGTGCCTGGTATTCTTGTCCAGTGAAATGGCTTCATCCAGACCCAATGTTTGACCATCCACTTGAACACGGGCAAACCCCTCTCTTCTGAGCCTCTGAAATAGCCTTTGATGGGTTCCCTTCTCGTCGGTCAGAACCGGAGACAGGATGACGACCTTGGTGCCCGGCTCAAGGCCCATGACTTGGTCTACGATTTCCTGGACGGTCTGGGTCGTAATAGGCCGCCCGCATCGGTGGCAGTGGGGCTTGCCGATGCGGGCAAAAAGGACACGGAGATAATCATAGATCTCGGTCACGGTTCCCACGGTGGATCTGGGGTTTCTGGTAGTCGATTTTTGCTCAATGGCGATGGCGGGTGAAAGGCCTTCGATGGTGTCCACATCCGGCTTGTCCATGCGCTCCAGAAACTGGCGTGCATAGGCAGAAAGGGATTCTACATATCGACGCTGTCCTTCGGCATATAGCGTGTCAAAGGCGAGCGTGGATTTGCCGGAACCCGAAAGGCCCGTGATCACCACGAGCCGATTCCGAGGGATATCTACATTGATATTCTTGAGGTTGTGCTGACGCGCACCCCGCACGATGATTTTATCAAAAGACATGCGCTATTACTCATCCGCTTTTTGGAGATGCTCAAATCAAAATTCGATATTCTTGGGAGTCCTTGCGAAAGGGATAACATCCCTGATATTGCCTATCCCGGTCAGGAACATCAGCAGGCGTTCAAACCCGACGCCGAAACCACTGTGCGGAACGTTCCCGAACCTTCTGGAATCAAGATACCACCAGTAATCCTCCAGCGGGATACCCATCTCCTTCATTCGCTCCACAAGCATATCAAGCCGTTCCTCCCGCTGGCTCCCGCCCACGATTTCCCCTATGCGGGGCACAAGGATGTCCATGGCCGCTACGGTCCTGCCGTCATCGTTGAGTCTCATGTAGAACGGTTTTATTTCTTTGGGGTAATCGTGAACAATGACCGGCTTTTTGAAATAGTTCTCCGTAAGATAGCGCTCATGTTCAGACTGAAGGTCTTTCCCGTAGTTAATCTCATACTCAAATTCCTTTTTTGACTTCTTGAGAATCTCAACAGCCTCTTCGTAACTGATCCTCTCAAAGTCAGAGGTTAGAATATTCTCAATGGTGTTTGGCAGTCCCTTGTCAACAAATTTCGCAAAAAGCTCAATGTCTTCTGCGCAATTTTCTTGAACAACTCCTGCCAGATATTTCAGCATCTCCTCTGCGACATCCATGCTTCCGTCCAGATCACAAAACGCCATCTCAGGTTCAATCATCCAGAATTCCGCCACATGCCTTGATGTGTTGGAATCTTCCGCGCGAAATGTCGGCCCGAAAGTATAAACGTCACCCAGTGCAAGAGCGAACATTTCCGCCGACAGCTGGCCAGACACGGTCAGCCCTGCTTCTTTCCCGAAAAAATCCCCAGAATAATCAACCTTCCCGTCAACGCTGGGCACATTTCCCATATCAAGCGTTGTCACCTGAAAGAGTTCCCCCGCTCCTTCACAGTCAGAACCTGTCAGTATGGGCGTATGAATGTATTTGAAGCCTCTGTCTCTGAAAAAATCATGTATGGCATATGAAAGTTCGGACCTAATTCTAAAGACCGCGCCGTACTTGTTTGTTCTTGGCCGCAGGTGGGCAATGGTCCTCAAGAACTCATCGCTGTGACGTTTCTTCTGAAGGGGATAGTCCTCAGGGGCAATACTGATCACTTCTATATTCTTTGCATGAATCTCCCATTTCTGGCCCCCCCCGGGTGATTCTACCAGGCTGCCGGAAACCGCCACAGCGGACCCGGTAGTAAGCCGAGCAATATCATCATAATTATCCAGGGAGCTGTCAGCAACAACCTGAATGTTTTTCAGGCAGGACCCATCATTTACCTCGATGAACGAGAACCCCTTTGAACCGCGCCTTGTCCTGACCCATCCCTTAACAACAACCTCATCAACCGTAGTATCAGAGCATAGAAGCTTATTGATCTTAATGCGTTCAGTCATCCGTCACCTTGCTATTCTATAAAATTATACAAAATTTTATTCCCCGAAATACCATGCCGATCAGGTAGCTGTCCGAGATTATCACTTGTACCTTATTCCAGGACATGTATGTTTTTCTTCTTGCATATATCCTTGAGGACCTTCGGCCAAATAGAGACGGTAACCTCTCCAAGGTGAGCCGTGCGTAACAGATACATAAAGGTCCTGGCCTGTCCGATGCCTCCACCGATGCTCAGCGGTATGTTGTCGTTGAGAATTGCCTGGTGGTAAGGGAGTTTGAGAAAATCTTCCTGCCCGGCCACCTTCAGCTGTATCTTCAGCGTTTCTTTTGTAACTCGTATTCCCATCGAGGTCAGTTCGTGGCGTCGCTGAGTCACTGGATTCCATACCAGAATATCTCCATTTATACCGTGATACTGTTCGCCATTTTTGACGATAGTCTCAGTAACCCAGTCATCATAGTCCGCAGCGCGCATTTCATGAGGATACCCGTCCTTTAAAGGCTGGCCAATGCCAATGATAAAGATCGCAGGGGCTTTTTCCTGAATGACCCTGGTTTCCCGTTCTTTTCGCGGTAGATCCGGGTACAAATCAAGAATCTCTTCGGCATGGAGAAATACAAGTTCCTTGGGAAAGTCAGGATATCTATCCGTATTGAGAGCGGGAAACATTTCCTGGACCATTGTTCCCGCTCCCCGAATGACCTTCCAAATTTTTTGAACAATGTCCTTGAGAAAATCAAGATTGCGATCCTTTTCAGTGATAACTCGTTCCCAATCCCACTGGTCAACATATACGCTGTGATCATGGTCCAAGAAGTAATCCTTACGCACAGACCTCATGTCGGTGCAGATACCCTCTCCAATCTTACAGCCAAATTGCTTAAGGGCCATGCGTTTCCATTTTGTAGCAGCCTGGAC
>DAOUZN010000082.1 GCA_030665585.1 Deltaproteobacteria bacterium | reverse complement strand
TTGCCATCTTGACTGCGGAGGAGCTCGAAGAGGTGCGCAATCAGTCCGTGGAACAGTTGCAAGCAGAGCTCAAGGTGGCAAAGGACTTCTATCGGGTCGGGATGAGTCCCAAGATCGACGTGCTCGACGCAGAGGTTCGGTTGGCAGAGGTCGAGCAGCAACTCATTCGGGCTAAGAAAAGTGTAAGGCTCACCAAGGCCCGCTTGAACACCATCCTGCGCCAGCCCATTGATCAAGAAATCGTAGTGGCGGACATCCTCTCCCATCAGCCCTATGAGAGAACCTATGAGTCCTGCCTGGAGACCTCACTGCAAGGGCGGCCAGAGCTGTTGGAGGCAGAGAAGAATGTGGCCAGATCCGAAAAGGAGATCACCCTCGCCAAGAGTGCCTATTATCCGGAGGTGAGCCTCTCGGGTAACTACTATCGGGCGGGTGATGATCCAGGTGTAGGTGGCAGCGATTTTGTGGACCGGGAGAATTGGGATGTGATGGCTGAAGCCACCCTGACCTTTTTCGAGTGGGGCAAGACACGGCATGCAACCAATGAGAAGCGGGCTCGTCTGCGTCAGGCCAGACAGGTCCTGGAGCAGCTCAAAGATGCGATCCGCCTGGAAGTCAAGACCAGTTACCTGGATCTGGAGGCCGCAGAAAAAAACATCTGGGTAGCCAAGAAGAGCGTAGAATCCGCAGAGGAGAATTTTCGCATCAGCAAGGAGCGATACCAGGAACAGGTGGCCACGGCCACAGAAGTCCTGGATGCTCAGACCAGATTGACCGAAGCCAGGACCAACCACACCAGAGCCCTAGCCGAGTTTAACGTGGCTCGGGCTCGTTTGGTTCGGGCCATGGGGGCCGAAGAGGCTTCTTGAACGGATGTTATTCATCCTCAGTCGTCAGTGGTCTCCTCCAAAGCCGAGCCCAAGTTTTTGCTCGGATTAGCCTGTGCCCGTGACTCCAAAAATGCCTTTTTCCCTTGACAAGTTACATATAAAATAATATTCAGTTAGTGGAATGTATAGATAAGTGTAATTTAATTATATTTAATATCTCCATTGAGCGAAAACGTCCCGTGGATCGTTGTCAGCAACCAGGTATCAGGGGCCAGCAAACAGAATCAAGTGGGTTAGGGTAATATATTCCTCAGTGAATCCAACAGGAAGGAATGAAGAAAGATGCAGGATTATATAGTTTGTGAAAAAAGAGGAAATCTCCCCAGGATTCATGTGAAGATTTGCCAGCATCGATGTGAACACGCCAAGGCCTGCGAAGCTTTTCAGGATTACATGAAAGCGAAGGCCTCGGCAGAGATGGTCATAAAGCCTGCCACCGGCGATTGGCCTGAGGAAAAAGCTGTCGCATCGCCCACCCCCCCTAATAGCCTCCGAGAGGCGTCTCAAGGTCGTCTTTAAGCCTTGACGAACCCATGGAAATTTTTTACACTCCTTTGAGCTTGTTCTCGCATTTTATCTTGATGACATAGCCAATTTGGCCTCTCGCAGTATAGATTTTCCCGAGACATTGCCAGCCAAGCCGGCCCTTCCTTGGACTCTTGAGGACATGCAGGCAGTAAAAGAGGATTTCATATGAACACAACGGGCAGACAAATTGACATCAACATTGAAGAGGAGATGAAGCGGTCCTATCTGGATTATGCCATGAGCGTGATCATCGGCCGCGCACTGCCTGACGTTCGTGATGGCCTGAAACCCGTCCACCGCCGCATTCTTTACGCCATGCACGAGCTTAAGAATGACTGGAACAAAGCATACAAGAAGTCGGCCCGAATTGTGGGAGATGTCATCGGTAAATACCATCCCCACGGCGACACCGCCGTCTATGACACCATCGTGCGCATGGCCCAGAGCTTTTCTCTGCGTTATCCCCTGGTCGACGGCCAGGGAAACTTCGGGTCAGTGGACGGCGATCCTGCTGCTGCCATGCGATATACCGAGGTCAGGCTCACACGTCTGGCCCATGAAATGCTCGAGCATCTTGAAAAAGAAACCGTCGATTTTGTTCCCAACTATGATGAGTCTCTTGTTGACCCGTCTCTCCTGCCGGCCAAAATCCCTAACCTTCTCATCAACGGTTCCTCTGGTATCGCTGTGGGCATGGCAACCAATATTCCGCCCCACAACTTGTGTGAAGTCATCGATGCGACCGTAGCCCTCATCGACGACCCCGACATCTCGTGTGCAGACCTCATGGGCCACGTGCCAGGTCCTGATTTTCCCACATCAGGGATCATTTACGGGCGCGAGGGTATTGAGTCCGCTTACCAAACAGGAAGAGGCATTATTCGGATCCGGGCCCGCGTCATGATAGAAAAAGATCGCAGAACGGGTCGGGAGAGTATCGTCGCCACCGAGATTCCCTACCAGGTGAACAAGGCCCGGCTGATTGAAAAGATCGCAGAACTGGTAAAAGGCAAGCGTATCGAAGGCGTCAAATATGTCCGGGATGAATCGGACCGGGAAGGGATGCGGATCGTCATTGCCCTGAAAAAGGACGAAATCGCCGGGGTGATTATCAACCAGCTTTATGCGCATACACAGATGGAATCTACCTTTGGCATCATCATGCTGGCCATTGTGGACAGGCAGCCTCGGCTGCTCCCCTTGAAAGAACTTCTCGGCCATTTTGTAGAACACCGTAAGCAAGTTATTGTCCGCCGCACCCGGTTTGAGTTGAAGAAGGCCGAAGCCCGCGCCCATATCCTGGAAGGCCTCAAGGTCGCCCTGGATCACATTGATGCGGTCGTGGCCCTGATCCGTTCTTCAAAGAGCCCCGCTGAAGCCAAGGAGCGCCTTGTCACAGACTTTGAGCTCACCGAGGTCCAGGCTCAGGCCATCCTGGATATGCGCCTGCAACGCCTGACAGGGCTGGAACGGGACAAGATCGTGGAAGAGTACAAGGAGACGATCAAGGCCATCGCACGATATCGGGAGATCCTCGCCAGTGAGCGTCTTGTCCTGAACCTCATCAAGGAAGAATTGATAGGCCTGCGAAAAGCGTATGGCGACGAGCGTCGAACTGAGATCGTGGCGGAGACTGCAAGCCTCACGGTAGAAGACATGATTGTAGAAGAAGATATGGTGGTCACCCTATCTTACACGGGCTACATCAAGAGAAATCCCGTCACCTTGTACAACAGTCAGCACCGCGGCGGCAAAGGTAAAACAGGCGTTAGGATCAAGGAAGAAGACTTTGTGGACCGTCTTTTTGTGGCCTCTACGCACGACACATTCTTGTTTTTCACGAACTGGGGGCGCGTATACTGGCGCAAGGTTCACGAGTTGCCCCAGGCCAGCCGCCTGGCGCGGGGCAAGGCCATTGTCAACCTCCTTTCCCTGGGAGAGGGGGAAAAACTCGCCACCGTGCTGGCCGTGCCATCCTTTGAACCCGGCCTTACCGTTCTTATGGCGACACGTGGGGGATTGGTGAAAAAGACAGACCTCATGGCTTACAGCCGTCCCAGGGCAGGCGGCATTATCGCCCTGAATCTTGTTTCGGGCGATGAACTCATAGCCGCCCGGATTACTGACGGCACACAAAACGTCTTCCTCGGCTCCAGAAGCGGAAAGTCGATCCGGTTTCATGAATCCGGCGTGCGGCCCGTGGGTCGGGCCAGTCAGGGGGTCCGGGGAATGCGTCTCGCCGAGGAGGACCATATCGTGGGAATGGAGGTCCTCACGGACGGCAAGACGCTGATGACCATTACGGAGAATGGGTACGGAAAACGGACCTCGATTGACGAGTACCCTGTACGAAATCGAGGGGGCAAGGGCGTTATTACCATCAAAACCACGGACCGAAACGGTGTGGTGGTGGCCATTCTCCTGGTCACGGATGAGGATGATGTCATGTTGGTGACCAGTCGAGGCAAGATCATCCGCATACCCGTTGGAGATGTTTCAGTCATTGGTCGCAATACGCAGGGCGTACGACTCATCGCCATGCAACCGGGAGAACGGGTCGCCAGTGCTGCCCGCCTGGCGGAAAAAGATATGTAGAGGAAACAGGCATGAGGATCGGTGTGATCGGCGCCGGTGCATGGGGCACGACACTGGCCAACCTGTTGGCCGAAAAAGGCTACGACGTCGGCCTGTGGGCCTTTGAAAAGGAGGTTTGCGCAGACATCCTCGAAGCCCGTGAAAACAAGGTCTTTCTGCCGGGCATTCACCTTTGTCAACATCTCACGCCGTCAAACGACCTCAATACCGTGGCCTCTGCCAAGGACCTGTTGCTTTTGGCGGTGCCCTCCCATGTCTTTCGCTCAGTCGCTGTCCGGTGGGTCCATCATCCGACCGAGAGGACCCTTATTGTCAACGCCACGAAAGGGATAGAAAATGAGACGCACCTGACCATGTCAGGCATCCTGGAGCAGCTTCTTCCCCCAAGACTTCATGGCCGGATTGCCGTCCTTTCCGGCCCCAGCTTTGCCAAGGAGGTGGCCAAGCAGATCCCAACGGCTGTCACGATAGCTGCCCGCACCGTAGAGGTGGCCCAACAGGTTCAGACGACATTTGCCACCTCCTATTTCAGGGTTTACACAAGTTATGATGTCGTGGGTGCAGAACTGGGCGGTGCGGTGAAGAACGTGATGGCCATTGCAGCAGGCATTTCAGATGGCCTTGGTCTCGGATATAACACCAGGGCCGCCCTGATTACCCGCGGTGTCGCCGAGATCCAGCGTCTGGCAACTAGACTGGGGGCCAATCCGAAAACCTTTATGGGCCTTGCCGGCATCGGCGACCTGGTGCTGACCTGTACAGGAAAGCTGAGCCGTAATTGGACGGTGGGCCACAAGCTAGGACAGGGCATGAAGCTTGAAGCCATCCTTTCCGAGACTCGCACGGTCGCCGAAGGGGTCAGAACCACAAAATCGGTTTACAATCTGTCCCGAAAGATAGGGGTGGAGATGCCTATTGCAGAGCAGATTTACCGCATCTTGTACGAAGATCTTGAGCCAAAAGAAGCGCTTCACGTTCTCATGAGTAGAGATCTGAGACAGGAGATGGATGAAGAGTGATTGGCTGTGGCGGCTGCAAAGAAGAAATCCCATAAAGGCGAAGGCCATCGAGGCCGCCTGAGGGAAAAATTCCTGGCTTCCGGACTCGATGGCTTCCACGACTATGAAGTAATCGAGCTGCTCTTGGCCTTGGCCACCCCAAGGAAGGACTGTAAGGAACAGGCCAAGGCGGCTTTGAGGCGTTTCAAGACCCTCCAGGGTGTCATTGAAGCCCCGCCTGAAGCGCTCCAAGAGATAAAGGGAATCGGGCCGAAAAACATATTTGGTATCAAGTTCGTCCATGCAGTGGCTGGGCGATACTTGAAAAAGAGACTCGTCAAGAAACACCCCATCCGATCCTCCAGAGAGCTTTTTGACTATCTCTACCACAGGCTTCGCGACAAGAAGCGCGAGATCTTTAAGGTCGTCTTCCTGGACGCCCAAAACAGGATCATCGCCATAGAAACCCTTTTTGAGGGGACCCTCACGGCCAGCAGCGTCTATCCCAGGGAAGTGGTCCAAGCAGCCCTCAGGCATCACGCGGCCGGCCTGTTCTTGGTGCACAACCATCCCTCAGGAGAGCCAAGACCATCTCCGGAGGATAAGCTCATCACGCGTCAGCTGATACACGCCTGCCGGGTGATGGGAATCACGGTCCATGAGCACCTCATCATCGGAGACAACACCTATTTCAGTTTTGCAGATCAGGGCCAGATCGCTGAGATGAACCGTGAGTACGACAGGGTATACACATTTTGAAGGAGCGCAACAAGGCAATGAGGGGACGCTGGTGAAAGGTTGAAAGGTATGTCTCAGATCCACTTCTGCCTACTTGAACCGCAACAGCGAGCGGACTACCCGCAGCTTGCCGCGGGGAGGTTCATTGTCAGTGTCAAAATCCCGCTCGTACATATCTACCAAACCTTGCCGTTTTGGTGCCCTTTTGCGCCCTCTCGAAATGGCCGACGTAGGAATGGCTGGCTGGCTGGCGAGTTTTGCCAAGAGCATCCTCAAGGGCGACAGGTCGTTGCTGAATCTCGTATTCCTTGATCTTGCCTAGAAGGGTTCGGTAGCTGGTTTTCAGCAGAGCTGCTGCTTTCCTGCGGTTCCAGTGCGTGTAGGTAAGAACATTCACAATGGTATCTGTTTCGGCCTTGCGAGCCGCTTTCCTGGAGAGCTCCTTTAAGGTGTATCTCGTCAGCAGCTGGGACGTGCTGCCATTCAGAGCATCGGCTGTCGACGTGGGTCCTTTCCTGTTGCGACAAACGCCTGAAAGACCGTGATGGTTGATCCTTTCGCAAAAGCTCTCTTCATTTTCCAGTGCGGTAATGGCCTGGATCACATTTTCTAGTTCGCGCACGTTCCCAGGCCAGGAATATTGATAAAACTGCTCCCGGATCCGGTCGGTAAGTCCTGTATTCGCCTTGCCATTCCGGGCGGCATATTTTCTGAGAAAGTGGTCGCACAGCAAATCAATGTCTTGCTTGCGACCCCTAAGGGGCGGAATGCGAACAGATACCACGTTGACGCGATAATAAAGGTCCAATCTGAACTGGCCCTGGGACACCATCTGACTCAGATTGTCGTTTGTAGCTACCAGAACAAGAGCATCGATTCTTGCATTAGTGGTGCTTCCGAGAGGAGAAAATTCATTATCCTCAAGGACTTGAAGAAGCTTGCCCTGCACAGGCAGGGGAATTTCACCGATCTCATCCAAAAAAATCGTTCCGGAGTGGGCCAGTTGGAACTTGCCCCGCTTTTTTTTGCAGGCTCCCGTGAAGGCCCCTTTTTCAAATCCAAATAGTTCACTCTCAAAGAGGTTCGGGGGTACTGCAGCACTGTTGACCTTAACAAAAGGTCTATCTGCCCGGGGTGAACATTTGTGAATGGCACGAGCCACCAGCTCTTTGCCTGTACCACTCTCTCCGGTGATCAGGACAGTGAGATCGGTTTTGCCTAGGGCTAAAATATGGCGCTTCAACTCGACCATAGCCGGGGTCTGCCCAACAATGATGGCGTCCAATCCATTGTCATTTGAATCCTGCGATGCTTGAATGAGTTTTTCCATAGACACATTCAAATTACTGGGGATCTAAGTCAAAAAAGGTAAAACTCCGACCCCGTAGGGGCCGGCTTTGGTAACCCCTAGAAGGGGATACTTTGCCTTGACCCCTAAGGGGCCAAGGTTGAGTTGTCCCTGATCGTGGTTAAAACAACTTTTGCTGAACTTGTTCTTCTCGGCGTTCTTTTGCTTCTTGATACTTCACATATTTGCGGATCATTTCTGAATCCAAGCCTACTGTATCCACACAGTAACCTTTGGACCAAAAATGATTACCCCAATAGGGTTTTTCTCTCAAATGCCTATATGTATTGAGCACCCGAATAGATGCTCGACCCTTGATAGTGCCAAGGTAGTCCGAAATCGAGATTTTCGGAGGAACCATCGAAATCAAATGAACATGATCTATCTGAACATTCAATTCTACTACCTCGCACTTCAACTGTTCAGAATATGCCCGAATACAGTACACTACAAGATCCGCAATCTTGTCCGTCAGGATTCGGTACCTATATTTCGGCGTCCAAGCAATATGGTATTGGCAATGCCAAATCGTCTGTGATAGTTTCCGAAAACGGCTCATCTGTTACTCCTTTCCTGGTGTTGTGGGGACAACTCAGGATTGGTTGTAACAATGAGTCGTTCAGAAGGCAAAGCCTCTGAACCATGACCTTGCTCAGAGAGCAAGGGTTTCTACATCGGACTAAAATTCATCGGGCCATGGCATCCACAATCACAGCTTGGGGATACTTGAGGACAAGCTGAAAAGAGAAAGGCCGAAATTTGAAACCGAGGCCTCCTGAAGTAGGAAGGTAGGTTTGTTCCTGTATTCAGCTGTTTCCCGCCACGATGTGGCTATGTGAAAGGGGAGGCCCCGGTCAAACTTCGGAAGTTTACTGTCCAGGCGTCTAAATTATATCAAGGCCTTTACGATACACAAACCTGAATTATTGAGTATAAATGCCGCATAAAATATCGGGATTATTGGAGGGATGATAGGTAGGTCCTGAGGTTTGTCTTCTTGTGCTTTATCCCAAATTTCTTTCTAATATTGTCCCTGTGAGTCTGGACCGTTTTATCTGATACATTCATAAATTCTGCTATCTCTTTGGTGGTTTTGCCGTCCTTCACAAGATTCGCTACCCGAATTTCTGTGGGTGTGAGGCCCAAATACTTCGAGGACAATCTACGCGAAAACGGTGAAATGATGTCGTTCAGGTTTGATTCCAGGATACTCATGTAGGAAATCTGGTTAGCATCCAATGAGGTCATCTTGAGCTTCTCCAAATAGGGCAAAACCAGTGCCTTCACGTTGGATAGGACTTTTTCTTCGAGCTCTGATTTATCCTCCTCTCTGCTTTTCAATAAAACTCGCAATGCAGTATTCGTTTCCTCAAGATGCTCACGGTGCTTTTTCAATTCCCCTTCTGCGCGCATGTGTTCCGTGAGGTCTTCATAAGTAATAAACTGGTTTCCATCGTCCAGAGATACGAGCCTGAAAACTATCTCCCGAAGTGTTCCATCCTTGCATATGACACTGAACTGTCGGAGCCTGACCTCGTACGCGCCGAATTTCTCCAAGTCAGATTTCCAGACGGACATGACTTTTCGACGGTACTCAGGATCTGGATAGGCTTTATGAAACCAGTCCCTTGCTGTTGGGATATCCTCCAGTGTGTAGCCAAAAACTTCACTGAATTTCTTGTTTGAGTACAGATATCGTCCGTCTGATGAGCTGATAGAGATTGGAAAAGGAGAGAGTTCTGCCATTTGTCGAAAGCGTTTTTCACTCTCTTGCAGCGCCTCCTCTGCCCACTTGCGCTCGGACACGTCACGTCCAACCGACTGAAACTCCACAAGGGTCCCGTGCGCATCAAATATCGCCCGGTTGATCCACCCTTGCCAACGGATATCGCCGTTGGGTGCTATAACGCTGTGCTCTTGCTCAGCCACGGGGTTTTCCCGTGAAAATGATGTGAAGTGGTTTTCTACCTGCTTATGATCCTCTTCCGGAATGAGTGGCATAAACTTCTGCCCGAGGAGTTCCTCAGGCGTCTTGCTAAAATAGCGGCAATAGGAGTCGTTGACAAAAGTGAGCGTTCCGTCTGGTGTGAAACGACAGATCAGTTCTGTTTGATCCTGGACAACAGCGCGATACCGTGCCTCGCTCTTCCGAAGTGCCTCCTCCGCCTTCTGTCGCCTAATGGCCTCACTCTCCAACTCCTTGA
>DAOUZN010000065.1 GCA_030665585.1 Deltaproteobacteria bacterium | reverse complement strand
AACCCAGCCTCCCCATCTTTTCAACCACCTCCCAGGGGAAGCGGGCCTCCTGGTCGATGTCTTTGGCAATGGGTAGAAGCTCGCGCTCGCAAAATTCACGCACTGAGCGGCGCACGGCACGGTGTTTTTCCGACAATAGTGTGTCCATGATCGATCTTCTGTTGTCCAAAAATGATGAAACCCACGAATATCGCACACGCGGTCGCATACCCCACGTATCAGAATTTGACGGGGAAATCAAAGTGTTCTGGTGTGCCGTGCAGGGGATAGACTAAGGGGATATCCTGGGGCTGACGCAGGAAGGGAGTCCGGGACGGTCCTACAAGTGAGCGTCTTGCCCGGAAAAAGAGTTGGCCGGCAGAGTGAAAGGAAAGGCTGTTGTTCCTTTAAGCGCTTTGGAGATAATCTGCCGAAAGAGGATAGGTACTCCCAATTGGCTGGCTACTTCGGTCAAAGACCCCTGCGACAGGGCCCGCCGCCTGTTGCTCAATCTCGTATTCCTTGATCTTGCTTAGAAGGGTCCGGTAGCTGGTCTTGAGCAGAGCAGCCGCCCTCTTGCGATTCCAGTCCGTGTGGGAAAGCACATTCACTATGGTATCTGTCTCGGCCTGGCGTGCTATTTTCTTGGAGAGCTCCTTTAAGGTATATCTTGTCAGCAGCTTGGACGCGCTGCCGGTCAGTGCACCGGCCGTCGTCGCAGGCCCCTTCCTATGTCGAGAAACACCTGAAAGACCATAATTGCCGACCTTTTCGTAAAAGCTCTCTTCGTTTCCGAGCGCAGCTATAGCTTGGATAACGTTTTCCAGTTCGCGAACGTTTCCGGGCCACGAATACTGATAAAACTGCTCCCGAACCCGGTCGGTAAGTCCTGTATTCGCCGTGCCATTCCGGGCGGCATATTTTCTGAGAAAGTGGTCGCACAGCAAATCAATGTCTTCCTTGCGATCCTTCAAGGACGGAATGTGAACAGATACCACGTTGACGCGATAATAAAGGTCCAATCTGAACTGCCCCCGGGATACCATCTCACTCAGATTGGCGTTGGTGGCTGCCAGAACTCGGGCATCGATCCTTGTATTAGAGGTGCTCCCAAGAGGGGAAAATTCATTGTCTTCAAGGACTTGGAGAAGCTTGCCCTGCATGGGCAAGGGGATGTCAGAAATCTCGTCCAACAGGATGGTTCCAGAGTGTGCTAGTTGGAATTTCCCCGGTTTTGTCTTGCAGGCCCCGGTGAAAGCCCCCCTTTCAAATCCAAACAGCTCACTCTCAAAGAGATTCGTCGGCAGGGCCGCACTATTGACCTTGACAAAGGGCCTATCTGCCCGGCGTGAAAATCTGTGAATGGCGCGGGCCACCAGTTCTTTACCTGTACCGCTTGCACCGGTCACAACCACGGTCAGATCGGATTTGGCTAGGTCCAAAATATGGCACTTCAGTTTGATCATGGCCGGGGTCTTCCCGAGAATGATGCTGTCCAGTGCTCTGCCATTGGGGTTCTGCGATCCTTGAAGCAGCTTTTCGATGGCCGCCTTCAAGTCGTTGGGATGAAAATTACCGGGGAGGCAAGCGGTATGGCCGTTATTGAGGATTCTGCTTTTTTCCGAGGCCTTTTTGCCGTTTAGAATGAATAGGATCGGGAGGACCTTTTTCTCGCGTTCAAGGACTTTGTGGAAAGCGCTTATCTGCTCCATACGGATGCTCGAGCCGAGAAGCAGTAGGTCGGGATTTTCACGACTTAGATCGGTCAAAAACGCGCTTTGTCGCTTCACGGCATGAGCGTGAAAGCCGTTCATCTTGACCACCCCACTCAAATACTCGCGGGCGGCCCTTAATCGCTCAACGATGAGTACCTTTTTTGGTTCCATTGGCGTTTGATCCCGCACGAGCAAGGAAGCATTTCCCGTGATGACCTACAAGAAAGTCTAACACTTGTTACAGCAAGGATAATGCCAAAAATGGGATCTATGCTTAACGTGTTGATATCCTGGAGTTGCTCTTTTTGCCTCTGATGGTTCTTAATACCCGCAGGGATACGATGAGACAAAAAGCGTCTCATTCTGTGTCTACCAGCTGTCTCACACGAGACATTCTTTGGGAATCGCAGGGCTATTTGACGGACGTAATGTCCAGGCGTGCTAGACGACGATACAGTGTGGCCCTGCTCATGCCAAGCTGGCTAGCCGCAAGAGTACGATTTCCTCTCGCAGTCTCCAGTGCGGCCAGCACGCGTTGTTTCTCTGCCTCGTGTGGGTCGCTGGCTGGTGGTCGGGGATACCTTGGATAGACTATTTCAGGCGGGAGGTTTTCGGCGTTAATGATTGATCCTTTGCAGTGGAGGGTAGCAAAGTCGATGGCGCTTTTCAGTTCGCGCACATTTCCGGGCCAATCGTATTGCAAGAGTATCCTCATGGCTTCCCGGCTGACGCCCTTGACGGGCTTGCCGGTGGCTGCACGGCTTTGGCCCAGGAAGGATGCAACAAGCAGGGGGATGTCCTCGCGGCGCTCACGCAGCAGGGGAAGCTTGATCCTGGCGATTCGGATCCGATAAAGCAGGTCAGGGCGAAAACGGCCCTCTGCCGCTTCCTGACTCAGATCCCGATGCGTGGACGCCAAGACCCGAACATCTATTTTTCGAGGCCTGGATTCACCGAGTCGCATGATCTCCTTTTCCTCAAGGACCCGAAGGAGACTGGTCTGCATATTCTTGGAAATATCGCCAATCTCGTCCAGAAGGAGGGTTCCCCCGTTGGCCACCTCAAAGAAGCCTTTGTGATCCTCAACCGCTCCGGTAAAAGCCCCCCGTCTGTGACCGAACAACTGGCTGGTCAGCAGCGAATCGGCCAGGCCGGCACAGTTGACGGCGATGAAGGGCTTGTCCTTTCGATGGCTTGAAAAATGGATGGCCCGCGCGACCAGTTCTTTTCCTGTTCCGGTCTGGCCCTCGATCAGGGCGGTCCAATCCACCTTGGAAATCTCTTGGATGCGCTGGTAGATAGCCTGCATGGGCTTGCTTTTGCCAACAAGATCGTGGAATTGGGCCTTGTCTTCCAGCATGCGCCGCAAATCGTAGACCTCAGACATATCGTAGAGAAAGAAGATTCTTCTATCCGGCGTACGGGGATCGTCTTGCACTTCGATCTCCATCCAATAACGCCGCCCTTCGGCAAATTCGACTTGGGCTTGCAGTTTCGTTCTTGCTTTACCGGGATGCCTCAATAGATCCTTTAGCCGGGCTTTATCATGGACATTGAAATGGAGTAAGGCTTCCCAATGACTTCCCATGATTGCTGTTAGACTCTTTCCGATAAGGTGCTGGGCGGTCTGATTGAGAAAGGTGACACGACCGTTTTTGTCTACTGTTGCAATTCCCAAGCGCAGCATATTCAGAATAGACAAGTGATCATCGTGGCCTTTTTTGACCTGCGTAAACATGTCCTCGAGCTTTGCCTCCGTTTGCTTAAACTCGGTAATGTCCCGCCATATGCTCTGAACGTAGTCCTTTCCCTGTATGGTAATCGTCTTGCTACTCACGTGGACATTTCGTATCTCTCCACTCTTGGTCCTATGTTTCGTCTCAAATCGATCGGCCCCCTCCTTGGTGATTTTCTTGATGCGGCGCATGAGTTGCTCAGGGCCTTCCGTGACGCTAAAGTCGGTTATCTTCAGCTTTTCAAATTCCTCGTGGGTAAAGCCGAGATTCTCATGGGCCCTTCTGTTGAATTCCATGAACGCGCCTGTCTCGCCATCAACCAGTACAATGGAACTTGCGGCTAGTTCGAAGATCGTTCGGTATTTCTGCTCCGACGCCCGTAGCGCCTCCTCTGCCCGCTTGCGCTTGGTGAGGTCTTCATAAGTAACGAACTGTTTTGCGTTGTCCATGGATACGGGTCTAAAGACAATGTCCCGCAGTGTTCCGTCTTTGCAGACAACCTTGAACTCTCGAATCCTGCCTTCCAATGCTCCCGATTTATCCAGGTCACCTTTCCAGGCGGATAAGACCTGTTGTCGGTACTTCGGATCTGGATAGGCCTGGTGAAACCAATCCCTTCCAGTGGGGATATCCTCCAGTGTGTACCCAAAAACCTCAGTAAATTTCTTGTTCAAGTACAAATACCGTCCGTCTGAGTCGATGATAGAGATGGGAAAGGGAGACAGGGCTGCCGTCTGTCGAAACCGCTCCTCACTCTCCCGCAATGCCCCCTCTGCCCGCTTGCGCTCGCTGATTTCTCGGGATACACTCTGAATCATCTCGTTGGTTACTTTTCTTAGGGATCCCAACAGGTCTACTCTTGCAGTGCCAGACACCCGGGCCATGAGGTCACCTTGTGAGACCCTATGCAATACATCGAAGTGTTCTGCCAGACCGATGGCGAACTCATGAGAAAGATCAACGATTTCTCCCAGGTCTTCGGCGGTCAGGTTGACCATGTGTTTTAGTTTCGTCATCAACTCGAGTTGTGAAGTTTCGGGTATCCGGACGTCAGGATCGCCTGAAGCGATCTTTTTCAGCGCCTGAAAAACCTCGGACAAGCCCAGGGCCAGCTCCATGCTGGTGCCTTCCAACTCCCTGTCTCGCTCGTCAACCATATGCCTGAATGCTGTGAGTTGTGCATTGACCACCTTTAGGGTCGCTGCTATGGAATCGACATCGATGTTTCGTTTAAAGGGCTCGCATTCCAGGCACATCTCGATTTTTTCCAAGAACTTTCCCTGGATCTCATGACGACAGTGGGTCCCTGAGATGAGCCAACAATGCAACTCCTTGGACTTGAAAACCGGGCATTCTTGCTCGTTACATTGAAAGAATTCCCAGCATTTTACCTTCTCTTTCACCCTTTAGGTTTCCTTCCCAGGCAAGAGCCTCCCGTAGGCGGCGCTAAGGGCCCGTTGTCAGCGCCATGCTATACGAATTTCGCTACGCGTTGAGTCTTCTTAAGCGCCCAGGGGCTTTCTAAAACTGGATCTGGATCCTCTTCTTGTTTTGCCCTTCATCCTTGACGGAAAGAAAGACCTTGCCCAGCCGCTCACACCAGGTGCGTACATCTTTCTCAAAGGTCGGGCAGTCTCCCAACACCTCCAAGATATCACCATGTTTCATGTCCGGGGCCTTCACGGCGATCTTTAGGACCGGCTGAGGGCACTTCTGGCCCAGGGTATCTATAAGTTCCACTGCCATCTTCACCTCTCCTTACGTGAGATCCTACAGTTAAACCGCAAAAGCGAGGGCATTCCCCGTCCCGATTTATCGGGACTGTGGGGATCTTCAATGCCCTTTATCCGTTTTCCCCCCATCATAGACATGGACCATCGGTGGCCTTTTTTCCCGGGAGGCAATGCGTGGCACAGGCCAGGCAAGGATCATAGGCTCGGAAGGCCATCTCTACCACATTCAACTTGCCATTAGAGATGTCGCCGCCTTTGATGGCGGCTCGAGCCGCCTTTTCAACGGACATGCAAATGGCTGCGGCATTGTTCTGGGTGGCAACCAAAAGGTTCAACTTTTCTACGATGGCCTTCTCGTCGGTTTCATAGTGATGAAAAAGCGTCCCCCTCGGCGCTTCGCAGACACCGACGCCTTCTCTAGGAGTTTGATGAGGAAGATTGCGTATGTGGGGACTGGTGAGTTCCTCATCTCTGGCAAGTTCGTCCATTCTTTCTGCCGCGTATAAGACCTCGATCAGCCTGGCCCAATGGTAGGCCAAGGTGTTGTGAACCGGTTTTCCACCCAGCGCATGGAACATCTTTTCATACTCGGCCTGGGCTAAGGGGGTGGCCATGCCTTCAGAGGCGTTGAGGCGGGCAAGGGGGGCCACCCTAAAAACGCCGCTGTCTTGTCCATCGATGAATCCCTTCCAGCCGACGTTCTTCAAATAGAGTATCTTCTGATAGCTCCACGGTTCAACCCGTTCCTCTAAGTGTTCCAAATAGTCCTTTGCCTCGAATTTGACAAATTCCCTGCCGTTGGGATCAACCACCCGAAGTTTCCCGTCGTAAAAGTTGACCTTGTCATGATCATCGACCAGGCCCATGTAGTACGTTTTGAGGGAGAAGACGTCACTGGTGAGCCATTTAGCCAACCCCTTATGATTCAGCACCACATCATCAAAGATATTCAATGTCAGTTTGGCAAACTCCACGGCGTCTTTTGTCACCACCTGTATTTGAGCCCTCTCCTCCTCGGTCATGGCCTTTGAAACGCCGCCTGGAAGCCCGCAAACAGGATAAAGGGCACTTCCGCCAACTAATGCATTGACGCCCCGTACCCGTTTCCGGATATCGATGACCTTCTTTCCCATTTCGACGCCCACTTTATCTATAACACCGAGGATATTCCTTTGCGCCCTTGGCGCCATGGGACCGACAATGAAATCAGGGCCTCCCAGAAAATAGAAATGCAACAGGTGGTCTTCAAACATGAAGGCATTATACATGAGCTCTCTGAGCTTTTTTGCTGCGGGCGGCGGCTCAACGCCGAACAGAGCATCCAGTGCCTTGCTTGATGCTGTATGGTGGGCCGTGGGACACACCCCACAAATCTTTTGTGTCAGGGTGGGCATCTCCTCTGCTGCCCTGCCTTCACAAAACTTCTCAAAGCCTCTCAGTTCAGGGACTTGAAAATAGACACGCTCCACGTCCTTGTGGTTGTCAAGAAAGATCTCAATCTTGCCGTGTCCTTCCAATCTCGTGATGGGGTCAATGGTGATTCGTTTGCTCATGATCGGCCCCTGGTCATCTTTCCCTTCAATATGGATGAGGCCAGGCCGTACCTGTAGAATAGTCCGCCAGGATCAGGAATGGCATCCACGATCTTCTTCAATGCCTCTTTGTCTGTGACATCAATGATGGACGCGAGGAAGGAGGAAGATTTTGCGCCCTGGTCCCTCACGTCGTCTGTGGGCCCAAAGCAACCCCGACAGGGCATGTTGGCATTGATACACCTTGCATTGCAGCCCCCCCTGGTGGCAGGACCAAGGCAGATAATACCCTCAGCCAAGAAACACTTTTCAGGGTCCCACTCAGTTTCATAGACTCGTTTGAACTCTGTTATCCGTAATTTGTCGGGCTTGCTATCTCTTCGCGGACACGTATCGCACAGGGCCTTTTTTTCCGCCAATACGCTTCCCCTTGGCGGGAGCCGGTCTTCCAGGACCATCATCATGGCCTCTTTGATGAGCTCTGGCGTCGGGGGGCAACCCGGGATGGTGTAATCCACTTCGACGACTTGATCCAAGGTCTTTACCGTGTCATGGAAATCCGGCAGTTTTACTTTTCTGCCGGATTCTATGGTTTCGAGTTGTGGTAAGATTCCCTGAGGATTATTGATCGTGGGAACCTCCTGGTATAAGCGGCTTAGCAAATCTTCACGTCGATAGAAATTGGCCAGACCCACGACCCCGCCAAGGTGGGCACAGCTTCCGTGGGCGATGACCAATCTGGATTTTTTTCTCAGCATTTTGGCCATATGCTCTTGTTCACCCATCCTAATAGCGCCATTGATCAACGTTGCCGTGATCTCGCCATCATTCATGGCGACAACGTCCTTATACTTGAAATCCAGGGCTACCGGCCAAAACACAATATCGACGGCCGCAGTAACCGTTAAGAGATCCTCGGCCAAATCAATGACCGATTCCTCACAGCCGCCGCAGCTTGAACACCAATATAGCGCGATCTTGGGTTTTCCCGTCATGTTTACGAAGCCACAAACCCCTGTTCAAAGAGAAGTCGCCAACAGGATGACCGCAACACCCTGTAGGTCATCTTGATGCTGCCCATCTTCAGCGAGGCAAGGGGCCGAGTTGCCTCATTCTTTCAGTCATTTCAGAAACGACTTGGACGAACTTGTCTCCCTCGCCGGCTGAGATCCAATCAAGCCTTAATCTGTCTTCTTCTATGCCAAGTGTGCTTAGCACCCGCTTTAATACATAATATCTTTTGAGCGTTTGGAGATTACCTTCTTTGTAATGGCAGTCACCCGGATGGCAACCCAGGATCATCACCCCGTCAGCGCCCTCTTTGAAGGCCTCAAGGATGAATTGAGGATCGACCCTGCCGCTACACATCACTCTGAGGACTCTCAGGTTCGCAGGATAGGCTTTCCGCGCCCTGCCCGCAGCATCGGCCCCTTCGTAAGAACACCAGTTACAGAGAAAACCGATGATCTTGGGTTCAAAACCTTTCATCGTGGCACCGCTCTTTCTAACCTTGTCGCAGCAGGCCTCTTATTTCTTCGGACACTTCCGTATCCGTAAAGTGGTGAGCCTTAATGGCTCCGCTGGGACACGCGGCAGCGCAAGTGCCGCAACCCCTGCACAACACTTTGTTAATAGCCACATTGTTTTTCAAGTTATCGCAGGTGATGGCCTTGTAGGAACACAGGCCAACGCATAGTTTGCACCCACAGCAGAGGTCTTCATCCACTTCAGCGGTTACGGGCTCAAGGGCCAACTTCTCTCCCGGGACAAGGCGTGACAATATCCTGCCTGCTGCGGCCTGCCCCTGTGCTACCGAGCTTTGAATATCCTTTGGGCCTTGGGCACAGCCGGCAATGAATATGCCCTCTATGGCTGTTGAGACAGGGGCTATTTGGCTGTTTTCTTCAGCAAAAAATCCCTCTCCTGCCCCTTGAGATATATCGAAAATCTGAGCCATCGCCCCGGCATCTCTCGCCCCTTCCATGGCGGGCGCCAGGACGACCATATCTGAGGTGACTTCGCGAGGGCTTCCATGGACGTCCGTAAACCTAATGAGTGTCTTTCCGTCTGCTTGCGTGATCTCTATGGAATCCGGCTCCTTCATATGCAGCCATTGTATGTTGCCCTCTTGCGAGATCTTGTTAAAGAAGCCCTGCGCTTCTTTTCCCGGGAGGCACAGGTCGGAGTAAAACCCGAGGATTGAAACACCCGACAATTGGCGGGTCACCTGATGAGCAAACTTTAGCAAATACATACAGCAAACCGTGGAGCAGTACTCATGAAACTTGCCACTCCTGGAGCCGACACAATGCACCAGGGCAATCTTTTCAGGAACCTGACCGTTTCGTAACACGATCTTTCCCTGCGTTGGCCCGGTAGAATTGACGAGTCTTTCAAATTCGAGGCTGGTATAGACATCTTCAACCTTGCCGTATCCGTATTGGGGCGCCCTCGCCGGGTCGAAGAGATCAAAACCCGTAGCCAGGACGATGGCGCCTACTCTCAACTGGCGCACCTGGTCGGTGTCCTCGTAGGTGATGGACCCGAAAGGGCAGGCCTCCCTGCAGGCGCTGCACGCTTCTCCTTGCCAGCGTAAACAGTGCTTCTTATCGATGGCTGCCACATTCGGCAAGGCACCCGCATAAGGGATGTAGATGGCCTTTCGTTCATCAAGGCCCTCGTTATATTCATTTTTTACTGTAACTGGGCAAGTCTCAAGACACGCTCCGCAGCCGATACAGGTCTCAGTATCCACGAACCTTGCCTTCTTGGTCACCTTGACCAGGAAGTTGCCATAAAAGCCCAATACTTCCTGGACCTCAGTCAATGTGAGAATCTCGATATGCTCGTTATGTAAAACCTCATCGAGTATGGGATCAAGGATACAAGAAGCGCACTCCAGGCTGGGAAACACATCTTCATAACAGGCTACTTTGCCGCCAATACACGGCAATTTTTCCACCAGATAGACCTTTCTATTCTTTTGTGCCAGCGTGAGCGCGGCACTGATCCCTGCCATGCCGGCCCCTACGACAAGGGCATGCGGTTGGCATGCTATCTCTTTGACCTCCAAGGGTTCATGATAAGCAACTCGCCTAACCGCTGCGTGAATGATGGCCTTGGCCTTGTCAGTGGCAAGGGACTTATCCTTAACGACCCAGGCGCATTGCTCTCTAATATTGGCGATCTGCAAGAGAAAAGGGTTGAGGCCGGCCTTCTCCAGGCATTGCCTAAAGGTCTTTTCATGCTCCTTTGGTGAACACGCCGCAATCACCACCCTCGTGAGGTCGTGTTCTTTGATGTCTTTTCCGATAAGCTCTTGACCTTCTTGCGCACACAACAGCCCAAACGCTTTGGTCAGGACCACGTTTTCAAGGCCTTGGACGAACGTCACCACCTCATCCAGGTCCATGGCGTCCTTGATGTTCGGACCGCACTCACAGACATAAACGCCTATTCGTTCTGCCACTTGCACAACTCCTGTGAGACAAAACAGGCCCCATGCAGATGGTTGTGAAGTGCCATGCACAGAGCCCTTTTGAATGCCATGGGGATTTTCCCCCTGAAGTTTACTATATCGATGGCGAATCTGTTATCATTTAAAAGTCTTGTCCATTCATCAATGGTATGGCCTAATGCCCGTAATATTCATGCAATTTTTCTTTAAGTTCATTGGGCAGTGATTCCAAGGTCATGAAAAAGTGACCGATGTCATGACCGGTCTGGTGGAGCAAGCGTCCGAGCCTACCCACCTGAGACTTCTGTTCTTCAGAAAGGTCTGGTGACTTATAGATGGTGTTGATTTTCTCCAGCGCCCTGTCAATGTAATCGGTCACACTCGTGAAGTCTTCAAGAACGAGTTCGTTCTTTGCCGCCATGCACCTATCCTCCTTTCTCCTATCTCCGTTGGACGTTTACATGGGATGAACGCGCAAAAAGTCTCTTGTGAGCGCCCAACATGTTCACGGAGCGAACGAAATGGACCTTTGACGAAACCGTTACATATCAACATATATAAAACGCTCCGGGAGGTCAATGCCTTACCCCATTCTTCCCCTAGGCCAAGACTTGAGCCGCTTGCCTCATCAACTTCCCGATCTTGAGGCCCTGGGGGCATCTCTGCTCGGCAGGGGAGAAATCCAGGCTTGAAAGGCGATGACAGATGTCCTTTGGGAGTTCTGCGCAAAGGGCTCTGGCCTGGTCATGATCTGCGTAATGGTGATGGTACATCAGGTATCGCATGACGTCGCTGATGGGCACTTTTCCTTCAACAGCCGGCTCACAGATGTGAGCACATCCCGCGCAGTAGCTCCCGGTGGTTTCACAGGCATATTTTTTCAGAAGCTTTTTATCTCCGGCCGAAAGCCTCTTCTGCCTCAAAGCAGCATCCACGTTGGACATGAGAATGGTCAGGTTCGGCATTTGCGAACAGAGGCTCGCCATGCG